>JAUVYR010000002.1 GCA_030602985.1 Burkholderiales bacterium
CTTGTCGCGGACCACTTCCATCTCGTACTCTTTCCAGCCCACGAGCGACTCTTCGATCAGCAGCTCGTTGGTGGGCGAGGCTTCCAGGCCGCGCTTGCAGATGGTCTCGAACTCTTCCGGGTTGTAGGCAATGCCGCCGCCCGTGCCGCCCAGCGTGAAGCTGGGGCGGATCACCGTGGGGAAGCCCACGGCCTTCTGCACCGCCCACGCTTCTTCCATGCTGTGGGCAATGCCGGAGCGCGCCGAGCCCAGGCCGATGCGGGTCATCGCGTCCTTGAACTTCAGGCGGTCTTCGGCCTTGTCGATGGCCTCGGGCGTGGCGCCGATCAGCTCGCACTTGTACTTGTGCAGCACGCCATTGCGCCACAGGTCCAGGGCGCAGTTCAGCGCGGTCTGGCCTCCCATGGTGGGCAGGATGGCGTCGGGGCGCTCCTTGGCGATGATCTTTTCGACCGTCTGCCAAGTGATGGGCTCAATGTAGGTGACGTCGGCCGTGGCCGGGTCGGTCATGATCGTGGCGGGGTTGCTGTTGATCAGGATGACCTTGTAGCCCTCTTCGCGCAGCGCCTTGCAGGCCTGCACGCCGGAGTAATCGAACTCGCAGGCCTGGCCAATGACGATCGGGCCGGCGCCGATGATGAGGATGCTCTTGATGTCGGTGCGCTTAGGCATTTTTGTGTTGCTCCATCAGTGCCGTGAAGCGATCGAACAGGTAGGCGATGTCGTGCGGGCCGGGCGAAGCCTCGGGGTGGCCCTGGAAACAGAAGGCCGGTTTGTCGGTACGCTCCAGGCCTTGCAGCGTGCCATCGAAAAGGCTCACATGGGTGGCGCGCAGGTTGGCGGGCAGCGAGGCCATGTCCACCGCAAAACCGTGGTTCTGGCTGGTGATGCTGACGCGGCCCGTGTCCAGGTCTTTCACCGGGTGGTTGGCGCCGTGGTGGCCGTGGGGCATCTTGAAGGTCCTGGCACCGCTGGCCAGGGCCATGATCTGGTGGCCCAGGCAGATGCCGAACACCGGCTTGCCGGTCTCGATCAGTGCCTTCGTGGCCGCGATGGCGTAGTCACACGGCTCCGGGTCGCCCGGGCCGTTGGACAGAAAAATGCCCTCCGGGTTGTACGTGAGTACTTCGGCTGCCGGCGTCTGTGCCGGTACCACGGTGACCTTGCAGCCCCGCTCGGCCAGCATGCGCA
Organism: Burkholderiales bacterium; assembly: GCA_030602985.1. Lineage (GTDB taxonomy): Bacteria > Pseudomonadota > Gammaproteobacteria > Burkholderiales > Burkholderiaceae_C > UBA997. Next base: position 1,192 of record JAUVYR010000002.1, read on the forward strand.
GGATGTTCTTCTTCACGCCGAAGTCGTATGCCACCACATGAAAACGAGGAGCCGTCAGCTCGCCATAGCCAGGGGTGCCGTCTTCGCGGGCCAGTTGCCATTCGGTCTGAGTCCAGGTGTAGGGTTGCTTCGTGCTCACCACCTTGGCCAGGTCCTGCCCGGCCATGCTGGGGGCCTGCTGCGCGGCCGCCACGGCCTGCGCTTTCAGGGCGTCGCTCACTTCCTGGCCTTCGGCCAGACCGACGATGGCGCCGTTCTGCGAGCCCTTTTCACGCAGGATGCGGGTGAGCTTGCGGGTGTCGATCCCGGCGATGGCCACCGTGCCCTCACGCTTGAGGTAATCGCTCAGGGTGAGCTGCGAACGGAAGTTGGAAGCGAGCAGGGGCAGGTCTTTGATGATCAGGCCGGCGGCGTGGATGGCATCGGCCTCCACGTCTTCCTCGTTGATGCCGTAGTTGCCGATGTGCGGATACGTGAGCGTCACGATCTGCTGGCGGTAGCTCGGGTCGGTGAGGATTTCCTGATAACCGGTGATGGCGGTGTTGAACACCACTTCGCCCACGGTCTGACCCGTGGCGCCGATCGAAACACCGGTAAAGACCGTGCCGTCTGCGAGAGCGAGAATGGCTTTTGCTGGGACGGAAAACACGGAACACTCCATTTTGGACGCACCTGACCCCAAGCGAAAATGACAGGACTTTCAGGGGGAGGCTGGAACGGTTCCAGCCGCAGGCGCGTAAGTTTAGGGTAAACCTTTTGATTATAGCCGAGCCGTCAGCAAGAACCGGGCCGCGCCAGGGAGCTGGCATGCAGGCAAATGGCCGCCGCTGCCGCGACATTGAGCGACTCTTCCCCACCGGGTTGGGCAATGCGTATGCGGTGCTCCGCCAGAGCCAACAAGGGTTCGGCCACCCCCTGCCCTTCATGGCCCATCAACCATGCACAAGGCCAAGGCAGCCGTGCTTCATGCAACCACTGCCCCTGGTGCGAACTCGTGGCCACCAGCGGAATCGATAAAGCCTGCAGCGCTTCAAGGGGTGCCCCTTCGGACAGGTGCAGGCCAAAATGCGCGCCCATGCCGGCGCGGATCACCTTGGGCGACCACAGGGCGACCGTTCCTTTCAGAGCCACGACTTGCCGAAAACCGAAGGCCGCAGCGCTGCGAAGAATCGAGCCCACGTTCCCTGGGTCCTGCAAGCGGTCCAGCACAATCGTCGGCAGACCAGCGACCACGCCGGCAGGGGCAGATACGGGGACACGGAATGCCACCTTCGGGGGCGAATCGAGGCCGCTGATCCATGCCATCAGCCGGTCGGCCACGACCACACGGCGTACGGTATCGGGCAAGTGCCAGGCATCGGCCATCTCCGGATGCGATGCCGTCACCACCACCGCCGACGGCAGACGACCCCGCGTGAGCAAGGCGCGGCACAGATGATCTCCCTCGAGCCAGATTTCGCCCACTTGCCGATAGGCGGCGCTGTCCTGCGCCAGCGACCGGCATTGCTTGACCCAGGGGTTGTCTTTCGAGGTGATGATTTCAGCGGGCATGACAGCTTGTATTTTCAGGCCTCGAAAGGTCGCGCAGTCTGGGCCATGGCATCGGCAACCGGCGCGAAGCTGCGACGATGCGCGACACAGGGGCCGTGCTGCTTCAATGCCGCCAGATGCTGCGCGGTCCCGTATCCTTTGTGCTGGTCAAAACCGTAGCAGGGAAATTCGACATGCAGCTCATCCAGCCATCGATCCCGGGTCACCTTGGCCAGAATGGAAGCAGCGGAGATGGCAGGCACCCTTGCGTCACCCTGGACGATGGCTTCGGCCCGGACAGGCAGGACCGGGAGCCGATTGCCATCCACCAGCACCAGTTGGGGCTTGAGGCGCAATCCTTCCACGGCTCGGCGCATGGCCAGTAACGTAGCCTGCAAAATATTCAGACGGTCGATTTCCTCGACACTCGCCATGGCCACTGAACAACAAAGCGCGTGGGCGCGTATCTCGTCGTAGAGGCTATCGCGACGCGCCGCGCTGAGCTTCTTGGAATCGGCCAGACCATGGATGGGTCGGGTCTCATCCAGCATCACCGCGGCGGCCACCACCGGCCCTGCCAGCGGACCACGACCTGCCTCGTCGACGCCCGCCACCAGTCGGGCATCGTCCCAAGTGAAGGATTGCTGCTGGGTGGCCATGTCAGCCGAGGACTTGCGCGATCGCATGGGTGGCCAGTTCTGCGGTGTCACGGGTCAGGTCATGGTGCATCGAGGTGAATCGGGCCTGCAGCTGTTGCACGCGTTCCCGGTTGGCATGATCTTCCGACAGCCAGGCCAGGGTGGCATTGGCCAGGGCCTCCGGCGTAGCGGCTTCCTGGAGCAACTCAGGCACCAGAAACTCGCCTGCCAGAATGTTGGGCAAACCCACCCAGGGCTGCAGGCGCTTGCGCTGATGCAGCTTCCAGGACAGCCAGTTCATGTGATAGGCGATCACCATGGGCCGTTTGAAGAGCGCGGCCTCCAGGGTGGCTGTGCCGCTGGCAATCAGGGTCGTATCGCAAGCCGCCAGAGCCGCATACGAGCCGCCCCGCGTGACGCGAACACGATCAGCCAGCCCGGCCGCCTCCACCCGTTGCATGACACGATCCAGCCATGCGGGCACCGCTGGCAAGACAAATTGCAGCGATGGCCTCTGAAGCAGCATCTGTTTTGCAGCCTGCAGAAAGCGCGGCAGGAGATGATCGATCTCGGTACGCCGACTGCCTGGCAACAACGCCACCACGGGGGCATCGTCCGCCAAAGACAACGATTGCCGCGCGGCCGCTCGATCCGGCTCCATGGGAATGAGCGGTGCCAGTGGGTGCCCGATGTAGGTGGCAGGCACACCCTGCGCATGAAAGAGGGCCGGCTCGAATGGAAAAATGCAGAGCAGATGGTCGACGTTGCGACGGATCACCGCCATCCGCTCCGGGCGCCAGGCCCACACAGCCGGGGCAACCAGATGGATGGTTTTGACGCCGCGGGCGCGAAGATTGCCTTCGAGTGCCAAGTTGAAATCCGGGGCATCCACTCCCACAAACACCTTCGGGGGTGCTTCCAGCAATCGATCGCGCAACTGCCGACGGATGCCGACAATTTCGTGGTAGTGACGCAACACCTCCACATAGCCCCGAACGGCCAGCTTGTCGCTGGACCACCAGGCGTCAAAACCTTGCGCCTGCATGGCCGGGCCACCGATGCCTGCGGCCCGCCAATCGGGCCAGCGCGGCTTCATGCCCGCCAGCAATTGCGCCGCCAGCAGGTCGCCCGAGGCTTCCCCGGCCACCATCGCCAGGTCACATGCCAGCGCTGTTGAGTTCAACGCACAATGCCCCGTTCGGTGGACATGCGTTGCAAAAACCCGGTCATCAGGTCCACATCGGCAGCGGCTTCAGGAAAACGATCCACCAGGTCCTTGATGCGACTTTGCGCCTGCTCCAGCGTCAGGTTATCCCGGTAAAGCGCCTTGTGCATGGCCTTGACCGCTGAAATGCGCTCGGCGCTGAATCCACGGCGGCGCAAACCTTCCACATTGATGGAGCGGGCACCCGCCGGCTGGCCCTGCGCCATGATGAAGGGGGGGACATCCGCAAAAAGCAGTGACGACATGGCGGTCATGGCATGGGCGCCAATGCGCACAAACTGGTGCACCACGGTGTAGCCGCCCAGAATGACCCAGTCGCCCACCTCCACATGCCCGGCCAGTTGGGCATTGTTGGCAAAGATGGTGTGATTGCCGACCACGCAGTCATGCGCCAGGTGGGTGTAGGCCATCATCCAGTTGTGATGGCCCAGACGGGTCACGCCCCCCCCCTGCACAGTGCCGATATGGTAGGTGCTGTACTCGCGAATGGTGTTGTGGTTGCCAATGACCAACTCGCAAGGCTCGCCGGCATACTTCTTGTCCTGACTGGGCAAGCCGAGCGAAACAAAGGGATAAATGCGGTTGCCTTCACCGAGCGTGGTGTGGCCGTCCAGCACGCAATGGGGGCCGATGGAGGTACCGGCCGCGATCTTCACATGCGGGCCAACCAGGGTATAGGCCCCCACAGTGACCGAGCTATCCAGCTCGGCCTTGGGGTCCACCAGCGCGGTGGGGTGTATGTGAGCCATGACGCCAACCTCAGGCGATCGTCCGCATGGTGCACATCAGTTCGGCTTCACAGGCCACTTCGTCGCCCACGCGGGCCGTGCCTTTGAATTTGAAGATGCCAGCCTTCATGCGCTCCAGCGTCACGTCCATCACCAGCTGGTCACCCGGCTCCACCGGACGTTTGAAACGAGCACCGTCAATACCAGCAAAGTAGTAAACCGTTTTTTCATCGGGTGTCACGCCCAGGGTGTCAAACGCCAGCAGGGCGGCCGATTGCGCCATGGCCTCAAGCATGTACACCCCCGGAAACACCGGCCGGTGCGGGAAGTGACCATTGAACTGGGGCTCGTTGATCGTGACATTTTTGAGGGTCTGGATGGACTTGCCCTTGTCGACTGAAAGCACCCGATCCACCAGCAAAATCGGGTAGCGGTGGGGCAATTGTTTGAGGATTTGGTGGATGTCCATCATGATCGGTTTTCCAAAACTTTGATGCGCTCGCGCAAGCGATGCAATTGTCGTAACGTGGCAGCGTTCTTTTCCCAACTCTTATTGTCGTCGATCGGAAACACGCCGCTGTACTGACCGGGCTGCAGGATCGAACGCATCACCACCGACGCCGCCGAGATATGTACATGATCGGCCAGCGTCAGATGCCCCAGCACCACGGCGCCCCCACCTATGGTGCAATGGGCACCGATCTTGGCACTACCCGCCACACCCACACAGCCCGCCAGAGCCGTGTGCGGCCCGATATGCACGTTGTGTCCGATTTGGATCAGGTTGTCGAGCTTGACGCCGTCTTCAATCACCGTGTCTTCCAGCGCACCCCGGTCAACGCAGCTATTGGCACCGATTTCGACGTCATGACCGATGCGGACCGCGCCCAGTTGCTCGATCTTCACCCATTCACCCTGGTGTGGCGCAAAGCCAAAGCCGTCGGCACCGATGACCACCCCGGCGTGAAACACACAGCGATCTCCGATCTGGCAATCGCGGCCAATCACCACCCGAGGCGCCAACCGGCTGGCCGCTCCCACTTGCGCACACCGCTCAATCACGCTGTGAGCCCCAATCCGGGCCCTGGCCTGAATCACCGCCCCAGCCTCAATCACCGCAAATGGGCCGATCCAGGCATCAGACGCCACGGAAGCCGTCGGGTGGATAGAGGCCGTGTGATGCACCCGGGGCTCACCATCCGCATCAAGCGCCTCTTCACGTGCTCGCCACCACTGGGTCAACCGGGCAAAAGTGACATAAGGGTCATCCACCTCAAGACAGGCGCCCCGCTGTTTGGCTTTATCAACCAGATGCGGCGGCACAATCAGCGTACCGGCCAGGGTGGCATCGATCTGAGCGGCATAACGCGCATGCGCGATAAAAGAAATATCGTCAGGACCTGCTGCTTCGAGAGAGGCCACTCGACAGACACGCGTTTGCGGGTCGCCATGTAAAACGCCGCCCAAGGCGGCGTGGAGTTGTGTCAGTGTGACGGTCACAAGAATGGCTGCCGTCAGCGAGCGCTGTTGAGCCCTGCGATCACTTTATCGGTGATGTCGTGGCGGGGGTTGATGTAGACCGCCTCCTGGATGATCAGATCGAAGCGTTCGGCTTCAGCAATCTGGCGAATCACGCGGTTGGCGCGCTCAAGTACTTGCTGCAACTCTTCGTTTTTGCGCAGGTTCAGATCCTCCTGGAACTCACGGCTCCGTCGTTGAAAGTCGCGATCCAGATCAACAAGCTGACGCTGGCGAGTGACACGTTGGGTTTCAGATAAGGTGGGTGCCTCGCGCTCAAACGTTTCGGAAGCTGTCCTCAACTGGTTTCTCAGGTTTTCGATTTCGCGCTCGCGGCGAGAAAACTCCTGCTCCAGCTTGGTCTGAGCAGCACGAGCCGGCGCCGAATCACGGAATATACGGTCGATATTGACAAACCCAATTTTGAAGTCTTGCGCAGTGGCCGTCGCCGCTGCGAAACCCAGCACCAGAACCGTCAGAATGCGGCGAATCATGTCAAGAGAGAGAGGTTTCATCAAAAAGAGGTTCCGATCTGGAATTGAACACTTTGGGGTTTGTCGTTGGGAAATTTGCGCACTGGGCGAGCGTAGGCAATTCTAAGCGGGCCGACTGGCGATATCCAGCTGATCCCGACGCCTGCAGAAGCCCGCAGGTCGGAGAGCTTGGTCGACTGGCGGAAGTCATCGGACACATTACCGATATCAAAGAATCCGAACATACGCAGCGTCCGATCATTGCCTGCACCTGGGAAAGGGGCAATGATCTCTGTGTTGAGCAGGACCATGCGCGATCCGCCGATGTAGGACAAGTTGCTCAAATTACCGTCGATTCCGCTGGTGCCACCCAGGGTTCCCTGTTCAAAGCCACGCACAGAACCGAGACCACCACCAAAGAAGTTCTTGAACAAGGGGAAGGGACGCCCACCCAGGCCCTTACCCCAACCGGCTTCAGCGTTGAAGGCCAAGGTGTACTGACGATTCAAAGGAATGTACTGCTGGTACTGGCCGTTGAATCGGGTGTAGCGCGTATCCCCGCCAATGCCGAACTCGGCATTGAAACGGATCAGTCGACCTTCAGTGGGCACGAGGGCGCTGTCTCGGCTGTCACGCGCCCAGCCAACAGTCAAAGGAACCGAAGATGCTGATGTGCCGAAATCATCAATGAACCGTTGATAAGCATCTGGCAGACCCGTTCCGGCTTCAATCCGGGTTTGCTCAAGACCAAGACCAAAAAACACGGTGTCGGTTTCGGTGAACGGCACGCCAAAACGCACACGAACGCCTGGCGTCACCAACCGGTAATCCCCCTCTTGCGAGGTGAGCGGACGAGTGGTGCGGTAGAAGAGATCGAAAGAGCGGGAAATCCCGTCCTCAGTAAAGTAAGGGTTGACGGTTGTCAGAGAAAACTGGCGATTGAAATCACTGGTATTCAGATTCAATCCCAGGTAGTTACCACTGCCAAACACGTTCTCCTGCTGGATACCAGCCACCAAAGAGAGTCTTTCAGCTTGCGAAAAACCTGCACCTAGCGTCAGGTTGCCAGTCGGCCGCTCCTCCACCGTCATCACCAGGTCGACCTGGTCCGGTGCATCCGGTACTTCACGCGTGTCGATCGACACTTGAGTGAAAAAACCCAGGCGGTCCACACGATCACGAGACAGGCGAATGCGGTCGCTGTCAAACCAGGCCGCTTCCAGCTGGCGGAACTCTCGGCGAATGACTTCATCACGCGTGCGGTTGTTGCCCTGGATGTCTATGCGTCGCACGTAGGCTCTGCGCGAAGGTTGCGCCTGAATCACGATGGCCACGCTGGCGTTGTCACGGTCGATGTCTGGCACGCCCTCAACGCGCGCAAAAGCAAAACCAAACCTGCCAAAGTAGTCAGAAAACGCACGGATGGTTTCGGCCACATCCTCGGCGTTGTAGGCCTGACCGGGTCGAATCCGGATCAGCGATTTGAAATCATCTTCTCGGCCCAGAAAGTCCCCTTCCAGCCGTACACCCGACACCACAAAACGCTTGCCCTCGGTGATGTTCACCGTGATGGACATGTCCTCCTTGCCAGGGGTGATCGCCACCTGGGTAGAGTCGATGGAAAACTCCAGAAAACCACGCGTCAGATAGAAGGAACGGAGGGTTTCCAGGTCGGCATTGAGCCGAGCACGGGAGTAACGATCGGACCGGGTATACCAGCTCAGCCAGTTGCCGGTGTTCAGGTTGAAAAGGCCACGCAAAGTCGAGTCGCTGAAGGCCTCGTTGCCCACCACCCGGATTTCGCGGATACGGGTGACATCGCCTTCAGCCACACTGAAATTGATATTGACCCGGTTGCGCTCGATCGGTGTCACCGTGGTGGTGACATCCACCGCATACATGCTGCGATTAAGGTATTGGCGCTTGAGTTCTTGCTCAGCCCGATCCGCCAGGGCGCGATCAAAGGGACGACCCTCCGTCAACCCCACATCACGCAAGGCACGACGCAAAACGTCATTGTCGAATTCGCGTATGCCCGAAAACGTGATGTCAGCCACAGTGGGTCGTTCTTCCACGATCACGACCAGCACCTCACCGTCGACCTGCAGGCGCACGTCCGAAAACAGGCCCAACCCGAAAAGGGAGCGAATCGCCGCAGAACCCAGATCGTCAGAAAACGTGTCGCCCACGCGGAACGGCAGCGAGGCAAAAATGGTACCGGGCTCCACTCGCTGGAGACCTTCAACCCGGATGTCGCGCACGGTGAAAGGATCCACAGCCCAGGCGGGCAGCGCAGCAACCAATGTGGACAACAGAGCGCCCCAGGCAATTCCCCGCATGCGGCTTGGCTTGTTTTTCATGAATACAGTTTCAGCCCAGCAAGCGGGCAACATCGTTGAATATGGCAAGAGACATGAGCCCCAGCAGAAGCACCATGCCCCCCCGCTGCAGCCGATCCATCCACAGATCTGAGACGGGTCGACCGGTCACAGCCTCCCATAGATAATACATCAGGTGACCCCCATCCAGAACCGGCAACGGCAGCAGATTGAGCACGCCCAGACTGACGCTGATCAATGCCAGAAACAGCAGATAGGACGTCAACCCCAGGCTGGCCGACTGTCCGGCGTAATCCGCGATGGTGATGGGCCCGCTCAGATTCTTCAAGGAGGCTTCACCGGTGAGCATACGAAACAGCATGCGAACCGTGAGGGCAGACACTTCCCAGGTCCGGACCATGCCATGCCATATCCCTTCCAGGGGACCGAAGGTCACCGTCACCATGTCCGGCGCCGCGCCGATGTAGGCGCCGATGCGACCAACCCAGGCGTCACCGACCCGTTCGGGGCTGGGCAACACATCGATACTCACGATCTGGCCCTCACGCTCCAGCAACCAGCGTTGCGCAATAGCCTGACCAGATTCACTGACTCCCGCACGAATCAGCGTCCGCAGCTGCTGACCATCGGCCACCGCAACGTCATTCACGGACAAGACCTTGTCGCCCGGCCGCAAACCCGCCGCTTCGGCCACGCCACCGGGCAAGAGATTCCCCACTTCCGGCGCCGTCCAGGGAGACACCAGACCAATCCGCTCGAAAAGCTGCGAATCGGCCTCACGAATCGGCAGAACAGACAGCGGTAGCACGACTTGACGGGTCACCTGACCAGATGCATCCCCCACATGCAGGATGAGATCCTGACCATCCAGCGTGGATCGCGTCAATCGCCAGCGCAGATCGTCAAAAGAGGCCAGCGATCGCGAACCACCACCCATTGACTGGGTCGCCAGTATCCAGTCACCCCCTCGCAACCCGGCCTGATCGGCCAGAGAACCCGCTGTGGGTTGCGAGATGATGGGCTTGGGCGCCTGCACCCCGGTCCAGGCCACGAGGGCATACAACAGAATGGCCAACAAGAGGTTGGCCGCAGGACCAGCCGCCACGATGGCCGTCCGTTTTCCCAAGGACTGATTGTTGAACGCCCGATGGCGCTCGTCGACGGGCACAGGGCCCTCACGCTCATCCAGCATCCGGACGTAGCCGCCAAAAGGCAAAGCCGCCACGACAAATTCTGTGCCACTGACCGACTGCCGACGCCAGATGGGCTTGCCAAAGCCAATGGAAAAGCGCAAGACTTTGACACCACAGGCCACAGCCACTCTGTAGTGACCGTACTCGTGTACCGCAATCAGCAACGCCAGCGCCGCAATGAAGGCGATCAAGGTCAGCATGGCTCAGTGACCTCTGGAACGAAAGGCTGTCTGCTCGCGCGCCACCCGTCGTGCGGTCGCATCCAGCTCAAGCAAGGCGTGCAGATCATGGCTATTGGAGGGCACCACGACCGACAAAGTTGCATGATTGACCGCATGAATCTGGTCAAAAGCCAGTCGCCCTGCCAGAAAGTTCTCCACAGCGATTTCGTTGGCAGCGTTGAGTACAGCCGTGGTACCCGCTGGTGCTCTCAGTGCATCCCAAGCAAGGAACAGGCCTGGGAATCGATCGCGAGAGGGCGGCTCGAACGTCAAGGCCCCCAGCGTCGAGAAATTCAAGGGCTCCGCTCCCGACTGGATGCGGTCAGGCCAGCTGAGGCCGTAGGCGATCGGCACGCGCATGTCAGGCGTGCCCAGTTGAGCGACAACCGAGCCGTCCCGGTACTGCACCATCGAGTGAACCACGCTTTGGGGATGAATCACCACCTCGATCTGCTCGGGCGACAAGCCAAACAGGTAATGGGCTTCGATGACTTCCAGTGCCTTGTTCATCATGGTCGCCGAATCCACCGAAATCTTGCGGCCCATGACCCAATTGGGATGCGCACAGGCTTCTTCGGGCGTCACGCCCGACAGGGTGGACGGATCGCGCTGGCGAAACGGCCCGCCCGAAGCGGTCAGGATGATTTTTTCCACCCGGCTGGACCAGGTAGAGGAAGCCTCGGGCAAAGACTGGAAAACCGCCGAATGCTCGCTGTCGATAGGAATCAGCGTTGCCCCGCCGGCTTGCACCGTGTCCATGAACCAGCGTCCACCGACGACCAAAGCCTCCTTGTTGGCGAGCAGCAGCTTTTTGCCTGTCCGGGCAGCCGCCAGACAGGGCGGCAAACCCGCCGCTCCCACAATGGCGGCCATGACCATATCCACCTCGGCCGCCGAAGACACCTCACACAAGGCCTCCGGCCCCGCCAGAACCTCCGTGCGGGCACCCAGCGTCTGTAATGCAGACCGCAGTTCGGAGGCATGGGCTTCGGCAATCACGGCATAGCGGGCGTCGAATTCGTGGCACTGCCGCGCCAGCAGATCGGCTTGGCGCGATGCAGTCAGGGCAAACACCTGAAAACGGTCTCGATGGCGGCGCACCACATCCAGTGTGCTGGTGCCTATAGAGCCGGTCGCCCCCAGCACAGTCAGTTGCTGCATGGAAAAACTCCTGACACCATCACCACGATACCAACCACATGGCCAGAGGCAAGACCGGCAACAAGGCATCGACGCGGTCGAGCACCCCTCCATGGCCTGGCAACAACTGGCTGGAGTCCTTCATGCCCGCACTGCGCTTGACCAGGGACTCCACCAGATCACCAGACACACTCATCGCCACCAGCAACCACAGCGCAGCCACTGCCAGCCAAGGCTGGGGCCATGCCCACAGCGCACTGTACAGCTGCGGCCCGGTCCAGTCGGACAAACCCCAGACCCAGACGATAGAGAGCAGGGTGACCCCCAGCCACCCGCTGATGGCGCCTTCCCAGCTTTTGCCCGGGCTGATCTGCGGGGCCAACTTGCGACGACCCAACGCCTTCCCGCCGAAATACGCAGCGATGTCCGCCACCCAGACGAGCAACAAGATGCTGAGCAACATGCCAACGCCCATCACACGGGCCTGAACCAGCGCCCACCAAGCCACCCCAATCAAGAACCAGCCCAAGGCCAAGCGCAGTACGCGAGGAATGGCGGGCCATCCTTGTACACCCCGGTAGAGCAGCCAGGGGGTGACCGCCAGCCAGATGAGGCTGGCCAGCAACCAGAGGGCACGACTGTTCACGTCCAGTCCGATGATCCACCAGACCGTCGCGAGGCACAAACCCAGCCCCACACCGGCCATTCGGGCCACCCCTTCAGCGCAACCATTGAGCCGGGCCCACTCCCACCCAGCGGCCACGATGAGGAGCAGCGTCACCAGAACAAATGGCTCCGGTGAAGGATAGAAAAGGGCGGGCAGAAGAATGGCCAGCAGGACGATGGCCGTGATCACACGTTGCTTGAGCATGCAGGGCTTCAGACTGCGGCAACGGCCGTGGGCGACAACTGCTCGGAAATCTGTCCAAACCGCCGTTCACGGGCTGCATACGCCTGCAGGGCCGTCAGGAAAGTGCTTTTATCCAGGGCGGGCCAGAGGGCATCGGTGAAGTACAGCTCGGTGTAGGCCATTTGCCAGATCAGGAAGTTGCTGATGCGTTGCTCCCCGCCCGTGCGGATCAGGAGATCCGGGTCAGGGACATGGCTCAAGGCCAAGGTATGCGACAGGGAGGATTCAGTGATCTCGATGCCCTGCTCTGCCAATCGGCGAGCCGCCTGCACCAGATCCCAGCGGCCGCCGTAGTTGAAACAGACATTCAGCACCAGAGACTGGTTCTGGACTGTCTGGGCTTCCGCGGCCGCCAGGCTGACTTGCAAAGAATCAGACAAAGCCGATCGATCCCCGGGAAAATGCAACTGAACGCCCGCCTCGTGCAAGGCGGACACTTCACGGTCCAGGGCCTTGGCCAACAAACCCATCAGACCATTGACTTCATCGGTGGGACGGCGCCAGTTTTCAGAAGAAAAAGCAAAAACGGTCAGGACCTTGACGCCTGCCTCGATGGACCAGCGCACGACTTCACGCAACTTTTCCAGCCCTTGACGATGCCCCGCCAGGCGGGGCATCAGTCGCTGCTTGGCCCAACGACCATTGCCATCCATCACAATGGCCACATGGTGCGGCGCGGAAGCCGTGAGCGCGCTATTCATGAATGAAAACCTCTGACCTGGCGGTCAGATGGCCATGATGTCCTGCTCTTTGGCCGCCACGATCTTGTCGACTTCGGCAATCATGCGGTCAGTCAGCTTCTGGATCTCATCCTGACTGCGACGTTCATCGTCCTCGGATGCCAGTTTATCTTTCACCAGTTTCTTGATTTGCTCGTTGGCGTCACGACGCAGATTGCGAATCGCGATTTTGCTCTGCTCACCTTCACCCTTGACCAGCTTGGTGAGTTCCTTTCGACGCTCTTCTGTCATGGCGGGAATCGGCACGCGAATGAGGTCACCCTGCGAGGCCGGGTTCAAGCCCAGGTCGGATTCACGAATGGCCTTCTCGATTTTGGCGCCCATGCCCTTTTCCCAGGGGGCGACACCGATGGTACGACCGTCGAGCAAGGACAGATTGGCGACTTGAGAAATCGGGAGCATGGAACCGTAGTACTCGACCTGCACGGTATCCAGCAAGGCCGGATTCGCTCGGCCGGTGCGCACCTTGGCCAGATTGGCCTTCAACGCCTCCAGCGAAGCATTCATTTTCTGTTCAGCGGTTTTCTTGATGTCGGGGATAAGCATGATTCACCTCTTATACATGCACGAGCGTGCCCTCGTCTTCACCCATGACCACACGGCGCAGGGCACCGGGAATGAAAATGCTGAAGACTTTCAGGGGCAGATTCTGGTCTCTGCACAGGGCAAACGCCGTGGCGTCCATCACCTGCAGCTGTCTGGCCATGGCCTCATCGAAGCTGATGGACTGATAGCGTGTGGCCGCAGGGTCCTTTTTAGGGTCGGCGGTATAGACGCCGTCAACCTTGGTCGCCTTGAGAACGATTTCGGCACCGATCTCGGCACCACGCAAAGCAGCTGCCGTGTCGGTCGTAAAGAAAGGATTGCCCGTACCAGCGGCAAAGATGACCACCTTACCCTCTTCGAGGTACTGGAGTGCCTTGGGCCGCACATACGGCTCCACCACCTGCTCAATGGCAATCGCCGACATCACGCGAGCGGTCACGCCCGCTTTTTCCATGGCATCACCCAGGGCCAGTGAATTCATCACGGTGGCCAGCATCCCCATGTAATCCGCCGTGGCCCGGTCCATGCCGACGGAGCCACCCGCAACACCGCGGAAAATGTTGCCACCGCCAATCACGATCGCCACCTGAACGCCGAGTCGGGTGACTTCAGCGACTTCTTCGACGATCCGGACGATCGTGGCACGGTTGATGCCGAACGCGTCATCCCCCATCAGGGCTTCGCCGGACAATTTCAGAAGAATACGCTTGTGGGCAGGCATAGGCATCCAGAAGAAATAAGACGTGATTTTAGAGGCTGGTTGTGACAACGGCCGACTTCGTGAAGAAGATCGGCCGTTCCAGGCGGTACTCGAGAGTACCGTAGGGACCCGGTGGAATCAGGCCCCTTTGGCAGCAGCGACCTGCGCGGCCACCTCAGCGGCAAAGTCGTCTTGCTTTTTCTCAATGCCCTCGCCCACCACGTACAGGCTGAAACCCTTGACGTTGGTGTTGGCCGATTTCAGGTATGCGCCCACAGTCTGCTTGCCGTCTGCGGCCTTCACGAACACCTGATCGAGCAAGGAAACTTCCTTCAGGTACTTCTGCACCGAGCCTTCGACCATCTTGGCAACGATGTCGGCCGGCTTGCCGGACTCGGCAGCCTTCTGCTCGGCCACCGAACGCTCCTTGGCAATCAGGTCGGCAGGTACATCGGCCCCGGAGAGCGCGACCGGCTTCATGGCGGCGATGTGCATGGCGGCGTCCTTGGCGGCCACGGCGTCACCGTCAAACTCCACCATCACGCCAATGCGCACACCGTGCAGGTAGGCAGCCAGCTGGCCACCGCCGCTGTAGCGCTTGAAGCGACGGATCGACATGTTTTCACCGATCTTGCCGATCAGCCCTTTGCGGACTTCCTCGACGGTCGGGCCAAAGCCTTCCATGGACAGCGGCAACTCGCCCAGGGCAGCCACATCGGCCGGGTTGCTCTTGACGACGAGTTCTGCCACGTGGTTGCAGAACGCCAGGAACAGATCGTTCTTGGACACAAAGTCGGTTTCGCAGTTGATCTCGACCAGAGCACCGGTGGTGCCGTCGATGAAGGAAGCCACCACGCCTTCCGCGGTGATGCGGCTGGCGGCCTTGCCGGCCTTGTTGCCCAGCTTGACGCGGAGAATCTCTTCAGCCTTCTCCATGTTGCCTTCGGCCTCGGTCAGGGCCTTTTTGCATTCCATCATGGGGGCATCGGTTTTGGCGCGCAGTTCGGCGACCATGCTTGCGGTGATTGCAGCCATTGTGTACTCCAGTGTCGGGCGCTTGGCCCAGGATGTCATTGACTATGAAAGGGGCCGGTCATGTAAAAAAGGGGCTCAGCGCCCCTTCCCTAGCCGGCCAGCGAAGATCAGGCAGCGTCCTTGACCTCGACGAACTCGTCAGCGGTGGCGGACTGAGCCGCCTGGACCACGTTGTTCACGGCATTGGCACGGCCTTCCAGGATCGCGTCGGCAATGCCACGGGCATACAAGGCCACGGCCTTGGCCGAGTCGTCGTTGCCGGGGATGATGTAGTCGATGCCTTCAGGGTTGTGGTTGGTGTCCACCACGCCGATCAGCGGGATACCCAGCTTCTTGGCTTCGGACACGGCAATCTTGTGGTAACCCACGTCGATCACGAAAATGGCATCAGGCAAGGCGGTCATGTTCTGAATGCCGCCGATGTCCTTTTCAAGCTTTTCCATTTCGCGAGCGAACATCAGCTGTTCCTTCTTGGACATGCTGTCCAGGCCCGCCTCTTTCTGGGCCTGCATGTCTTTCAGACGCTTGATGGAAGTCTTGACCGTCTTGAAGTTGGTCAGCATGCCGCCGAGCCAACGCTGCTCCACGTAGGGCACGCCAGCCCGCTGGGCTTCCTGCGCCACGATGTCACGGGACTGGCGCTTGGTGCCCACCATCAGCACGGTGCCGCCGTTGGATGTGAGCTGGCGGATGAACTTGGCCGCGTCTTCGAACATCGGCAACGTCTTTTCGAGGTTGACGATGTGAATCTTGTTGCGATGGCCGAAGATGTAGGGGGCCATCTTGGGGTTCCAGAAGCGGGTCTGGTGACCAAAGTGGACACCGGCTTCCAGCATTTCGCGCATGGAAATGGACATATGATTACTTTCCAAAGGTTAGGACTGAAATCAGACTCCGATTGAAGCCAACGGTACATGTGTGGCGACAACACCCGGGTGAGTCTGTTTGCGATTGATTCACTGGCCTGAACCAGCAAAACTCAGAGAGTATAGCACCCCATGCCCATCCGCCCGCTCACACTGAGCACGCTCGACGCCCCGTGGCCGTTGTACGACAGCCAGTCCAGCCGTGCAATCGAAGCAAACGGGATGGCGCAGCTGCCCACGCATGCCTTGATGAACCGGGCTGGTGAGGCGGTCTATCGCCTGTCGGCTGCACTGGCCCCGCATGCCAGACAGGTGTGGATCGCTTGCGGCGGCGGCAACAACGGGGGCGACGGACTGATTGCCGCCATCCACTGGTGGCGTCGATTGCAAGCGACGGGCGGGCAACTCACCGTCACCTGGCTGGGGCAGGCTGACCGCTTGCCGGCGGACGCCGCTTATGCGCTGCAGGCCGCACGCGACGCCGGAGTCCCTTTTTCTGCAAATCCACCCACCTCCTTTGACCTGGCCATCGATGCTATTCTGGGCATCGGACTGAACAACGATGTCCGCGGCCCGGCCAGCAACTGGATTGAACGGCTGCAGTCAACCGACGCCACGGTGCTCACGGTTGACGTGCCCAGCGGCCTGGATGCCGACACCGGCCAGTGGCGCAGCACCACCACCTGTCGTCCGTCAGCCCAGCGTCATACCTTGCAACTGTTGACACTGAAACCCGGCCCCTTCACCGCCATGGGCCGAACTGCCAGCGGCCTGATCTGGTTTGACGATCTGGGCATCACCCCCCCGCCCTCCGCTCCCTCCCCAACCGCCTGGCTCAACGGACGAACAGCGCAACCCACCGGGGAGCGCCGTTTGGGCCACCACCAGCACAAGGGCAGCCATGGCGATGTGTGGATAGCAGGCGGCAGCACCGACCTGACCGGGCTCAGCATGGCAGGCGCTGCCCTGCTCGCTGGCCGGGCCAGTCTCAAAGCTGGGGCGGGGCGTGTGTATGTGAGTCTGCTGGCCCCCGAAGACCAGCCCACCCGCCTGTCTGTGGACCCTTGGATGCCCGAGCTCATGTTTCGATCCATGCAGGAGGCCTTGCAGGCGCCTTGGTTGTCGGACGTCGTGGCCGTGTGTGGCTGTGGGGGCGGCAACCTGATCGGCTCCCTGTTGCCGCCTATTCTGGCCCGATGCCCTCGCCTGGTGCTGGATGCCGACGCGCTGAATGCCATCGCTGCAGACCCAATGCTGCAGGATGCTGTTCGCCAACGAGCGACACGTGGCTGGACCACCGTACTCACACCACACCCCAAAGAGGCCGCGCGGTTGCTGGGGCAAACCGCCGAGGCCATACAGGCCAACCGACTGGGGTGTGCCCAGTCGCTGTCCGAACAACTGGCCAGCATCGTGGTGCTCAAAGGCTCAGGCACCGTGTTGACGGCCCCAGGTGAGCCACCCCTCATCAACCCCACCGGCAACGGCCTGCTGGCCACCGCCGGGACGGGTGACATCCTGGCCGGGATGATCGGTGCATCGCTGGCCAGTCACAAGCGCTCTGCTTTTGAAGCGGTTGCTCGAGCGGTTTATCGGCATGGCCAGCTGGCCGATGCATGGCCAAACTTGCGCGATCGCATGACCGCCAGCGACCTGCTGGCCAGTCTGTGATCGGTTAGCCGATGAGTATCAGTCCCACCTGCAGCAGAATGATCAGGATCAGGACGGAGAGGTCTACACCGCCAATCTGCGGAATGACACGACGAATCGGTGCCAGCACCGGCTCAATCAGCCGGGACAGGACCGCCTGCACCGGCGAATGGGGCTGCACCCACGACAGAATGGCATAGACCAAGGCCAGCAGCATCAGCCCCATGAGCACCGTCCGCAGCATGAACATCACGGCGATGAAGGGGATGGTGACCGTGAAACCCAGGTTGTAGACACCGGCAATCTGCCCGCCGCGCAAGATGTGCCACAGGGCCGAGTAAGCCAGGGCCAGGATGAGCGCCGCAAAAAAACTGCCCCAGTCGGCGTTGGCTTGCGCCCAGGCCCGCGGCAGCGTGCGGCGCAGCGGCTGGACTATCCAGTCGGTGACGGCCATCACGAAGACGCCCGGCTGCTGGGTCATGCGCATGCGGCGGGTATTCATCCAGGCACGCAACAGGGCCGCGCCGATCAGGAAAAAAAAGAAGGTATCCAGCAGAAACAGCAGAATGCGCATCTCAACGTTTGCCTTTTTTCGATTTGTTCATGTCCCGGCTGGATTTTGCCGCAACCCCTAGGCCACGAGCACCCGGTTCACGATTTTTTGTGCGTCTGGGCGTGGAGTACGCAGACACATCCGAGGCCGATCGGTTTTTCCTGGGAGAGCGGCCCGTCCCAGCGTCAGACGACACTTCCCCATGCTTGTCGCGCATGGCGCGCAGCATCAGCTCATCCTCGCCGCGGACCAGCCGGAAGTCCACCCGTCGACCATCCAGGTCCACGCGGCTGACCTGC
This sequence comes from Burkholderiales bacterium, assembly GCA_030602985.1. Taxonomy (GTDB): domain Bacteria; phylum Pseudomonadota; class Gammaproteobacteria; order Burkholderiales; family Burkholderiaceae_C; genus UBA997. Next base: position 19,496 of record JAUVYR010000002.1, read on the forward strand.
ACATGCACTTTGGAGCCCAGGGCATAGCGGATACCCGTGCGTTCACCACGCAACTCCTGCCGGGCTTCGTCAAACCGGAAGTACTCCCCCCCCAGTTCGGTGATATGCACCAGCCCTTCCACGTAGAGGCTGTCCAGAGTGACAAAAAGGCCAAAACTCGTGACCGCGCTGACCACGCCCGTGAATTCTTCACCCAGGCGTTCGCGCATGTATTTGCATTTCAACCAGGCTTCCACATCGCGGCTGGCTTCGTCGGCCCGGCGCTCGTTGGCACTGCAGTGCAAGCCCGCCGCCTGCCATCCCATCATTTCGGCGCTGGTGCGGTGCGCATGGGCTTTTTCAACCGCTGATGGCCCCCTGGACGCCAAGCGCTTGGACAGCTTGGCCTGGGCTTCGCCGGGTGTGGGCAAAGCGGGCAAGTGGTACTTGCGCTCATGGAGCAAGGCCTTGATCACCCGATGCACCAGCAGATCCGGATACCGACGAATGGGACTGGTGAAATGGGTATAGGCCTCAAAAGCCAGACCAAAGTGGCCGCTGTTGTAGGGGGTATAGATCGCCTGCTGCATCGAGCGCAACAACATCTGGTGAATCTGCGCCGCATCGGGCCGATCCTGAGTCATGTGGGCCAGTTGCTGAAAATCCCTGGGGTGCGGGTCGTCGCCGACCGTCTGCTGGACTCCCAGCGCCTTGAGGTACTGGCGCAGGGTTTCCAGCTTTTCCGGCGTCGGGCCTTCATGCACGCGGAACAGCCCATAGTGCTTGCTTTGTGCAATGAATTCGGCCGAGCACACATTCGCCGCCAGCATGGCCTCTTCAATCAGTTTGTGCGCGTCGTTGCGGGTCCGCGGCACGATGCGCTCGATTCGCCCCGATTCGTCGCAGACGATCTGGGTTTCGACGGTCTCGAAGTCCACCGCTCCCCGCTTCTCGCGGCCGGCCAACAAGGCCCGATACACATCGTGCAGGTTCAGCAGATGCGGCACCAACGTCTGGCGCTGCTGGGCTTCAGGACCCCGTGTGTTTTGCAAAATCGCCGCGACTTCGGTGTAGGTCAGGCGGCCATGACTGAACATCACGGCAGGGTAGAACTGATACGCGTGAATTTCGCCTTTCCCCGTGATCAGCATGTCACAGACCATGCACAGCCGCTCGACCTCCGGATTCAGCGAGCACAGGCCGTTGGACAGCTTTTCGGGCAGCATGGGAATGACCCGACGCGGGAAATAGACGCTGGTGGCGCGATCGTAGGCATCCACGTCGATGGCATTGCCCGTTTCCACATAATGGCTGACATCGGCAATGGCCACCAGCAGACGCCAGCCTTTGGCTCGCCCGACTTTGGCGGGCTCGCAATAGACGGCATCGTCAAAATCCCGCGCATCCTCGCCATCGATGGTGACCAGCGGCACATCGGTCAGGTCGATCCGACCACGCTTGTCTGCCGGACGCACTTTGTCGGGCAAGGCGCGCGCCAGGGCCAGCGCCGCTTCTGAAAACTCATGTGGCACGCCGTACTTGCGCACCGCGATCTCGATTTCCATGCCTGGGTCATCGATATCGCCAAGCACCTCCTTGACCCGACCCACCGGCTGCCCAAACAAGGCAGGGGGCTCTGTCAGTTGCACCACCACCACTTGGCCGGGCTTGGCCGACCCGGTGGCGCCCTTGGGAATCAGGACATCCTGACCGTAGCGCTTGTCCTCGGGCGCCACGAGCCAGACGCCGCTTTCCTGGAGCAGACGGCCAATGATGGGCGCATCGGAGCGCTGGATGATTTCGGTGACGCGACCTTCTGGGCGCCCACGTCGGTCGTAACGCACAACCCGAGCCTTCACACGGTCTTTGTGCAGGACGGCACGCATTTCATTCGGGGGCAGGTACAGGTCGGGCTGACCATCGTCGCGGACGACAAAACCGTGTCCGTCACGGTGGCCGTTGACCACCCCTTCAAACTCGGACAACAGGCTGTTCTGGATTTTTTCTTTCACTCGGACTTCTTGCTCGCTGCAGGCACTCACCCGTGCTATAATTTCAGCTTATCTGAAAGCCCAGGTGGCGGAATTGGTAGACGCACTAGTTTCAGGTACTAGCGCCGAGAGGCGTGGAGGTTCGAGTCCTCTCTTGGGCACCACCTACATTCAAGCCTGCGACGACTCGCAGGCTTTTTTGTTGTCAGACCGGCATGCCGATCAAGTCATGCCCCTGCGCCGAGACGATGCGCGCCTTGACGAAGTCTCCGACTCTATAGGTTTTGCTGGCCTTTTCAGGTGGCAACAAGCGAACCAGGCCATCAATTTCAGGCGCATCGGCATAGCTGCGCCCAATGCCGCCCTTCTTACCCAGACCAGACGCCTGATCCACCAGCACCTGCATGGTGGCGCCCACCCGCCGGCTCAACCGTTGGGTTGACATCTCTTCTGCCACTGCCATGAACCGCGCACGGCGCTCCTCCCGCACAGGATCAGGCACCGGGCCCTCGATCGCATTGGCCGCCGCGCCTTCAACGGGCGAATAGGCAAAACACCCTGCCCGATCGATCTGCGCTTCACGCACAAAATCCAGCAGGTGCTGGAATTCGGCTTCGGTTTCACCAGGGAAACCGGCAATGAAGGTGCTTCGCACCACGATTTCCGGACAGATCTCGCGCCAGCGCTGGATGCGCTCCAGGTTGCGCTCCCCACTGGCTGGACGCTTCATGCGGCGCAGCACATCGGGGTGGCTGTGTTGCAGGGGGACATCCAGGTAAGGCAGGATCAGTCCCTGTGCCATCAGCGGCACGACTTCATCCACATGCGGGTAGGGATAGACGTAGTGCAAACGAACCCAGGCCCCATAGCCACGCGCCAGTTCACCCAGAGCGGCCACCAGGTCCAGCATCCGGGTCTTCACGGGTTTGCCATCCCAGAAACCGGTCCGGTATTTCACGTCCACCCCATAAGCGGACGTGTCCTGGCTGACCACCAGCAACTCTTTCACCCCTGCCTCGAACAGCTTGCGCGCCTCGGTCAGCACATCGCCGACCGGACGGCTGACCAGGTCGCCGCGCATCGAAGGAATGATGCAGAAAGTACAACGGTGGTTGCACCCCTCGCTGATCTTGAGGTAGGCGTAATGCTTCGGGGTGAGCTTGATGCCCTGAGGCGGCACCAGATCGACAAAGGGGTCGTGCGGTTTGGGCAGATGCTTGTGAACCGCCTCCATGACCTCATGCGTGGCATGAGGCCCGGTCACGGCCAGCACGGACGGATGGACTTCCTGCACCAGATTGCCACCGCCTTCGCTGGCACGCGCCCCCAGACATCCGGTCACGATCACCTTGCCGTTTTCGGCCAGGGCTTCACCGATGGTGTCCAGACTTTCCTTCACCGCATCGTCAATGAAGCCGCAGGTGTTGACGATGACGAGATCCGCGCCTTCAAAGGTCTTGCTGGTCTGGTAACCCTCTGCGCTGAGCTGTGTGAGGATGAGTTCGGAATCCGTGAGTGCCTTGGGACAACCCAGGCTCACAAAGCCGACTTTAGGAATGGTTGGGGATGGGGAGACGAGTTCGGTCATGGGTACCGATTGTCTCAGGTCAGCGCTTCACCCCCATGGCCTCCAGCATTTTTTCCTGCATCTGGGTGAATGCACTCATGCCTGCCATGCCAGGCATCACAGGGGTTTGCATACCCATGAATTGTTGCCAGAGTTCGGGGGAAAAGCCTTTGGATGGGTCAGCAACGGATTTTTGCAGGTCCATGAAGAGCTGCAGATTCTTCTCCAGATAGGTACCCATGTATCCCTGCATGGCATGCCCATAAAACCGAATGAGATTGGCCAGCATGCTTTCGGAAAACAGCGGGACACCGGCCGTTTCCTCTTCCAGAATGATCTGCAAAAGAATGCTTCGAGTCAGGTCATCGCCACTTTTGGCATCACGGACCACAAACGACTCGCCTCGCATGACAATTGCCTTGACTTCTGCCAAGGTGATGTAGGAGGACGAGTTGGTATCGTACAGGCGACGGTTCGGATATTTTTTGATGATACGCACTGTTGGGCCGGACGCGGCCGTATCGGCCTCTTGTTTCTGCACGGATCTGACTCCTCTGATGGGATAAGCCGTTCAGTTAACTGAACGTTAGCGACACAAAACGGACTCATTGTAGGCATGACCGGCCAGGATCGCCAACACGACAGCTTTGGAAGTAGGCTGCAGCTAATATGATCAACTTTCATCGACAAGGATTGAGGATGAAGCGACTCGAGGGAAAAGTAGCCCTGATCACTGGCGCAGGACAAGGCATCGGCCGCGCCACGGCCATCAAGTTTGCAAGCGAAGGTGCGGTGGTGGTGGCCTGTGATGTTCGAGAAGAACACATTCATGACACCGTTGACCTGTGCAGGTCTTCAGGTGCAAAAGCCCTTGGACTGGTGATGGATGTCACCGATCGCTCGCAGGTGGACACGACCGTCAAGACCCTACTGGAGCGGTTTCAGCGGCTGGACATCCTGGTCAACAATGCCGGCATCACACAGGACGCCCGTTTGCAGAAGATGACGCTCGAACAGTTTGACCGCGTGGTGGATGTCAACCTACGAGGGGTTTTTCACTGCAGCCAGGCCGCGGCCGATGTCATGGTGTTGCAAGGCAGCGGCGTCATTCTCAATGCCTCATCGGTGGTGGGCATCTACGGCAATTTTGGACAGACCAACTACGCCGCGACCAAATTCGGCGTGATTGGATTCACCAAGACGTGGAGTCGGGAGCTCGGCCCCAAGGGCATCCGCGTGAACGCAGTGGCTCCAGGATTTGTGGACACCCCCATTCTGCGGACCATTCCCGAAAAAGTACTCAAAGAGATGGAAAACAAAGTACCGTTGAAGCGGCTGGGTACCCCAGAGGAAATCGCCAACGTCTACGCTTTCCTGGCCAGTGACGAGGCCAGTTACATCAATGGGGCAGTCATTGAAGTGTGTGGCGGAATGACCGTTTAAGCACTCACCGTGCGCTGGCGCATGGCTTCATAGAGGCAGACGGCACTGGCCACCGACACATTCAGGCTTTCGACGGCGCCTTGCATCGGAATGCGGATGAGTTCATCGCAAGTCTTGCGGGTGAGTTGGCGCATGCCTGGCCCTTCTGCCCCGAGCACCAGTGCCACCGGGCCTTTGAGATCCACCTGATAGAGCGTTTTGGGGGCATCGTCGCTGGTGCCGATGATCCAGATGTTGCGCTCCTTCAGCTCGTTGAGCGTGCGCGCCAGATTCGTGACCATGAAATAAGGCACCGTCTCGGCCGCCCCACTGGCGACCTTGGCCACCGTGGCATTGATGCCCGCCGCGTGGTCCTTGGGTGCAATGACCGCCTGCGCACCCGCGCCGTCGGCCACCCGGAGGCAAGCCCCCAGGTTGTGCGGGTCGGTCACGCCATCCAGCACCAGCAGCAGAGGGGGCTGGCCGCTGCCCTGCTCCAGTTGGTCCAGCAGGTCATCCAGTGAACGGGCCTGCGCCACAGGCTGGACACGAGCAGCCACCCCCTGATGCCCATGGCTGCCCGCCAGTTTGGCGATGCGCAGGCTGTCAGCTTCGATCAGGCGTGCGCCAGCCTCTTTGGCACGCTCCAGAAACTGCTTCATCCGCGCATCTCGGCGCGTCGGGTCTACGTAAATCTCGATGATGGAGGCGGGCGAGGTCTTCAGACGCACGCCCACGGCATGAAAGCCGAACAGCACTTTGGGGGATGACATCCCGGGATTATCAGGCCTCGGCGGGCTGGGCTTCGCTCGCTCGCCCCGCTTCGATGGTGATGCGCCGTTCGCAGCGCTGGGCAATGCTGCGGTCGTGCGTCACCAGCACCAGCGTGGTACCGAGTTCGCGGTTGAGATCGAACATCAGTTCCATGACTTTTTCACCGGTGGCGAAGTCGAGACTGCCGGTGGGTTCATCGGCCAGCAGGACCGCAGGATGCACCACAAAGGCGCGCGCCAGCGCCACCCGTTGCTGTTCGCCACCGGACAGCACCCGGGGGTAGCGCGAGAGTCGCTCACCCAGCCCCACGCGTTGCAGCATCTGGGTGGCGGCCTCCCGGGCGTCCTTGCGGCCGGCCAGTTCCAGAGGCAGCATCACGTTTTCCAGAGCCGTCAGGTTCGCGAGCAATTGAAAGCTCTGGAAGACGAAACCGACCTTCTGGGCACGGACCGCCGCGCGCTGATCTTCGTCCAGTGCGAAAATATCAATGCCGTCGATGTGAACCGTTCCACGGCTGGGCGTATCCAACCCCGCAACAATGGACAGCAAGGTGCTCTTGCCCGAGCCTGATGCCCCGACGATCGCCACCGTCTGGCCGCGACGCAATTCCACATTGATGTCGCGCAAGATGTCCAACGTGCCCGTCGCGTCAGTCACGGACTTGAACACATTGCGAACAGCAATCATCACATCTGACATGAAGACTTTCGAAAAATTGAACAGACGACACTTTAACGCGATCGCCCTCGGCGCCTGCGCCACGGGGTTTTGGCCGGCGTCGGCCCAGGCACAGGCTCGGGAACCCGTGGTACTGATCGTGGGCGATTCCCTGAGTGCCGAGTATGGGCTGCGGCGCGGTGCAGGATGGGTGGCATTGCTGGAAGCGCGGCTGGTGGCCGAACGCAAGCCCGCAAGGGTGGTGAACGCCAGCATCAGTGGCGACACGACGGCCGGCGGACGCTCCCGTCTGCCTGCCTTGTTGCGAGCACATCAGCCCGACGTGGTGGTGATCGAGTTGGGAGGCAATGACGCACTCCGCGGTCTGCCCATGCAGATGACCCGTGAGAACCTGCGCACCATGGTGCAAGCCAGCCAGCAGGCGGGTGCGCGCGTCTTGCTGGTCGGGATGGAAATGCCGCCGAACTACGGGGCTCGATTTGCCGAAGAATTCAGGCAGGTCTTCGTGGACGTGGCCCGAAGTGAAAACGTGCCCCTGGTGCCGTTCTTCCTGAAGGGCGTGGCCGACGGACCCGATCCCCTTGCCCTCTTCCAGTCGGACCGCATTCACCCCAACGAAGCGGCCCAGCCCATCATGCTGGACAACGTCTGGCCGAGCCTGCGTCAGCTCCTGGCGCGCGGTTAAACTGGCTGCATGCCTGTCACCTTTTTACCTGCCCATGCGGTGGCCGACCGCCTGGGCAGTTTCGACACTGTCATCGACGCGCGCACGGAAGCCGAATTTGCCGAAGACCACCTGCCGGGCGCCGTCAACTGGCCCACGCTGAACAACGAAGAGCGCATCCAGATCGGCACGCTCTACAAGCAGGTCAACCCGTTCGAGGCCAAAAAGCGGGGGGCTGCGCTGTCCGCCCGCAATATTGCCGCACACATCGAACGTGAGGTGATCGACAAACCCAAGGGCTGGAAGCCATTGGTCTACTGCTGGCGGGGCGGCAACCGCAGCGGTGCGCTGGCCACGATTCTGGGCGCCATCGGTTTTCAGGTGACCCTGATCGAAGGCGGCTACAAGGCCTGGCGCAACGCACTGCTCGCAGAGCTGCCCACCCTCGCCCAGCGGCTGCCATATCGGGTGGTGTGCGGCCCCACAGGCTCAGGCAAGACACGGCTGCTGCAGGCGCTGCGCAGTCAGGGGGCGCAAGTGCTCGACCTGGAAGCCCTGGCTTGCCACCGCAGCTCGGTGCTGGGGCTGATTCCGGGTCAAAGGCAACCCAGCCAGAAACACTTTGATACGCTGGTCTGGAACGCCTTGCGCCAATTTGACCCTGATCGACCGGTCTATGTGGAAAGCGAGAGCAAAAAGGTGGGCAATCTTCGGGTCCCGGATGGCCTGATGGAGGCCATGCGCGCCAGCCCATGCCTGGATCTGCAACTCAGTGATGCAGAACGCGTGGCTCTGCTGATGGAAGATTACGACCACTTTCTGAAGGACAGCCACTTTTTCTGTGAGCGGCTGGAAACCCTCGTGATGCTGCGGGGCCGGGAAACGATAGACGCCTGGAAGGCCGACGTTCAGCAAGGTCGATCGGCCCAGGTGGTGCAGGCCTTGCTGCATGTTCACTACGACCCGGTCTACGCCGCTTCGATACGCCGCAATTTTGTGCAGTATCCACAAGCCCTGCCATGTGTCCTGGCCGACCGGTCAGAGGCCTCGCTGCGGGCACTGGCGGCAACAATCCTGACGGGTCAGTTGAACATCGCCAAGGCCTGAGCCAGATCGGCTTGCAGGTCTTCGACCGCCTCGAGGCCGACGGCAAAACGCACCAGGTGTGGCGCATGTGGCCATGATCGGGTCCGCATGGACGGGATGTGGTAGGGCACGCAGAGGCTGATCGGGCCCGCCCAGCTATAACCCAGCCGGAAAAGCCGCAGTCGGTCACAGAACGCGTCGACACGGTCGCCACCGATCTCGGGCCGGAAAACCACGCTGAAGAGGCAGGCGGCGGCCTGGGCATGTTGTTGCCAGTGGTCGTGGCCCGGCGATCCCGGTAAAGCAGGATGAAAAACCTGCGCCACCGCTGCATGATTCGCCATCCATTGGGCCAGTTCACGGGTGGCAGCATCCTGGGCGTGGTATCGCAAAGCGATGCTGGGCAAGCCACGCAGAACCGCCTCTGCGTCATTGGCTCCCACCCCCAGGCCCAGCCGCATATGGGTCAGCAGCAGGCGACGATGCAAGGATTCGTCACGCGTGACGACCGAACCCATCAAGACATCAGCCCCCCCGCTCGGGTACTTTGTGAGGGCCTGCATGGACACGTCCACGCCAGACTCAAACGCAGAAAAAGCAATGCCAGCACCCCAGGTGTTGTCCAGTGCGGTCACGATGCGCCGGGGGTCATCGCCATGGCCGAATCGATCATTGGCCTGCTGAACCACCGCCACCAGGGCAGGCAGGTCCGGATACTCCAGCGTCACCGAGCCGGGCACCTCCAGCCAGACCAGCCGCGTCGACTCACTGAGCTGGGCCGCCAGATCGGCAGGATTCATGGGGTCGTAAAAACGGTGTCGAATGCCCCAGGCAGCCAACTCCCCTTCGGCCAGCGTTTTGCCGGGTCCATAGGCGTTATCGGGCAACAGCACCTCGTCACCCGTGCGCAGCAAGGCCATGTCCACCAGCGCAATGGCGGACAAGCCGCTCGGCGTCAGGAGCGCAAAGCGACCGCCTTCGAGCGTGGCGATGCGCTCTTCCAGCGTGAATGTGGTCGGTGTGCCGTGCAGACCGTAGGTATAGGCCGACTTGTCCTTCCAGTCGCGCTCGCGCATGGCGGCCACGCTGGGGAAGATGACCGTGGACGCCTTGTGCACCCCGGGCGCCAGGGCCTCGAATTCGGCGGGCGGCCGATAAGGGTGGTGGATCAGCTCGGTGGAGAGGGACATGCAGCTGGAGCCGGCAGAGATCAGACTTTCCACTTGGCCAGCAGTTGCTCTGGCCGCATGTTGTCGTACCCCTCGAAGGGCTGATGAATCCACGGGTTCGTCGGCAGAAACTCCACCGAATAGTCCGGTGTGAACACAGAGACGCCCTTGGTCCAGATCACGGCACTGCGCAGTTCGGTGATCGGTGCGTAGTTGTTCTTCAGCATGTCGATCACGGCGCGCAGGGTGTGTCCCGAATCGGCCAGATCGTCGACCAGCAGCACCTTGCCGGCAATCTCGCCCTTGGGGGTGGTGATGTAGCGGGCAATGTCCAGCTTGCCCTGCACGGTACCGGCTTCGGCCCGGTAGGAACTGGTGGACATGATCGCCAGGGGTTTGTCGAAAATCCGGCTCAGGATGTCACCCGGACGCATGCCCCCGCGGGCCAGACAGAGAATGGTGTCGAATGTCCAACCGGACTGGTGCACCTTGATCGCCAGCTTCTCGATCAGGTTGTGGTATTCGTCATATGAGACATAGAGGTGTTTGCCGTCTTCGGTGAGCATCGAGGGTCTCCTGGGTCAGGGGCGATTCAGTGAAGGCACGCAGTGATCAGGCTGCGTAGGGGTGGTGTAGCAGGATGGTGTGGTCGCGGTCTGGGCTGGTCGAGACCACGTGGATGGGCACGCCGGTCACCGCCTCGATGCGGCTGAGGTAGTTCTGCGCCTGGGCGGGTAGATCTTCGTAGCGGGTGACGCCCACAGAAGAATCCGACCATCCAGGCAAGGTTTCGTAGATGGGCTCACACCGTGCAATATCGTCTGCACCCAGAGGTAGGATATCAATGATTTCACCATCCAGGCGATAGCCGACACAGAGCTTCAATTCGTCCAAACCGTCCAGGACATCCAGCTTGGTGATACATAGACCGCTCAGGCCATTGACTTGCGCCGACCGCTTGAGCAATGCGGCATCGAACCAGCCACAACGGCGTGCACGGCCTGTGGTGACGCCCTTTTCAGCGCCGACCGTGCTCATATGCCAGCCAGGTGTGCCTTCTTTTTCCCAGTCCAGTTCCGTCGGGAAAGGTCCGCCGCCCACGCGTGTGCAATACGCCTTGGTGATGCCCAGCACGTAATGAAGCAGTTGCGGACCCACACCTGCACCGGCGGCGGCGTTGCCCGCCACACAGTTGCTGGAGGTCACAAACGGATAGGTACCGTGATCGACATCCAGCAGGGTGCCCTGGGCCCCTTCGAACAGCAGATTCACACCAGCCTGGTGGGCTTCGTTGAGCTCGCGCGACACATCGGCAATCATGGGCCGGAGCAAGGCCGCATGGTGCAAGGCCTGCGACTTCACGGCCTCGGCATGCACCTGTCCGTTGACCACGAACGCCGACAAAGGTTGGTCTTTCAGCCAGGTGAATGATGCCCAGTCCACCTGATGGGCACCCAGAAGTGACAACTGCTGGTTGTAATAGTCCACCAGTTCATTGAGTTTGGCAGCAAAACGCTCTGGGTGCTTCAGATCCTGGACTCGCAGCGCACGTCGGGCGATTTTGTCCTCGTACGCGGGACCGATACCCCGACCCGTGGTGCCAATTTTGGCGGTACCGGCCTTTTCTTTGGCCACTTCACGCGCCACGTCCAATGCCGCATGGAAAGGCAGAATCAGTGGGCAGCCTTCACTGACACGCAGACGCGAACGGACTTCAACGCCGGCAGACTCGAGCCCATTGATTTCCTCCAGCAACTTCCCCGGTGCTAGCACCACACCGTTACCGATGTAGCACTTCACCCCAGGTCGCATGATGCCGCTGGGAATGAGGTGCAGGGCGGTCTTCACGCCGTTGATCACCAGGGTGTGACCCGCATTGTGCCCCCCCTGAAAACGCACCACGCCACGGGCCGTCTCGGTCAGCCAGTCCACCAGCTTGCCCTTGCCTTCGTCGCCCCACTGGGTTCCGACGACCACCACGTGACGGCCCGGCTGCACCTTGAAGTTACGCTCACTCATATCGACTCGATTCCCAATAGAACATCAGACAGCCAGCGACTGCAACACCCATTGACCATCGCGCTGCACCAGCACGCGGTCACACTCGAATTCATCCACCTCGTGTTCGTGACCAGGCAAGACACAGACCACGGTCTCGCCTTGCTCACGCAGGGCTGCGATGGCTGCACGCAAACCCGAGTCACTGCCCCAAGGGGCTCGGATCGCGGTTTGCAAAGGCGGGGGTGGGAGCATCGCGACCAGTTCTTTCAGGTCCAGACTGAACCCTGCTGCAGGACGTCGACGGCCGAACACCGCACCCACTTCGTCATAACGACCACCGCGGACCAACTCCACAGGGGTTCCGCCCTCCCCAACAGCGCCAAAGAGCGAGAAGCGCAGGCCCGTGTAGTAGGCATAACCACGGAGGTCAGCCAGATCGAAGGACACGTCCACATCGACCAGATGCTGAGCCACCCAGCGCAAATCGGCAAGAGACTGCTGCAAGCCCTGGCTGGATGGGAGTATCTTGACAGCCTCATCCAGGACGGATGCGCTGCCATAAAGGCGGGTGAGAGCCTGCAGGCCCTCATTGACGCGCGTGGGCAGAGACTGACCTTCTTGCCGCAATGTCGCCACATCCTTGGCGGCGAGGGCTGTGTGCAGGCGCGTGACGCGATCCGAGGGAATGGAAACACCCGCCAGCAAGGCATCCACTACACGCACGTCACCCAGATCAATCACGATCCGGTCGATGCCAGCGGCCCGCAAAGTGGCGATGGCCAACTCGATGATTTCAAGGTCTGCTTCCAGCCCTGCGTGGCCGTAAATTTCCGCACCCAGCTGCAAGGGCTCACGCGTAGCATGAGGGCGATCGATACGGGTTCGAACCGCGGGGCCGCAATAACACAGGCGGGTCACACCCGACCGGTTCAGCAGATGGGCATCAATGCGTGCCACCTGAGGGGTGGTGTCAGCACGCAAGCCCAGGGAGCGGCCCGAAGACTGATCCACGAGCTTGAAAGTCTGGAGGTCCAGCGCCTCACCAGTGCCGGTCAACAGGGAATCCAGATGCTCCACCAGAGGTGGCATCACCAACTCGTACCCGTGCGAACGAGCGGTGTCGAGCAATGCACGACGCAATTCTTCAATATGCCGAGCCTCGGAAGGCAAAACATCGGCGAACTGATCCGGTAGGACCCAGGCAGACATGGGGGAAGGAGTGCTGTTAAAACCGAGATTCTACCGGCATCAAAAAAGCGACCCGCCAACAGGCGGGTCGCCGGGACTGAAAGGGCATCAGCGAGTGCCTGGTGCGCTGCCTCGCATGCCTCGGAAGAACTCCGAAGACGGATCCACAATCATGATGTCGTTCTGGCTGTTGAAGCTTGCGCGGTAGGCTTCCAGGCTCCGCCAGAACTGAGCGAATGCTGGATCGCGGCCAAACGCCTCATTGTAGGAGCGCGCGGCTTCCGCGTCAGCCTCACCCTTGATACGCTGGGCTTCACGGAAAGCTTCAGCAAGGATCACTTCACGCTGACGGTCTGCATCGGCGCGGATGGCTTCACCCTCAGCAAAACCGGTGGCTCGCAGCTCGTTGGCCACACGCAGACGTTCGGCCTCCATTCGCTGGAAAACAGAACGGGTGATGGTTTCGGCAAAGTCGATGCGGGTGATACGAACGTCGACGACATCAATACCCCAAGGCCTTTCAGCACCTCGGACAGCCAGCAACACCTGGCGCTGCACGTCGGCCATCAGCTCCTCACGCCGGGTGGACAGCAGTTCCCGTACCGTGCGTTTGTTCACCTCTTCCTGGAAGGCGTTGCGAACCACACGATTGAGCAGCAGAGCACCAGCACGCTCGTCCAGACCCACGTTGCGGATGTAGGCAGATGGGTCAGAAATACGCCAGCGGACAAACCAGTCAATCACCACACGCTGACGCTCAGCCGTGAGCATGGGTTCAGTGTCGGTGGTCTCCAGTGTCAGCAAACGCTTGTCAAGATAGATGATGTTCTGAAAAGGCGGCGGCATCTTGAAGTTCAGACCTGGTTCGGTGACCACGCGCTGGATCTGACCCAACTGATAGACCACACCAAACTGCCGCTCGTTGACCACAAAGAGCATGGAACTGACGATCGCCACAATCAGCAGCAGACCGGAGAGGACAAAACCGATTTTGTTCATTTTCATGATGTCTCCCGGTCTCAGCGTACGTCGCGTGAACGCGAACGATCATCCCGAGCGCGCGGGTCATTGGGTAACAGAGGCGCTGGCATGGAACCTGTCGTGTTGCCCGATGTGTTGGGACCTTGAGGTTGAGGTTGAGCGCCTGCGCCTTGCAGAATCTTGTCCAACGGCAGGTAAAGCAGGTTGGAGTTGTTCCGGTTGTCGATGAAGACCTTCGTGACGTTGCTGAAGATCTCCTGCATGGTTTCCAAGTACAGGCGCTCACGGGTGACCTGAGGCGCCCGTGCGTGCTCGGCCTGAACCAGACGGAAGCGCTCGGAGTCACCCTGCGCCTGCGCCACGATACGGGCCCGGTAACCTTCGGCCTCTTCCAGCAGTCGAGCGGCAGTGCCTCGGGCTCTGGGAATCACGTTGTTGGCATAGGCCTGCGCTTCATTTCGGGCCCGCTCACGCTCCTGGCCGGCCATCAACACATCGTCAAAAGCGGCTTGGACCTGCTCGGGTGGTCTGACACCGCCTTGTTGCAGGTTGATGCCAATCACCTCAATACCAATTGCGTTGCGATCCAGAATGTTCTGCATCAGGATGCGAACCCGTGGCGCGATTTGGTCCCGCTCATCAACCAGGGCGGCATCCATGGTCATGCTACCGACCACCTCGCGAACCGCTGTTTCAGCTGCACGCAGAACCGCTGCATCCGGATCTCGGCTGTTGAAGAGGAAGGCGCGGGCGTCGCTCAGACGGTACTGGACCGTGAACTTGATCTCAACGATGTTCTCGTCCATGGTCAGCATGGCCGAATCACGCAATCCGGTGGCCCGAATCAACGAGTCGCGGCCAACGTCCACCGAACGGATCTGAGTCACAAACACGGACTCGTGCTGCTGGATCGGGTACGGCAAGCGCCAATTGAAACCAGCACCCACCGTGCTGTGGTAGCGACCGAACTGGGTCACAACCGCTTGCTGACCTTCTTGCACGATGAAGAAACCGGTTCCCAGCCAGATGATGGTCGCAACGGCCACGATCAGGCCTGCGCCGATCCCCGTGCTTTTCGGGTCGGGGTTGAAAGTCGGCATGCCACCGCCTCCGCCGCCGTTACCCCCCATGCCACTCCGACCACCACGGCCACCACCGCCGCCCATGAGCCCGCCCAGCTTGCGGTTGAAGTCGCGCCACAGTTCGTCGAGATCCGGCGGCCCCTGATTCGCCCCCTGCGGTCGGTTCGGGAACTGGCGGTTGCCGCGGTCTTCAGGACGGTCGTCGTCCGTATTCGCGTCCCGATTCCGATCACGGTTGTCGTCGCGAGGGGAGTTGTCGTCATCTCGGCCCCAGCGAGGGTCATTGAGATTGAACATGCCTTTCACGCGGCTCCACCAAGGCTGGCGGTTGGGTAAGGAGTGAATATTCATGTGTCTTTATGTTTAAAACCAGATCGTATTGTGCCGAATCAAATGACTGCTGGATCAGACAATGGTTTTTGAGTCTCAATCCAGTCGGCCACGTGGGTGGCAAGCAGAGTTCGTAAGGTGTCCAGACCTTCACCCGAAAGCGCGCTGACGAAGATACGAGCCCGTTCCTGCCCCTCAAGTTCCATGGAACCCAGCGTATGGGCAGGTCGCTTATCCTGGGGCAGTGCATCCAGCTTGTTGAACACCAGAATTTGTGGCACGTCGGCAGCGTCGATCTCGCGTAACACCTTCATCACATTGTCCATCTGCTCAGGGTAGGCCGGGTTGGAGGCGTCCACCACATGCAGCAGCAGATCGGCATCCCGCGCCTCTTGCAGGGTCGCTGCAAAGGCATCGACCAGGGTATGAGGCAAATCCCGGATGAAGCCCACGGTATCAGACAGCGAGATACTGCGTCCGACATCCCCGAGATACATCTGGCGAGTGGTCGTGTCGAGCGTGGCAAAGAGCTGATCGGCCGCATACGTTCGCGCTTTGACCAGCGCATTGAACAGGGAGGATTTACCCGCGTTGGTGTAGCCGACGAGCGAGATATTGAACGTGCCTCGGCGCTCACGCTGGCGACGCTGCGTCTGACGTTGCTTCTTGACCTTGTCCAGGCGCTCGCGGGTCCGCTTGATGGCGTCCCCGATCATCCGACGGTCAAGCTCGATCTGAGTTTCACCCGGCCCACCGCGCATGCCGATACCCCCACTTTGCCGCTCCAGGTGGGACCAGCGGCGCACCAGACGTGTTGAGAGGTAATGAAGACGGGCCAGATCGACCTGCAGCTTGCCTTCATGACTCCGAGCACGTTGCGCAAAGATATCAAGAATGAGCAGGATACGGTCGTTGACCGGCATGCCCATCTCTCGCTCCAGATTGCGCTGCTGCGCAGGACTCAATGCCTGGTCGAAAAGAATCTCGCTGGCCCCAGTCGCGTGGGCCAGCGCTTTGATTTCTTCCGCTTTACCACTGCCGACAAAGAGCGCAGCATCGCGTGCACGCCGCTTGCATACCACGCGCTCACACACGTGATAGCCAGCGGACTCGGCAAGCTGAGCCAATTCATCCAGATCGGCATCAAAATGGGGGAGCCCCAGGTCGACCCCCACCAGGACAACGCCGGGCGAGGCGGATACGTGACGGTCTGTCGACACCAAAACGCCGCTCAATCCCCGTCGGTGCTGTTGGCCGCAAACTGGACGGGACGACCCGGCACGATAGTGGAAATGGCGTGCTTGTAGACCATCTGGGTGACGGTGTTGCGTAACAGCACGACGTACTGGTCAAAAGATTCAATCTGCCCCTGCAGCTTGATGCCGTTGACCAGATAGATGGACACCGGTACGTGCTCACGACGGAGCTGATTCAAGAACGGGTCCTGCAAAAGTTGGCCTTTGTTGTTGCTCACGATATCTTCCGTGTTCAGTGAAGTGAAGGGAGGTTAACCTTACCACAGACGAAACCCGAATGCCCGTCAGTGGGTCAATTCTTCTCGTCGTAGGGGTTCGATGACGTTTTGAATTCGATGCGCAAAGGCGTTCCGACCAGGTCGAAGGCCTTGCGGAAACGCCCTTCCAGGAATCGCTTGTAAGCGTCCGGCACGGCGTCCAGTGAGTTGCCGTGTATGACGATCACAGGGGGATTCAAACCACCTTGATGGGCATACCGCATCTTGGGCCGGTACATCCCGCCCCGTTTGGGGGCCTGGAAAGCCACCGCCTCCTGCAGCAAACGCGTCAGCATGGGTGTCGGCATTTTTTTGAAAGCCGACGCATAGGCGTGGGCGATCGATTTCCACAAAGGTGCGATGCCCTGGCGTTTGATCGCCGAAATGGTGTGGATGGGCGCAAACTTCAGAAACGCCAGGCGACTCTCGATCGAACGTTGCAGGAGTTCGCGTTGATAGCTGTCGATGGCATCCCATTTGTTGATCGCGATCACCACAGCACGACCACTGTCGAGAATGAAGCCAGCGATATGGGCATCCTGATCGGTGATGCCTTGCGTGGCGTCGATCAGTAAGAGGACCACATGTGCGCCCTCGATGGCCTGCAAGGTTTTCACCACAGAAAACTTCTCGACAGCCTCAAACACTTTGCCCTTGCGACGCAAACCGGCGGTGTCAATCAGCTCGAACTTCTGCCCATTGCGCTCGAAGGGCACTGTGATGGCATCGCGGGTGGTCCCTGGCAGGTCGAATGCGACCAGCCGCTCCTCGCCGAGCCAGGCATTGATCAGGGTCGACTTGCCCGCGTTGGGTCGACCCGCGACAGCCAGCTTGATCACCGAGTCGTCGGACACGGCCTCTTCCGACTCATCTGGCCAGTGCAAGCGATCCAGCGCCGCCTCGATCATCCCACGGATGCCCTGACCGTGAGCCGCAGACACCGGGATGACCTCGCCGAGGCCCAGCTCATAGAACTCGGCGAGCTGACTACCCGCCTTCATGCCTTCGGCCTTGTTGGCGACAAGCAGACAAGGCTTGTCCAGCTTGCGAAGATAGTTGGCGATGTCGTGATCCTGGGCACTGAGACCCGCTCTGGCGTCCAGGACGAAAATGACCACGTCCGACTCGGCCACGGCCTGACGAGTCTGCTTGGCCATTTCCTTGTAAATACCCGAGCTGGCATCGGGCTCGAATCCACCCGTGTCGATCACGATGAATTCACGCGGGCCCAAGCGGGCATTGCCGTAATGACGATCGCGGGTCAGACCTGGAAAATCGGCGACGATGGCATCGCGCGTCTTGGTCAGCCGGTTGTACAGAGTGGATTTCCCGACGTTGGGTCGCCCCACCAAAGCGATAACGGGTTTCATTCAGGACGCCAACCGAAAATACCACCGTTGCGGGTGACGACCATCAGGGTGTTACCCGCAAGGATAGGGCCGCTGATGATGGGAGAACCGTCGGTGGAGAGCCGATTCAGCATGGCGCCATCTTCGCGCGAGACCAGGTGGACAAAGCCTTGGGCATCACCCAGAACGATCGACCGCCCGGCCGCCAGCGGTGCGGTCAAACCCCGATGGAGAAACGCATCGGTTGACCAGAGGCGCTCGCCCGAGGCACGCGACCAAGCCACGACCCGACCGTTGCGTTCGACCCCGTAGACCCGGTCGGCATCGGCATGCACACCGACTGCCCCATCGGCGGGCTGAGTCCATAGCAAGCGACCCCTATCGGCATCCACGCAGCCCACGGCCGCCTGAAAAGCACGTACACAAACCTGGTCGTCCACACGGCCCACGCGACCCACCAGATCGACCAATCGTTCAATCTCATTGGCGCCACGCGGGGTGGCAATGGCGGCGTCCCAGCGGACTCGGCCATTGAGCGGATCAAAGGCCACCAGTCGGCCTGCAATCCCGACCAGCAAAGTGTCGCCCACAGCCGTGATCACCCCCGATTGCTGCAGCACCAGAGGATCCGTGCCACGGGCAGGCTGCGTCCATAAACGTAACCCGCTGGCGGCATCAAATGCCGTGACGCTTCGGTCACCGGCCAACACGAACACGCGTCCACCGGCAACAAACGGTGGCGTGAAGACGCGTGCATTGAGTCGCACACGCCAGAGCTCGCCGTCTGCACGAAGAGCCACCAGATCATTGGAGCGGGTGACCACAGCTGCGGTCTGACCGTCGGCACCGACGCCAGCAGACAGTGGAGTGCCCAGCTCGACGCGCCAAGCCACCTGGCCACGGCTGGTATCCAGCGCAGAGACAACCCCGGCCGCGTTGGCCACAAACAGGGTGGACCCCTGCACGACAGGCACACTCAAGGCATCCATGGCCCCGACATTGGTGCTCCAGGACAGTGTGGCGGGAATCAACGCCGTGACAGGCACCAGGGGTGCTGGATCTGGCCGCTTGGTACGCGAGCCACAACCCGTCAAAACACCGGCCGCCAGCAGCACAACCACCAGTACACGACCGATGGGTGCGGTCATCATCATCAAAGACTTCACCTGGGAATCTCCCTTCACGGGTTGAGGCCAGCGGGCTCCACACCCATGGCGTTCAGCTTGGCCTCGACGATGCGACGATAGTCCAGATCCGGACTCAATGCCGACCAGGCAGCCTGATAGGCCTGCCTGGCCTCATCGTGCTGCCCTTGGGCCAGGAGGATATCGCCACGACGGTCGGCAAAAAGACCACTGAATTCGACGGGTACCGTCGCATTCAACCACTGCAGGGCTTCGGTGGGATTGCCTGCTTCCAGGGCCAGGGCGGACAAGCGCAAGCGAGCTACAGCCACCAGGCCCGGGTCGCGTGAGCGGTTGATGACCACCTGCAAGGCTTCCTTGGCGGGGTCGGACTCGCCTGCCATGTGCAGGACGCGGGCCGTCAGCAAGCCAGCGTGCTGGGCCTGCATGGACTTGCCGACTTTGCTCTGGATATCCGACCAGACCCGTTTGACACGATCCAGATCGTTGGCGCTGGCTGCGCGGTCCAGCTCATCGAAAAGCATGGCGGCCTCAACGGCCGTGCGACGCTCCCAGAACTTCCAGCCGTTCCAACCCGCATAAGAGGCCAGGACGACGATCAATGCCCAGGTGATAAGGTTGCCGTAACGGGACCAGAAATGCTTGATCTGGGCCAGTTGTTCCTGTTCTTGCAGGTCGTAAGGGGAAGCCATGGAGTGGATGAGTATCTAGAGGAATGGCTGGATTGTAGGCGGACAGGACCCTGGGCCCGGGGTCATCGCAATTGCGTGGCCCAGACAGTGGCCTCGCCCAAGGGTAACAAGGTCTGCTCGGTGATGGCGCCCAGGCGATCGGTGCGCAGGGGCTTCACAGCCACCTGCCCGCTGGCCAGCTCGCTTTCGCCAAAGATAAGTGCGTAACGTGCGCCACTGGCATCGGCCTTCTTGAACTGGGACTTCATGCTGCCCTGCCCGTCCGGACCCCCTGCATGCATCTGCACCGAGAGGCCCGCCTGACGCAGCACTCGCAACGTCTGCATAACGCTGGCTTGTCCCTCTGCTTGCGGGACGACAGCGTAGCAGTCGGGCGCGGGGCTCGCGGGCAGCAGCCCTTGGGTTTTCAGGAGTTCAAGAATACGCTCCACCCCCAGGGCCCAGCCCACGGCCGGGGCGGGCTTGCCGCCGATCTGGGCGATCAACCCATCGTAACGACCCCCAGCGCAGACGGTGCCTTGCGCGCCCAGCGATGTAGTCACGAACTCGAACACGCTGAGGTTGTAGTAGTCCATGCCCCGCACCAGTCGCGGATTGATACGGTAGGCAATGCCCTGGGCATCGAGCAGACCACGCAGGGCATTGAAATGCGCCAGCGACTCTGGGCCGAGGTGATCCATCAGCTTGGGCGCCGCTTCCACCATAGCCTGCATGGCCGGATTTTTGGTGTCGAGGATGCGCAACGGGTTACTGTACAGACGACGCTTGGCGTCTTCATCGAGCTGATCGGCGTGCTGCTCCAGATAGGCGATCAACGCTTGCCGGTGGGCCAGACGCTCGGCGGGCTGTCCCAAGCTGTTGATTTCGAGCGTCACGTCCGTGAGGCCCAGTTCGGCCCACAGGTCGGCGGCCATGACGATCAGTTCAGCGTCCACGTCGGGCCCGGCGAAGCCCAGCGCTTCGGCGCCTACCTGATGAAACTGGCGGTAGCGGCCACGCTGCGGGCGCTCATGGCGGAACATCGGGCCCATGTAGTACAGGCGCTTGGGACCGTCGTAGAGCTGGTTGTGCTCGATCACCGCTCGCACCACGCCGGCCGTGGCCTCCGGGCGCAGCGTGAGCTGCTCGCCGTTGAGGCGGTCTTCGAAGGAGTACATCTCCTTTTCGACAATGTCGGTCACCTCGCCCAGGCCGCGAACAAACAGGCCGGTGGGCTCCACGATAGGGGTGCGCACGTTGCGGTAGGCGTAGCGCGCCATCAGATCGCGGACCTTGCCTTCCAGCCATTCCCAGTGCGCCGACTCCGGCGCAAAAATGTCGTTCATGCCTTTGACGGCACTCAGTTTCTCTGCCATGTGCTTTGCTTGTCTGTGTTCAACTGCGCCAATGCGGACGCGCCGAACTTCTGGTCAATATAGTTTTCAACGATTTGCTGGAACTCGGTGGCGATGGCCTCGCCCCGAAGGGTCAGGCGCTTCTCGCCGTCAATGAACACTGGGGCGGCAGGGGCCTCGCCCGTTCCGGGCAGGCTGATGCCAATATCCGCGTGCTTGCTTTCGCCCGGCCCGTTGACGATGCAACCCATCACCGCGACTTTGAGGTTTTCGACGCCGGGATAGCGCTCGCGCCACTGCGGCATGGAGGCACGCAGGAAATCGTCGATCTGCTTGGCGAGTTCCTGGAAGGTGGTGCTGGTGGTGCGTCCACAACCGGGACAGGCCGTGACGCTGGGCACGAAACTGCGCAGACCCAGCGCCTGCAAAATTTCCATGGCCACCACCACTTCCTGGGTGCGTGATTCACCCGGCTGAGGGGTGAGCGAAACGCGGATGGTGTCCCCGATGCCCTGCTGCAGCAGCACCGACAATGCAGCCGCCGAAGCCACCGTGCCCTTGGTACCCATGCCTGCCTCGGTCAGGCCGAGATGAAGCGGGTAGTCGCAACGCCGATGCAACTCCTGGTAAACCGCAATCAGATCCTGCACACCACTGACCTTGCATGACAGCACGATATCACCACGCGCCATGCCCATCTGCTCGGCCTGCGCAGCAGACTGCAGCGCCGAGGTGATCAGGGCCTCGACCATCACCTGCTTCGCCTCCCAGGGCTGGGAACGGCGTGCGTTCTCGTCCATCATGGAAGCGAGCAAGTCCTGATCCAGGCTGCCCCAGTTCACACCAATGCGAATGTGCTTGTTCCATCGCAGTGCAGCTTCAACCATCTGGCCAAACTGACGGTCTTTTTTATCGCCGCGCCCCACATTGCCAGGGTTGATCCGGTACTTGGACAGGGCCTGGGCCATGTCGGGGTATTCGGTGAGCAGCCGGTGGCCGTTGTAGTGGAAATCGCCGATCAACGGGACCGGCACACCCATGCGGTCGAGTTGCTCGCGGATGTAGGGCACCGCCTTGGCCGCCTCGTCGTTGTTGACGGTGATGCGCACCAATTCGGAACCTGCCAGCGCCAGCTCCTTGACCTGAATGGCCGTGGCCACCGCATCGGCGGTGTCCGTGTTGGTCATGGACTGCACGCGGACCGGCGCGTTGCCCCCCAGGGTGACTTGGTGATCACCCCAGACGACGGTGCCCATGCGGGACTTGCGAGCGGGAAAGGGACTCGATACCGGCAAACCCGGCTCAGAGGCTGTTGTAGCCGTGGACATCACTTACCTGACCTCGAAACGTGCAACATTGTTACGGGTGTGAGGCGCCATGTTGAAAGCAGTTCCACGCAGGCTGACCACCACCTCATCCGCACGCCCGACCACCACGGACAAGGGGAAATCCGTGGACAACACCACGGTCTCACCCGGCTGAAGACTCCGCTGCAAAAGCACTCGACCAGAAGCACCCGTCACCTGAACCCAGGACGTTTCCCGGGCCGTCATGGCGAAACCGTTTTGGGCATCGACGGGTGTGGCCGACACAGGCGCTGGAACAGCGGGGCCCGGTGCCTCGATCGCCATCCCAGAGGGGGCAGAGGGCGCCTCCAGCCGCAATACCTCCTGCGGCACTGCCTCCTCGGATACTGGGTCCAAGGCCGGTTCCGGTATGGAAACAGGTTCTGCAGTCATGACCGGACTCAACAAGGACACGGTCGCTGGTTCTTCGCGCGTGGGCAGAAAAAACCAGAGCATCAGGGCGACTACCGCCATGAAAACAGCGGCTGCCATGGGCCAGGACAATTTGCTTGGCTCCGAAGGTTTGGCCGATGAAGGCATGGCCACCGTCCGCCTGGGCAGGGGCGCATTGAGAGAGCGCTCAATGTCGTTCAGGCGCACCTCATTGGAAGCAGGAAAGTTGGCCAGAATCGGCTGTGGGTCGACCTTCAGGGCACGACAGACGCTCAGTGCCAGCGCGCGAGCGAAAGTCATATCGGGCAGCTCATCGAAACGGCCGGCTTCCAGGGCCTCCAGCCGCTTCACAGGGATTTTGAGCATGGCCGCCAGCGCCACGGGGTGCAGGCCAGCACGCTCGCGGGCCTGCTTGAGGGTGATGACGGTCGTCGATACAGGCAAAACCGGCGATGCATTCAATGCTTCATCCGGATCCTTGGGCAAGGATGTGTTCACATCATTCATCGAAAGCCCCGCGTTCAAAAGCATTGGCTTCACGAGAATCCGGGAAGCGGCGTACAAGCTGACGGCCGAGTTGCTGAACAGCATCCTGATTGCGCAGTCGATGCTCGATCTTCACACCCAGCCAGAGGGATTCTGCATTGGCAAGGTCGGTATTGTTCAAGCGGCGCAGGTAGAAGCGAGCACGCTCGTTGTCATCGCGCTTGTGCAGGAGTAGCGCGAGGTTGTACAGGGTGATGGGGTTGGACGCATCCAGCTGAAAAGCACGACTCAGGCTGGCCTCCGCCTCATGAAACTGCCCTGCCCTGGCCTGACAGATACCCTGGACCATCCATGTGCGAGCCGCCGATGCGTACGCAGGGGACTGAAGGGCGGTGTCGAATGCCTGCGCGGACTGTACGAAACGTTCCTGCTGGCAGTAGAACCAACCCAGGTTGTGCCAGGTATCCCCGTCGCGAGGTGATATCCGCAGCGCCTGCTGAAAACTCTCTTCGGCCAGGCGAGGCTCATTGAGCCCCATGAGAATCAGTCCACGCAAATTGTGGGCGGCCGCAAAACGCGGGTCGATCACGAGCGCCCGATTGATCTCGTCCAGCGCCACCATGGTCTGGCCCTGCTCGAAGTAGCCGGCGGCCAGCTCCAGTCTGACGCGAGCACGACGGCGGGTTTCAGGTTCCTCGGTCTGGGTCAGCCAGGCACGCTCGTCGCTAGGCGCGCTGGGTAACCCTGAACAGCCGCTCAACAGAGCCACCCCCAGCAGTACCGAGAGCATCCACCCCCAGGAGCGAATGACAGTCATGCAGCAGTCTCCTTGTTGCGCTTGGCCCAGACGATAGGCGATTCACTTTGCCGCCGCCGAGCCAGCCGCTCACTCACACGCGTGCGATCCTGGACATCACCGGCCAGTTGGCCACAAGCGGCGTCGATGTCGTCTCCGCGCGTCTTGCGAACCGTTGTCACGATCCCGGCCCCGTTGAGGTGTTCGGCAAAGGCGCGAACCGTCTCACGACTGGAGCAGGTCAGCCCTGAGCCAGGAAAGGGATTGAAGGGAATGAGATTGATCTTGCACGGCACACCGGTGCCCGCATGTTGGCGCAAGACCTGAACCAGCTGGCGGGCATGCTCGGGCTGATCGTTCACACCGTCCAGCATGCAGTATTCGAAGGTGATGAAGTCTCGTGGGGCGGCAGGCAGGTAGCGCAGGCAGGCATCCAGCAGTTCAGCAATCGGATATTTGCGATTCAATGGCACCAGATCGTCACGCAGGGGATCGTTCGGTGCGTGCAGTGACACCGCCAGTGCCACCGGGCAATCCTGAGCCAGCCGGTCCATCATCGGGACCACGCCAGACGTGGAGACAGTCAGGCGCCGGCGCGACAGCCCATAGCCATGGTCGTCCAGCATGACCCGCAGAGCCGGCACCAGGGCATGGTAGTTTTGCAACGGTTCACCCATGCCCATCATGACCACGTTGGAAATGACGCGTTCCTGGGTGTTGAATCGACGGCGCAGGAAATGCTCGGCAAACCACAACTGCGCCACGATTTCACCCGTGGTGAGGTTGCGGCTGAAGCCCTGGTGGCCGGTGGAGCAGAAACGACATGCAACCGCACAGCCCGCCTGCGAGGACACACACAGGGTGCCCCGGTCGTCTTCAGGGATGAAGACGGCCTCGACGGCATTGCCGTCGCCCACGTCAAACAGCCATTTGATGGTGCCGTCTGCGGACTCTTGCTGAGTGAGGATGGAGAGACCACGCACCTCGCACACGCCGGGCAGCTTGTCGCGGAGGCTGCGCGCCAGATCGGTCATGTCCTCGAAACGGGACACGCCTTTCTGGTGAATCCAGCGAAACAGCTGGGTGGCTCGGAAGCGCTTTTCTCCGAGCCGCTCACAGAAGGCGGCCAACCCGTCGAGGTCGAAATCGAGCAAATTGGCCGTCATCGCATGATCAGCGTGCGTACACGTTCATGCCGGGGAAGAAGAAGGAAACTTCCACAACAGCGGTTTCAGGGGCGTCGGAGCCGTGCACAGCGTTGGCGTCGATGCTGTCAGCGAAATCGGCGCGGATGGTGCCGGGAGCGGCCTTCTTGGGGTCGGTGGCGCCCATCAGCTCACGGTTCTTGGCGATGGCGTTCTCGCCTTCCAGCACCTGGATCATCACCGGGCCGGACACCATGAAATCCACCAGATCCTTGAAGAAAGGACGCTCTTTGTGCACAGCATAGAACTGCTCGGCTTCGGCGCGGGACAGGTGGACCAGCTTGGCGGCGGCGATCTTCAGGCCAGCGGCTTCAAAGCGGCTGTAGATCTGACCGATCACGTTTTTCGCAACGGCGTCGGGTTTGATGATGGAAAGGGTGCGTTCGATGGCCATGAAAGGATCCTGATGAAGGAGAAAGAAAAGTCAACAAAGCTTTCGATTTTAACCGGGGAAAACCAGCCACGCCAAGCATTCAGCGAGAACTGCCGCGCGGGCGCTGTCGGCCACCGGGCGGGCCCTTGCGGCGAGCGGGCTGGGCGTCCTGGCCGATGTAGCCGTAAGACGTTTTCATCGGGTCGGGCGCCTGGGCGCCGGGTGCATTGGCGTCGGTACGGCGTCCGCCCGGGCGTCGGGCGCCTGATCGGGGCATGGGCGGGCCATCCACCAGCTTGGGCGCACTGGGGCGGGGGCCCTGCCCTTGCCGGCGTGACGGGTTGCGTGAAGGGCTTCGAGAAGGTTTGGGCGTCTGAAACTGGCGCGCCTTGGATTCCAGTGAACGATCCATGCCGGTGGCCTCGGTCAGGCGGGCCACATCACGAATGTCCAGTTCCATCCAGACCCCGCGGCGCAGCCCACGAGGCAGCACCACCGCTCCATAGCGGATGCGAATGAGCCGACTGACTGCATGGCCGACTGCCTCGAACATGCGCCGCACCTCCCGGTTACGGCCTTCGGCGATCGTCACCCGATACCAGCAGTTGGCCCCTTCCCCGCCGCCATCTTCGATGGAGAGGAATTGCGCCAGACCGTCATCGAGCTGGACACCTGCGAGCAGCTGCTCCTTTTCCTCGTTGCTCAAGGCCCCCAGCACCCGTACCGCGTATTCCCGCTGGAGGCCAAATCGGGGGTGCATCAGCTTGTTGGCCAGCTCGCCGGAGTTGGTGAACAGCAGCAAACCCTCGGTATTGAGGTCCAGACGACCCACCGACTGCCACTTGCCCGTATGCAAGCGCGGCAGACGCCGGAACACCGTGGGCCGGTTTTGCGGGTCGTCGTGGGTCACCACCTCCCCGGCGGGCTTGTGATAGGCCAACACCCTGGGGGGGGGCGGCGCGATGCGAACCTTGATGGGTTTGCCATTGATTTTGACGGTATCGCCAAATTGAATACGCTGACCCACGTGGGCCGGCTCGCCATTCACAGAGATGCGCCCCTCCAGAATCATATGCTCCATTTCCAGACGCGAACCCAGACCGGCCTGGGCAAGCACCTTGTGCAGCTTGGGCGCATCCATCTGAGGGCTGAGCACGCGCTTGCCCGCCACCGGCGCACTCTCGGCCTGGGCATGGTCGAAGGCGCCTGAGACGACCTCTTCGAGCCGAATGGCGTCGACTTCGGCGTCGGTCTGGGCAGCAGAATTGGGGGCTGGAGGTCGATTCATGAATGGATTCAGTTAAGCGCAGGGGCTGATGGCTCATCGTGTTCAGCAGCCGGGGCTGCCGATTCGATGCCGGTGAGTTGGGGGAAGAGCGACTCAGCCGCCGTCGGGTGCTGAAGTGCCGGCAGTTGATCCAGGGACGCCAGACCCAGGTCATTGAGGAACTGCCGCGTCGTGGCAAAGAGCGCGGGGCGTCCCACGGTTTCTCGATGACCGATCACCTCCACCCAGCCACGGTCTTCCAGCTGCTTGAGAATGCCGGAGTGGATGGTGACGCCGCGAATGTCTTCCATGTCTCCACGGGTCACCGGCTGGCGGTAGGCAATGATGGCCAGCGTCTCCATGACCGCACGGCTGTAACGGGGGGGTTTCTCCGGGTGCAGGCGATCCAGAAAAGGACGCAAGGCGGGTCGACTCTGGAAACGCCAGCCGGTGGCCAGGGCAACCAGCTCCAAGCCCTTGTCCGCCCACTCGAGCTGGATGTCCTGGAGCAACTGCCTGAGTTCGTCAGCACTCAGGGCGCCATCAAACAGAACCGTCATGTCTCGCAGGGACAAGGGCTCTGGTGCGCACAGCAGCGCCGCTTCCAGGATGCGATGGGCATCCAACGTATTCATGGACTTCGATGGGTGAAGGGTGTTGGGATCAGGCCCAAGGATACACCCTTCAAGCGCGAAGGGACCCGCATGGGACCATCAAGAGGAAAGGACGTTGAGTTCGTCGTCAATTTCCCAGAGTTGATCCAGATTGTACTGGAGGCCGACTTCGGCCAATGCGTGGGTGAGATCAGAAGGCAAGGGGCTTTCGGCACGCACCACCGCACCCGTCACCGGATGGCGAAACACCAAACGATGCGCGTGCAGGGCCTGGCGGGCCATGCCAAACAGAGGCCGGCCGCCATACAAGGCGTCACCCACCAGCGGATGCCCGAGCGAAGCCAGGTGAACCCGGATCTGGTGCGTGCGACCCGTGTGCAGCTTGCACCCTACCCAGGACACCACCGCGCCGCTGTCCAGGCACCGCACCCAGGTGAGGGCATCACGCGCACCGGCAGTCCCCTCGCGAACCGCCGCCATGCGCAAGCGATTCCTGGGGTCCCTCGCGATGAAACCCTGCACCGACCGCACGCTGCCCGCGGCCAGCGAGCCGTGCACCAGTGCCACATACAACCGGTGGATCTCGCGCGCCGCGATCTGCCTGACCAGCGCCTCACAGGCGATCGGGGTCTTGCCGACGACCATCAATCCGCTGGTGTCTTTATCCAGCCGATGAACAATCCCCGCCCTGGGCAGTTGAGCGGCCACCGTGTGATAAGCCAGCAAGCCATTGAGCAAGGTGCCTGTCCAGTTGCCTGCGGCGGGGTGCACCACCAGCCCGACGGGCTTGTCAATCACCAGTAGATGTTCATCTTCGTGAACGACCTGCAGCTGGAGCGCCTCCGGCAAGAAACAGGTCGTTTGAGCCGGGGGCCGCAGCGCCACCTGAAGAGAATCCCCCGCCTTCAACCGAGTCGCGGCTTTGGTGCATACACGCCCATTCAGCGTCAGCGCACCCGCTTCTATCAGCTGCTGCAACCATGCACGAGAAAATTCGGTCACCAAGCCCGACAAAGCCTTGTCCAAACGCCAGCCATGCCCCTCGGGGCCCACCTGCCAATGACGGACCTCCGCTGAGCCCCCTGCTTCGTCCGTCAGGTCTTCCAGCTCGATGGCGTCGACATCCGAACACAGAGGGTCCGCCGATATAATGGGTTGCATCAATGGTTTGCCTTGCTCGTAAAGATCTGGATCCGATGTCAATGAAACGATTATCTACCGCCATGCCCCATCGCCGCTGGGTTGCCAGCGTGAGTCTGGTGGTGTTGCTGAGCGCCTGCGCGAGCAAGAACACGGAGGACCCCACCGCCAACTGGAGTCCAAACCGTATTTTTGCTGAAGCCATTGACGAGCGGAACAGCGGCAACTTCGAAAGAGCCATCACGCTCTTTGAGAGACTTGAAGGCCGTGCGGCAGGTACCCCGTTGGCTCAGCAGGCTCAGTTGGAAAAGGCCTTTGCCCACTACCGAGCGGGGGAGCAGGCCCAGGCCATCGCCACGCTCGACCGATTCATGCGTCTGCACCCGGCCAGCCCGGCGATCGATTACGCCCTGTATCTGAAAGGCCTTGTCAACTTCAACGACAACCTGGGGCTTTTCGGCTGGCTCTCGCGCCAGGATTTGTCCGAGCGGGATCAACAATCCGCCCGGGTGTCCTTTGAAGCGTTTCGTGAACTGGTGGAACGGTTCCCCGATTCCCGATATGCGCCGGATGCTCGCCTGCGGATGACTTACATCATCAATTCGCAGGCCCAGTCTGAGGTGCATATTGCACGGCACTATCTCAGTCGCGGCGCGTATGTAGCGGCACTGAATCGCGCTCAAAACGCGGTGACTGAGTTCGATGGTGTTCCTGCTGCGGAAGAAGCGCTGTTCATCATGATGCGCGCCTATCAGGCGCTGAACATGTCGGATCTCGCCAACGACACACGACGCATTCTGGAAACCAATTTCCCGCAAAGCGCCTTCTTGTCAGAAGGCGCTCAGCGGCAGCGGGGTGCCTGGTGGCGTCTCTGGTGATCCAGACCCGAACCCGCAACAAAAAACCGGCCGAGGCCGGTTTTTTGTTGGCAGAACCTGAACAGCTCAGGCTGTTTCGCCCAGCACGGACACATTGACTTCCACGACCACATCGGTGTGCAGACCCACCTGAACAGTGTAGTCTCCCACGTTCTTCAACAGACCGTTGGGCATACGCACCTGGGCTTTCGTCACAGCAAAACCTTGCTTGACGAGTTCGTCGGCAATATCGTGGTTGGTGACAGAACCAAACAGACGGCCATCCACCCCAGCTTTCTGGCTGAGCTTGACGGTGAAGCCGTTCAGCTTTTCACCCAACGCCTGCGCTTCGGCGAGTTTGGCAGCAGCCGCTTTTTCCAGATCGGCACGGCGAGCTTCGAACTCAGCCACAGCGGACTGGGTGGCACGGCGGGCACGGCCGGTCGGGATCAGGAAGTTGCGAGCGTAACCGTCTTTGACGCGGACCACATCACCGAGGTTACCGAGGTTGACCACTTTATCGAGCAGAATGATTTGCATGATGGAACTCCTTCTGATCAGACGCGGTGTTGGTCGCTGTAGGGCAGCATGGCCAGGAAACGGGCGCGCTTGATCGCCGTGGTGACCTGGCGCTGATAAATCGCACGAGTGCCGGTCAGGCGCGCGGGGATGATCTTGCCGTTTTCAGCAATGAAGTCGCGCAGCACGTCGACGTCTTTGTAGTCCACCTCTTCCACACCGGCCACGGTGAAACGGCAGAACTTCTTGCGCTTGAACAGCAGCGACTGGGTGTTGCGCTTGGGGCGCTTGTCTTTATTGAAACGCTTGGGGGCAGCCATGGGGATGCTTCCTTAAATGGGTTTGAAATCTTGAACGTGGAACACAACGCCTTTGCCGTTACGGGTGTTGGTCAGAAAGCCGGTGAAGTGACAAGTAGCGCCCAGACTCTGTCTGGAAAGCGTTTCCGCCACAACACCGAAGGCAACCGCCTTGACCTTGAGAGCCAC
Organism: Burkholderiales bacterium; assembly: GCA_030602985.1. Taxonomy (GTDB): domain Bacteria; phylum Pseudomonadota; class Gammaproteobacteria; order Burkholderiales; family Burkholderiaceae_C; genus UBA997. Next base: position 49,925 of record JAUVYR010000002.1, read on the forward strand.
TTGCCTGATCTGCCCTGCTTCTGTCTGCTCGGAATCATGTTCCAGAACCATATCAAGAGCAGGTATACCAGCGGGTGTGTAGCGAGGTCCGGATATTTCTACCAGACACGCCTGCAAAACCAACCGATTCAGGGGCCAATGCTCCACACCCGTCACCGGGTCATCAGGCAGTGGCTTCCTGCTGCTGGGCCTTGCGAGCCTCTTCGCGCTCGACCGCCTTCATCATGGAAGAAGGAGCGGTTTCCGCTTTCTTCTTTTGCACAACGAGGTGACGCAACACAGCGTCGTTGAAGCGGAATGCATGCTCCAGCTCGCCCATGACAGCCTGATCGGCTTCAATGTTCAGGCAGAGATAGTGAGCCTTGGACAGCTTGTTGATCTGGTAAGCCAGCTGACGGCGGCCCCAGTCTTCCACACGATGCACAGCGCCGTTGCCAGCGGTGATCATGCCCTTGTAGCGCTCCAGCATGGCTGGAACCTGTTCGCTCTGATCCGGATGGATGAGCATCACGATTTCGTAATGACGCATGGACTCTCCTTGTGGATGAAAGCCGCCCCGGCGTCAACTGGGTACGGCAAGGTAAGCCCACCATTATAGACTGTTCGCAGGAACGACTCAAGTCTGCCTGGGTAACTGCGACGGTTCGGCCCCTGAAGGGGGGATACCTCGAACGCGATCAATCAGTGCCGACACCTCAGCAGATGGGGCGGGCGTGATCAGGCTGACCAACATCATCACGGCAAAGCCCACCGGCACACCGAATACGCCGGCTGAAATGGGCTGTATGCCCCACCACAACTCGACTGGCCCCTGCAAACCGAAGACAGAACGCAGCCAGGGCTGGGTCGTGGCCATGTAATAAAAAGTCACGGCCAGACCACTGACCATGCCCACAACAGCGGCCGCCCCTGTGGTGCGGCGCCAGAAGATACCCAGCACCAAGGCAGGAAAAAACGCCGACGCGGCAATCGAAAAGGCTGACGACACCAGAAAAAGAATATCGGCAGGCTTCTGGGCAGCCACATAAGCCGCCGCCAGCGCAACCACCAGCAGAAGCACCTTGGAAATCGTGACCCGGCGGGCTGTGGCGGCACGCGGATCAATCATTTTGTAGTAGGTGTCGTGGCTAAGGGCGTTGGCAATTGTGAGCAACAGGCCATCGGCGGTGGACAGCGCGGCGGCCAACCCACCGGCAGCGACCAGGCCAGCGATGACATAAGGCAGGCCGGCAATCTCTGCCGTGGCCAGCACGATGATGTCGGTGCCGATCGACATTTCGTTGAGCTGCAGCAAGCCATCCCGGTTGACGTCCTTGACCGTCAGCAAGCTGGCATCCACCTGGTTCCAGGCAGCAACCCAGGCAGGCAACTCGTCAAAAGGGGTCCCGACCAGTCCGTTGAACACTTCATACTTCACCATGACAGCCAAGGCGGGCGCGGTGAAATAGAGCAGACTGATGAACAGCAGCGACCAGGTGACCGAGTGGCGTGCCTGCTTGACGTCAGGCACGGTGTAGTAACGCATCAGGATGTGCGGCAGAGCCGCCGTACCGACCATCAGACAGAAAACCAGCGCCAGGAAATTGCGCCGCGACTCGTTGAAGAGGCGTTGCTCATCAGGACTGCCCTGCGGATCGCCTGCGAAAGCCTGGGCATGGGGGGGCATGCCATTCAAAGGCATGGATTTGGCACGTGCTTCAGTCAGCTGTCGACTCCAGAGAGCGACTGCTGACGACTCGTCACGGGGAATTCGGGACAAAGCAATTTCCGCCTCAGCCACCTCAGATGGAGACCCTTCAAAGGCCCTCAACACCTCCAGCCGGTGCTCGGCATTCAGACGCTCCTCTCTGAGGGCGGCAGCGGGGTCGTGCAGCTTGGCTTCGAGCAAGGCCACACGGGCCTGGAAGATGGATCGGACCTCGATTTCAGCAGGGTCCTGGATCAACTCCTGCTCACGCTCCGTGATCTGCTGCAGCTGTTGCCCGTAGACAAGCTGGGGAATCGGAAAGTCGGTCTGTTTGACGGACAGCCAGACCACCGGCAGCATGTAGGCCACGATCATCACGATGTACTGCGCGACCTGGGTCCAGGTGACGGCGCGCATGCCGCCGAGAAAAGAGCACACCAGGATGCCACCCAAGCCCAGAAAAACACCCACCTCAAACGCGACCCCGGTCAGCCGCGAGGTGATCAGCCCAACCCCGTAGATCTGGGCCACCAGATAGATAAAAGAACAGGCAATAGCCGCCAGCACACCCAGGACGCGTGGCCAGCGCTGACCGTAGCGCTCACCTAGAAAATCGGGGATGGTGAATTGACCGAAACGTCGCAGATAGGGCGCCAACAACAAGGCCACCAGACAATAACCCCCTGTCCACCCCAGGACAAAGGCGAGTCCGCTGTAGCCATGCACATACAGAGTACCCGCCAGTCCGATGAATGAAGCCGCCGACATCCAGTCCGCGCTGGTGGCCATCCCGTTGTAGACGGCCGGCACGCGACGTCCCGCGACGTAGTACTCCACCGGATCGATGGTCCGGCTCATGATGCCGATGGTGGCGTACACCCCGATGGTGGACAGCATGAATATCATGCCAATCCACGAGCGAGGCAGGCCCATCTGCTCCAGGATGGCCAGTCCAATCACAAAAAGAAAGAACAGTCCCGTGAACCACAGGTAGACCTTGTCCAGTTGCCGTCGAAACAGAGTCGGGGAGACGGGCTTCAACTCAGGACTCCTCGGGCTCGCTGGCGGGTGGCGGATCCTGCAATCCGTACAGGCGATCCAGCCGATTGGCGTACCAGGCATAAAACGCGATCAGTGCCAGGTAGACCAGCAAGGCGCCTTGAGCGGCCACCCAGAAACTGAACGGCCAGCCCATGAATAAAAACGACAACTCGCGAGCAAAAAAGGTCAGGCCGAACGACACAAGAAACCAGATGATCAGCAAGACCCCCGTCATTCGGCGCAGACGCTGCCAGTAGGTAGCCCCCCTCACCGGCAATGCTCCACACCGATACGCAAGCACCATTCGATCTTGAGCCAGGTCAGCGCCAGCCACATGCCAGCCATGAGCGCCAGGGCCAGGACAGGATGATGCTGTTCCGGCAGATGACGGGGCGTGAGGCGGGCCACGATCCACAAAGGGGGTTTGCAGAGAGCGTCAAGCACCCACAGAAAGGGGTTGGATGCCATACCCTGAGGGGCCATGTGCCGCAAAAACAACCGAAGCAGCCCGCGACCCAGCAAGGCCAGCAAAGCCAGCTCGGCAAGCATTTTCAGCGCGGTGATGGCCAATAGCATCCAGTGGTCTCCAGCCTATAGCTTAACAACGGATCGACCCCGATTTGACGCAGCACAAGTTTTCAGCAACAGTCGGGCGCTAGCATGGCCTCTCCACGGTTCACAATGCATACATGATCGACTCTGCTCAACCCCGCCATACGGACAACCCAGTCAACCTGATCACCACACCGGTGCGTCATCTGGTGAAGCGGCCTGCCGTGACGCTATCGCCGCAGACACCCATCATTGAAGCAGCGCAGATCATGCGTGACCAGCGAGTGTCCTCCGTTTTGATTGTGCAGGATGACGCCCTGTTTGGCCTGATCACCGATCGAGACCTCCGTAATCGGGTTGTGGCAGCGGGACTGGATACCCAGCGGTCCATCATGGAGATTGCCACCCTGGCTCCCATGACGATCGATATCCAGCGGCAAGCCTTTGATGCGCTGCTGATGATGGCCCGGCACAACATTCATCATGTGCCGGTGATGGACGGACCAACCGTGGTCGGCATGATCACCAGCACCGACCTGACCGAACAGCAAAGCAATTCGGCGGTGTATCTGGCGGGCTCCATTTACAAACAAACGTCGGTCGAAGGACTGGTGGAGGCCAGCAGCCGGATCAAGCGACTCCAGCAAAGCCTAGCCGCAGCGCAGGCCAGCGCTTTCAGTACAGGGCACATCGTCTCGGCCATCACGGACGCCCTGACCTCGCGGCTGCTGCAACTGGGTGAGTTGCAACTGGGCCCAGCCCCGGTGGATTACGCCTGGGTGGCTGCGGGCTCACAGGGACGCAATGAACAGACCGCCAAATCCGACCAGGACAATTGCCTGGTGCTGGACGACGCTTATGACGAGGCGCAGCACGGAGCGTACTTTCGGGATCTGTCGCGGTTTGTCTGTGACGGGCTGGATGCCTGTGGGTACGTGTACTGCCCCGGCGAGATGATGGCCATGACCGACGCCTGGCGGCAGCCGCTGCGCAAGTGGAAGCAGTATTTTCATGGCTGGATCGACAAGGCCGAACCCAAGGCGCTGATGCTGACCTGTGTTTTCTTTGACCAGCGTTTTGTGTACGGTCAGCGTGCCCTGCTGGACGAGTTGCGCCAGGAGGTGCTGCAACGGACCAAGACACAACGGCTGTTTCTGGCTTTCATGGTGGGCAACGCCATCACCCACCAACCGCCCTTGAACTGGCTGGGCAACCTGTCTTTGATCAAGAGCGGAGAGCACCAGGGCGCGATTGACCTGAAGCACACAGGAATCGTGCCCATCATTGATCTGGCCCGGGTGTATGCCCTGGCGGGGGGGTCACCGGCGGTCAACACCAAGGAAAGGCTGGAGAATGCCGCCGCCAGCGGTGAAATTTCCGAACAACGTGTTCATGACCTCCTCGATGCCCTGGAGTTCTTGAGCACTTTGCGCATCCAGCATCAGGCCCGGCGTATGTCCGATGGCCACGCGGCCGACAACTACCTGCGGCCCGAGACGCTGTCCAATCTCGAACGAAGCCATCTGAAAGAGGCGTTCGGCGTGGTCAAAAGCCTCCAACAGGTGCTGGCCAGCCGCTACCCCATGAACCGCTGATTCAGTACTTCAGTCGGGCGTAGTAGGTCTGCTGCGCCGCTGTTCGAGCCTGCCCCAGGGTGTGGATGCCCTTCTCGGCGAGCAGGGGAATGAGCTTGAGGAACACCTCAGCCGTGACCATGGCATCACCCATGGCCGTGTGCCGCCCGATCACAGTGACGTTGAAGCGCTCTGCAATGGCTTCCAGCCGGTGAGAATCCTGGTTGGGATGGATGACGGCAGACAACAACAAGGTGTCGAGGACAGGCTGGTCAAACACCAGCCCGGTCAGCTTCTCCTTGAGTTGCAGGAAACGCATGTCGAAGGCGGCGTTGTGCGCGACCAGAACGGTGTCCTGTGCAAACGCGTGAAAGGCGGGTAGCACCTCGGCGATTCGGGGTTGGCCCCTGACCATGTCGGGCGTGATGCCATGAATGGGAATGGACGCCGCCGGGATGCTGCGCCCGGGGTCAACCAACTGGTCAAAGCATTCCCGCCTGAGCAGACGTCCATTGAAAATTCGCGCGGCTCCGATCTGGATGATCTCATCACCCTGGGCCGGATTGAGCCCGGTGGTTTCGGTATCGAAAACGGTGTAGGCCAGCTCGGTCAGCGGCATGTCTTCAAGCGCCTTACTGGCTGGCGTGCTGCGGAACAGGTCGAAGTCGTAATATTCGGGACGGCTTTCGTTTCGGATGAAGGTGGCGGTATCGGCCGTTTCCTGTGGCGCTGCCGCTGGCAGCAGGAAGCGGAAGCAACCCGTCCCCGCAGCGGTGTCACATTCAAACCAGAACGCGCCGGCATGGCGCTCCACCACATCGTGAACCGACAGGGCCGAGACTTCCTGCCCCATTTGCATGGCGTCCTGATCCCACCCCTGCAATTGTTCGACGGTCACGTCGGGATGGCGCCAGCCGAGGTCGAGCTCGACCTTCTGCTGGCCCTGTGATGCCGGTCGCAAAGACAAGATCAGGGTCCGTACGGCAAATGTCGTCTTGAGCCTGGCACTCAGGTAGATCAGGGCCTGCAGAATGGAGAAGCTCTCGATGCGTAGCCACAATTGTGCATCCACCCCCTCTTCCACCACAGCCAATTCAAGGGCTTCTTCGATGCGCCTGGCGGCTGCGGCCATCAGATCGGCACCCAGCATGTCCTCCATGGGCCAGCGGGTGGTCAGCGGTGTGGTAGGGTCGTCAAGCAGCGACTTGATGCGGCGAGACATGACGTCGACTTCTTCGCGGACCACCCCCAGAAACCGCTCGCGGACGGGCGCCTCCAGATCGGGGTAGTCCAGCATGTCCACGGCAGCCTGGATATTGGCCAGCGAGGCCCGGCTGCCCTCGGTCAGGCCCAGCAGGACACGCTCACGCTCAGAAGCCTGCTCCTGTTCGCGCGTGATGTTGTCCAGCATCAAGACAAAACCGGACAGTCTCCCCTCCACGCTCTCGTCGTCAGTCGCACCCACTGCGCGTACCGGTGCCATCTGCACACGGAGCAGCTGGCCGGCTTTCGTGGTGGTGACAAACTGTGCCACTGGCTGCCCTGCACCTCGCTGCATGCGCTGGCGAACGTTCTCCAGTGCATGGGCTACCAGCTTGCGGTCAAAAGCCGTGTAGATCGAACGACCAATACCGATCAGCTCAGCCCCGTCAGCCAGCTTTGGCGATGACGACATGGCTCGAAACTGCATGCGCGCCCGATTGTTGTAAAGCAGGATACGGCCATCCAGATTGCAGACCACCACGCTCTGCGTCAATTCGGACATGAGTGCTGCCAGGCGCAGCTTTTCCTGCTCGATGTTCTGGGCGGCTTCCCGAACTCGGGCATCCATTTCCTGCCGCAGCGCTTCCCGTTGCACCACAAGCTGGTTGAAGAGGCCCACCAGCTCGCGGGTTTCCTGGTTACCCTTGGGGCGCAACTCACGCACCACATCCGTTCGCAGCAACACGCGTGCCTCTTCTGCCAGCTGCACGGAAGGCGTGACCCAGTGGTCGAACCACCGCTTCAGGCTCCAGGCGATGGCAGCCATCCCCATGGCCCAGGTCAGGCAGATCAGGACCAATCGGTCCCCGAGCAACGACCAGGCGGTAGCCCGGTCAGCGGGCTCCATGGTCGCGCCGATCAGCCAGAAAGTGATCAGCAACCAGATAACAGAGACACCTGCAGCCACCCCCAGCAGCCACCACAATCGCTTATCGGTTTTTCGGGCGCGCGCCATGTCAACCTCTCAGCATTTCACGCACCTTGTCGACGAGTTCACGGGTGGAAAAGGGTTTGGTCATGTATGCATTCACCCCCATTGCCAGGCCTTTGGCCACGTCGGTGTCCCGACCTTTGGCGGTCAGCATCAGGATACGTGTATCCTGAATGACCGGGCTTGCCCTGACTTCCTGACAGACTTCGAAGCCCGTCTTCTGCGGCATCATCACATCGAGCAGCACGAGATCCGGGCGGTGCGTGTGGATGGCGTCCAGCGCCTCCTGCCCGTCTCTGGCCAGCAGGACCTGATAACCCTCACGCTTCATCAAAAATTCCAGTGAAATCAGGATGTTGGGTTCATCATCGGCAATCAGGATGGTGGCCGTCATGTGCTGTCTCCCCGAGGTAACTCAAAACCAAAAGTGGCGCCTTGGCCAGGCTCGCTCACCAGCCACATGCGCCCGCCGAAATGTTCAACGATCTGCCGGCTGATGGGAAGACCCAAGCCCGTCCCCTGCGGGCGGATCACCCCCTCGCCCACCTGCCGGAATTTCTCGAACACCAATGCATGCTCATCAGGCGCGACGCCTGGACCATTGTCCTGCACCTCGACCACCACAGAGCCGGGCCGTGTGCGCAAACGGATGTCGATACGACCGAGGTCTTCAGGCACAAATTTGGCCGCGTTGACAATCAGATTCAGCATGACCTGCGTCAGCCGGTCGGCATCAGCGAGCACACGCACCGGGGTCTCCGGGAGATCCAGCACCAGCTGTGCACGCTTGTCTCTCAGCAACTCGATTGTGGTGTCGGCCGCATGTCTGACCAGCTCCACCAGATCGAGCTGGGTGTTGTGCCACTCCGCGTGTCCGGATTCGATCTTGGCCATGTCCAGCACCTGATTGACCAGACGGCTCAGGCGCTCGGTTTCAGAGACGATAATCCCCAGAAAGCGCTTGCGGTCTTCCAGGTGGATTTTCGGGTCGTCGAGCATCAACTCGGACAGGGTGCGTATGGCGGTCAAGGGCGTGCGCAGCTCGTGCGTCACGGATGACATGAAGTCGTCCTTCAGGCGGTCCAGACTTTTGAGCTGCTCATTGGCTTCACGCAACTCGGCGGTGGCCAACTCCAGAGAGCGCGACTTCTCCTCAAGCTCCTGTGAATGCAATCGCAGCCTCGTGGCCTCCTCGAGGATGTCCATCACATCGTCCAGACCCAGTGACTCTTCCTTGACGACAGAGGCCACCATGACACGGGCCGAGGCACTGCCAATAGAGCCAGCCAGCAGCGTTTCGACGAACTGAACCAGCGCCGCATCGGCCTGCAACTGATCCACAGACGCCTTGCCCCTCTGGCGCGCGTATTCCAGAAAGGCGGCGCGGGCCTTGGCAGGCCCCATGAAACGCTCCGCCAGAGGCAGCAGGTCTGAGACCCGCGCCTGCCCGCGCCAGAAAACGGGTCGGGTCTCCGATGGACGCTCAAAAATATCCACAAACAACACCGCCTGACTGGTTTCACGAGCGGACGGCACCCGCCACAAAGAAACCAGCACATAGGCGCCGACATTGAGCAGCATGCTCCAGAACAGCGAATGCGTCAGGTTGTCCAGGCCCGTCAAGCCCAGCAAGGCTTCAGGTCGGAGCCAGGGGTTTCCGAACAGACCTTCCTGGAGAAAATCGTCCGACATCCAGCCCGATTTGGCGAGGGATGGGAGCATGAGGGTGTAGATCCAGACGGCAAATCCCAGGGTCAGGCCTGCCAGCGCTCCCTGCCGAGTCCCCCCCTTCCAGTACATACCCCCAAACAAGGCGGGAGCGAATTGCGCCACCGCTGCAAAACTGATCAGGCCGATGCTGACCAGCGCGTAGGCTTCGCCCGCCAGCTGGTAGTAGGCATAGCCGAGCAACAGGATCAACAGGATCACCGAGCGGCGAATGTTCAGCAGCAGGCGCGTCAGATCCCGCCCCTGGGCATGCATCCAGCGCTTGGAGCGCAGCAGCAGCGGCATGACCAGATCATTGCAGACCATGGTGGACACCGCAATCGACTCGACGATCACCATCCCCGTGGCAGCGGACAATCCGCCGATGAAAGCCAGCAAAGCCAGTGCATGCCAGCCCTCGGCCAGGGGCAGCGAGAGGACAAAGGTTTCCGGATTGATGGTTCCGGAACCAAAGTACAGCAACCCCCCCAGCGCGATGGGCAACACGAAGAGGTTGATCAGGAACAGGTACAGCGGAAACACCCAGACCGCGCGTTTCAGGTGGCGCTCATCCACGTTCTCGACCACCATGACCTGAAACTGGCGGGGCAAAAGAATGACGGAGAACATGGCCAGCACGGTCAGGGTGAACCACTGGGCATAGGCAAAGCTCTGTCCTTCTCCGAGCTTCAACAGATTGGACAGCTCAGGCACGTTGCTGGCCCGCTGAAAAATATCACCGACGCCATTGAAAAGCACGTAGGTCACAAAGACCCCGACGGCCAGAAAGGCCACCAGCTTCACCAGGGACTCAAAGGCAATGGCAGCGACCATGCCCTCGTGCCGCTCCGTGCTGTCCAGGTGCCTGGCGCCGAATACCATGGTGAAACCGGCCAGCAACAAGGCGAGATAGAAGGTGCTTTCCTGCCACCACGGCAAGGCGGGTGACAAGGGCTCGCCCAGTGGAGTGGTGAGGACCGCGTACCCGACCGAAATACCCTTGAGCTGCAATGCGATGTAAGGCACGATGCCGAACAGGGTGATCAGCGACACCAGACCCGCGAGGAGCGGACTCTTGCCGTAGCGACTGGAAATGAAGTCAGCAATCGAGGTGATGCGGTAGGTCTTGGCGATCCGGATCATCTTGCGAACCACGAGCCACGCCAGAATCATGGCCAGCATAGGGCCGAGATAAATCGGCAAAAACCAGACCCCGGAACTGGCTGCACGGCCAACGCTGCCGAAATAGGTCCAGGCGGTACAGTACACCGCCATGGACAGGGCGTATACCCATGGACTGGCAATCCATGACCGGCCCCTTTGCGACTCCCGGTCTACCGCAAAGGCCACTCCAAAAAGCAGCAGCAGGTAGGCCAGAGAGGCTGTGATGACCAGCAGGGGTGACATGGGCATGGCGCTTGGCCCGGGTCAATCGGGCGCCTTCTCCACGATCCAGGCCAGCAGGGCAATCAAGGTACCCCAGAGCAGAAACAGCGCCAGCGGGAAAAGCGGAACCCCTGCCACCGTGACCGACTGATCCCACAAAGCAATCAGTGGGAAATTGAACACCACGCCGGCAGCAAAAAAGAGCGCCAGCAGTCGCTGGGAAACCAGAGTTTCAGGCATGGTCGTCTCCTTGTCTTCAAGACGATTGTGCACCCAAAGCCCTTACCTACCCCTTACCTGGAGGGTTTCGACGCTGACAAGTTGATACGGATCAACAAAAAAAGGCCCGAGGGCCTTTTTTGTGGGTGAAGGTGCAGGTCGTCAGCCGGCCAGTTTCTGCCAGGTGTCCACCACGCTGTCGGGGTTCAGGGAGATGGAGCTGATGCCCTCGTCCTTGAGCCACTGGGCGAAGTCGGGATGGTCGCTGGGCCCCTGGCCGCAGATGCCGATGTACTTGCCCTGCGCGCGGCAGGCCTGGATGGCCTGGCTGATGAGCGCCGTGACGGCCGGATCGCGCTCGTCGAAGTCGTGCGCCAGCAACTCCAGGCCGGAATCGCGGTCTAGGCCCAGGGTCAGCTGGGTCAGGTCGTTGGAGCCGATGGAGAAGCCGTCGAAGAACTGCAGGTACTGGGTGGCCAGGATGGCGTTGCTGGGGATCTCGCACATCATGATGAGCTTGAGATCGTTCTCGCCCCGCTTAAGGCCGAACTTGCCCAGCAGATCGACCACGCGCTCGGCCTGCTTGAGGGTGCGCACGAAAGGCACCATCACCTGCACGTTGGTCAGGCCCATGTCCTCGCGCACGCGCTTGAGTGCCTCGCACTCCATGGCAAACGCCTCACCGAAATCGTCGCTGATGTAGCGGGCTGCGCCCCGGAAGCCCAGCATCGGGTTTTCCTCGTCCGGCTCGTAGCGGCTGCCCCCGACCAGCTTGCGGTACTCGTTGCTCTTGAAGTCGGACAGGCGCACGATCACGGGCTTGGGCCAGAAGGCGGCCGCGATGGTGGCCACGCCTTCGGCCACCTTGTCCACATAGAAGGCACGCGGGCTGGCGTGACCCCGCGCCACCGACTCGACCGCCTTCTTCAGGTCGGGGTCCACCTGGGGGTAGTCCAGGATGGCCTTCGGATGGACACC
>JAUVYR010000031.1 GCA_030602985.1 Burkholderiales bacterium
GTCTGCTGGTCATCCAGGTACTGGATCCGGTGTTCGACCCGGCGCAAGAAGAGGTAGGCCGCTGTCAGGGCATCGACCTTGTCGGCGGGCATCAGACCCGCACGCTCCAGGCGCTTGAGCGCAGCCAGCGTGGGGCGGGTGCGGAGTTCAGGAAACTGACCGCCACGAACCACCTGCAGCAGCTGCACCGTGAATTCAATCTCCCGGATGCCGCCTCGCGAGAGCTTCACGTCATTCGATCGACCGGGCTGACCCGCGGCCCGCTTGGCAGCGTGGTCTCGGATCTGCCGGTGCAGGCTTCTCAGGGATTCGAAAACGCTGTAATCCAGATAGCGCCGGAACACAAACGGCAGCACCACCCCACGCAAGGCTTGCGCCGTGCCCAGCTGAATCACCGCGCGGGGGGCGACCACCCGGCTCTTGAGCCAGGCGAAGCGTTCCCATTCCCGACCCTGGACCAGAAAATACTCCTCCAGCGCGCCCAGAGAGACCGCCGGGGGACCCGAGTTGCCATTGGGACGCAGAGCAAGATCCACGCGAAACACCTGACCATGTTCGGTGGTGTCGCCGATCAGGCTGTAGATGCGCTTGACCGCCTTGGCAAAGTACTCGTGGTTGCTGATCCGGTGGCGGCCCAGGGCATTGCCCGCCGTTTCACCGTCGTGGTCATACACATAAATCAGATCAATGTCGCTGGACACATTGAGCTCACGCGCGCCGAATTTCCCCATGCCGATGACCCAGAGCGATGCCCGCTGGAGCACCGGATCCGCGCCTGCCGCCGACGCGGCTTCCTCGAATTCAGGCGCACCATGCAGATCGTCGAGCTCGCGCAGAGCCTGGGCCAAGGCTTCATCCAGGGCCAGTTCGGCCAGTTCGGTCATGGCTGCGGTCACGATGGACAGGGCCGCTTCGCACTCGACATCCAGGACCGCCAGCCGCTCCAGCACCAGATGTCGCAAGATGCGCAGGCTCGCCGAGAGATCGAAGCCCCGTTGCCGCAACGCCTGAAGGGTCTGTCGCTGGGCTGCAAGGTTGGGCACCCCCGGGTTCAGCAACGTGAGTTCTTCGGCGTAACGGCGGCGAATACGCTGCACATAACGCGAATGACTCGCCGCATCGTCATGTTTCGATACAAAATGGACTGATTCGGCTGTCATGGCCGTGGCGCTGACCGTCATAATTTCGTGTGCTCGAGAAAAGCGACTCTCCCCCGCCCTATCGCCTGATGCGTCTTCTAGCCCGGCTGGCCAGCACCATGCTCTGGCTGGTGGCCTCGGCCTGGGTCGTGTTTGCCATCAGTTGGGGAGTCCTTCACGGCTTGATTGTGCCGCGAGTTGGCGAATGGCGCGTGACCCTCGAAAGCATGGCCGCACGAACGATCGGGCTGCCCGTCCAGATCGGTCAGATTTCTGCCAGCTCCAGCGGTCCGGTGCCGAGTCTGCACCTGCAGGATGTGGTGATCAGTGACGCGGAAGGTCGCGAGGCCTTGCGACTGCCCAGCATCCGGGCATCGCTGTCCATTCGCTCCTTGTGGCGGGCCGGATTTGACCAGCTGGTGATCGATGAACCGGCGCTTGACATCCGTGTCACCGCCGATGGGCGCCTGTGGCTGGCAGGGCTCGCCCTCGACGGGACAGACACCTCGGGTGACGGGCGATTGCTCGACTGGCTCCTGGAGCAAACCGAACTTGCCATCCTGAACGGGTCGCTGCGATGGACCGATGAACGCAGACCCGAGGCGACACCGCTGGAGCTCACCCACATCAACCTGGTGCTGCGGCATCGGGGGCGCCAACACCAGGCCCGGCTGGATGCCACCCCCCCGGCCGACTGGGGAGATCCCTTGACGCTCCAAGGGTCTTTCTCCCGCCCTTTCTGGTCCACAGCCGCCACAGACTGGACGGCCTGGAGCGGGCAGGCTTTTGGCGACCTGCCATTGATCGACGTCCGCCAGCTGGGTCGTTATGTCGATCTGGGCCAGACACTGGGTCTGGATGTGCAGCAAGGTCGCGGCAGCGCCCGGCTCTGGATCGACATTGAACGGGGACAAGTGCGCCAGGCGACGACCGACCTGGCGCTCCCGCAAGTGCTCCTGCAATGGGCCGGTGCTTCTGGCCCGTTTGACTTGCAAGACTTCCAGTCGCGCCTGGAAATCAGGCAGCAAGATCGACGCATATTCGCACAGACGCAAGGCCTGGCCTTCACCACGGGGGAGGGCACGCCCTGGTCTGGGGGCGACATCCGCTACACCCAGACCTTGAGCCCAGACAGCGCACTGGCCGCTTTCACCCTGGCCGGTGAACAGCTCGATACACGGGCCCTGCGCCAGATGGTTCGGCATCTGCCCATTCCCGCCACGGTCGCCCAATGGCTGGACGCCACCCGCGCGGAAGGGGTGGCCGAATCGTTTGACTGGGCCTGGCAAGCCCCTACCGCCGATCAGGGCGCCGACTGGCGCCTGCAGACGAAATTGAGAGGCGTCAGCGTGAGCGCGGCGCCCGTTCAGCCGCCCATCCAACGCGAAGACGGTCGGCTGGTCCACCCGCTGGGTCGTCCAGGCTTGCAGGGGGCAGACATCGATGTGAACATGACCCCGGCAGGCGGTCGCGCAAAGGTCATCATCAACAGCGGTGAACTGACATTCCCCGGTGTGTTCTCGGAACCGATTCTGCCTGTCGATCGTCTGGAAGCCGAGGCCATCTGGACGGTCAACGGGGACCTCTGGGTGGTGGACGTTCCCCGCCTGGTGGTGAAAAATGACGATGTGGATGGCGAAGTGCGGCTGCAATGGCAGACGTCGGACCCATCCACCAGTCCGTCTCGGTCCCGGTTCCCTGGGGTGCTGACGCTCGATGCGCGCATTCGCGAAGCCGCGGCGGACCGCGTGGTTCGCTACCTGCCTCAGCAACTGCCGGTGACCGTCAGGCGCTATCTGTCCGCCTCTTTGCAAGGGGGGCAAGCCCATGATGGGACCCTCCACATCGCAGGTGATCTCTGGCATTTCCCTTTTTCTCAAGCCGGGACTGGACGCTTCGAAGTCCAGGCAGGCCTGCGACAGATCGGCTTTGACTTTGCGCCTCGTTACCTGCTGCCTGCGGACAGCCTCGGCTGGCCGCGCCTGCAAGTCACCCAGGCCAGACTGTCCATCGACCGCACACGCCTGGTGCTGGATCAGGCCGAAGCCTCGGCCACCCAATGGCCATCTCTGCGGGTGCAGGGAGTCCGTGCCGTGATGGAAGATGTCGAAGACCCGGATCTTCAGGTGCGGGTTGAAGGGCGAGCGCTAGGGCCAGCCGCTGATGCCCTAGCCTTGATCGATGCCACAGCGCTGCGCGGCCTGACCGCTGAGGCGCTGAGGCAGGCGCAGGCCACGGGGGTTGCCCAGCTGCAATTGGCGTTGGCGGTCCCGCTGGGCCGTTCGGCTGACGACGTCACGGTCACGGGTGAGGTGCAACTCAATGGCAACGACTTGCGCCTGACGCCCGACACACCCTGGCTCCAGTCTTTGCAAGGCAGCTTGCGCTTCAGCGAACGGGGTTTTGACGTCCCGTCGGCCACCGCGCGGATGCTCGGTGGAGGCGTCCGGTTTGCGGGGGGAATGCAGAGCGGCCCCGAACGCCGGGTGGTGTTTCAAGGACAAGGGCTAGCGACGGCAGAGGCGCTGACCGAAGCCGACTACTGGCCCTGGCTCGCCCCGCTGACCCCTTTCATTCGAGGTCAGGCCCGCTACCAGGCGACGCTGGGCTTTGGCCCTCTGGGCACGAGCATCGACATCGAGTCGACGCTGCAAGGCCTCAGCATGCATCTACCGGCGCCCTTCGAGAAGATCGGGGGCACGCAACTGCCGTTGCGCGTATCGCTTACGCCCCTGCCGCCTGGGGCAGGTGAACTCATCCGCGAGCGACTCCGGGTCGACCTGGGCGGACCATCCACCCCCCTGTTGAGTCTGGAGTACCTGCGGGCCTGGGAGGGTCGGTCCTGGGCCATCCTGGCGGGCAGCCTGGGCATTCAGAGCCCCCGCCCCCCATTACCCGCCCAGGGGGTTCATGCGCAGGTGAATCTGGACCGTCTCCACCTCGGCGAATGGGATCAAGCAAGGCAGGCACTCACGCCACAGAGTCGGTCTGCCCCGCCCAGTAGCCAGGCATCCCATGCCTACTGGCCCACGGCTTTCGGCTTGCGTATCGGACAGTTGGAACAGGGGTCTCGCCTATTTCGCCATCTGGTGGCCAGCGGCATGCGAGATCGCGACGTCTGGAAGGTGTCCGTGGAGGGGGACGAGTTGTCGGGCTATGTCGAGTACCGGCAGGCCGAAGGCCCGAACCCCGGACAGCTGTACGGTCGACTGTCACGGCTGGATCTGTCCAGCTCGGACGTGGCTCGGGTGGAAACCCTGCTGCAAGAACCTCCTCGCACTTTGCCCGCTGTCAATCTGGATATCCAGGCTTTTCGTATGGGCGGCCGTGATCTGGGCCGGCTGGAAATCCGGGCCACCAACCGAGTGGCTTCAGCCGGCACACCCAGTATGACGCGGGAATGGCGTCTTCACACCTTCAACCTGACCACGCCCGAAGCACAATTGCAAGCCACCGGTAACTGGGTGAACCAGCGGACGGCCTTGCGGGTGCAACTCGGGATTCAGGATTCGGGGCAACTGCTGGAGCGATTCGACATGCCAGGGGTGATTCGAGGTGGCCAGGGCCAGATCGAGGGACATATTGGCTGGATCGGCTCGCCTCTCTCGTTCGATCCCCCCAGCCTGAGCGGCAACCTGTCGATCGATGTCGAGCGTGGCCAATTCCTGAAGGCCGAGCCAGGTATCGCCAAACTTCTGGGCGTGTTGAGCCTGCAGTCGCTGCCTCGGCGTCTGGCCCTGGACTTCCGTGACGTGTTCAGCGAAGGGTTTGCCTTTGACTTTGTCCGCGGCCATGCCAGCATTCGCGACGGCATCGCAGAAACCAACAACCTGCAGATGAAGGGGGTCAGCGCCGCCGTTCTGCTGGAAGGGCGAGCGGACATCATCCGTGAAACCCAGGACATCATGGCCGTGGTGGTGCCTGAGCTCAATGCAGGTACCGCCTCGCTGGTCGCCACCATGATCAACCCGGTGACGGGCCTGGGAACCTTTCTGGCTCAGTTCCTGCTGAGGCAGCCCCTGCAGGAAGCGGCCACCCGTCAGTTCCATATCACGGGCTCCTGGGCCAACCCACAAATCGAACGCGTCGCCCGTCGTAACATCTTGCCCGAAGATGCCGCTTCCAACGCACAGACAGGAGTATCCCCCCCATGAAAATCGCCAGCATCCAAATGGTTTCGGACATGGCCGTCGATGCCAATCTGGCCGACGCTCGCCGACTGCTCGAACAAGCCCGTGACGCGGGGGCTGAACTGGCGGTGCTGCCCGAATACTTCTGCACCATGGGCCGCCATGACACCGACAAACTGGCGATCGCCGAAGCCGTGGGGGATGGCCCCATTCAGGCCTTTCTGTCCTCGGCCGCGCGCGATTTGGGCCTGTGGGTGGTGGGCGGCACCCTGCCTCTGGCCACACCGGACCCCACCCACGCCGCCAACGCGTCACTGGCGTTTGGCCCCGACGGCCAGCGCGTGGCGCGCTACGACAAGATCCACCTGTTCCGGTTTGACAATGGCCGCGAACGGTATGACGAAGCGGCCGTCCTGGCTGCCGGCCACACGCCGACCACCTTCACCCTGACCAGTCGAGCAGGCGAATCCTGGTGCATCGGCATGAGCGTGTGCTATGACTTGCGCTTTCCCGAGCTGTATCGTCAGCTGGGCGCAGACATCCTGCTCGTCCCGGCCGCCTTCACTTACACCACCGGGGAGGCGCACTGGGAACTCCTGTTGCGGGCTCGGGCGATCGAAAACCAGGCGTATGTCGTGGCCAGCGCCCAGGGCGGGCATCATGCCAACGGCCGCAAGACCTGGGGGCAGAGCATGGTGATCGACCCTTGGGGGGTCGTGCTGAATCAACTGCCCAGTGGCGCAGGTGTCGTGGTGGCAGAGATCCAGCGGGATCGCCTGCGTCAGGTGCGTGAACAGTTGCCCGCTCTGCAACACCGTCGGCTGTGAAGCCCATGCGCAGATGGCCGAGTCGCATGGGCCGGCGCTGGGCGCTGTGGGGACTCATCTTTGCCTTGCTGGTGGCCTTGCTGGCAGTGATGGTGTTTCTGGTTCGTGAATATGAAGAGTCCCAGCTGCTGGTCCAGCTAGAACGCAATGCCGCGAGCATGGGTTCGGATGTCCGGACAGGACTGAACCGGAGCATCCAGAACCTGCAGGCGCTGCATGGACTGGCGCCGACACCGGAGCTCTGGCCGATTCAGGCAGCAGAGTTCCTCAGTACCCACCGCGAAATGGTGCACATCGAGTGGCGTGATGCCGACTTGCGACCGATGGCAGCCAGAACCACGCCGTACATGCCAAGGCTTTACACCTACCGCGCTCGCCGTGACTCACAGGTCGATGTGGCGCAGGCCTGCAGCAATGCCACGCGACTCAGTGGCCCCGCTTTTTCGCCCAGCTACTTCTGGCCATTGAGTCCAGGGCAAGGCATTGAACTGATGGAGATGTGCCTGCCTCTGATGCGGGACGGTCAATCCGATGGGTACCTCATTGCCACCTATTCGCTGGCAGCCATCCTGACCGAGATGATCCCGTCCAGTGCGCTTCGGGGCCAGCGCGTGGCCTGGACCGAAGCGGACGGAACGCGACTGACGATCGTGGGCAATCTGCCCTCAGGCAGTCCCGTGGTCCACGCCAATCATCTGGTGGACTTGCAAGGCGCCACCTACCTCTTGCGCCTGGAGCAGCCCAAGGCACCTGGCGGCTGGCTGCCCCCCGTGCTGACGGTGATCGTGGGTACCCTGTCGCTGAGCCTGCTGGGCGCCGTGGGCCTGCTGGTGCGCGACTTGAGGCGTCGCCTGCTGGCCGAGCAACGACTGGCTGAAGCGCTGGCCTTTCGCAAAGCCATGGAAGATTCGCTGGTCACGGGATTGCGCGCCCGGGACATGGAGGGCCGTATCACGTACGTCAATCCCGCGTTCTGCCAGATGGTCGGCCTGACCGCGGAACAACTGCTGGGCACCAGCATTCCCGCCCCCTACTGGCCACCCGAGCAGATCGATGAGTACCGCCAGCGGCTGGCTGTGCGTCTGGCAGGCAAGGTGCTGCCGCGAGAAGGATTCGAATCCGAGTTTGTGCGCGCGGATGGCACCCGTTTTCCTGTGCTCATCATCGAAGCCCCGTTGATCAATGCCCAAGGCGTGCAGACTGGCTGGATGAGTGCCATCCTGGACCTCAGCGAACAGCGACGCATCGAGGAGCAATCACGCGCTTCCCAGGAGCGGTTGCAAGCCACCGCCCGCCTGGCCATGGCAGGCGAGATGGCCTCTCTGATCAGCCATGAACTCAACCAGCCCCTGGCAGCCATATCGAGTTACGCCACGGGTTCGCTCAACCTGATGGAGCAGGCCCCTCAGCGGGCCGCTGATGACGGTGCCATCCAGACTGCCTTGCAACGCATACAGGAACAAGCCGAACGGGCAGGGCGAGTCATTCGCAGCGTGGCAGATCTGGTCCGTCGTCGGGAGCGGGAACGCGAATCGGTCACGGCTCAAGCGCTGTTTGCAGCCATTCAACCCCTGCTGATGCTGCAAGCACGCAAACTCGGCATCACCCTGGAAACACAGGTGGCCACCGACTGCCCCCCCGTGTTCTGCGATCGAACGATGATCGAGCAGGTGCTTCTGAACATCGGGCGCAACGGCATGCAGGCCATGCCACCTGGACAGCCCCCCATGGGTTCGGGTTTGCGTCGGCTGCGCTTGCGCGCAGAGCCTGTTGCACCCAGCACGTGGCAGAAAACCCCCGAATGGGTGCGCTTCGTGATTACCGATCACGGGATCGGGATTTCCCAGGAAGACACGGAACGGCTGTTCACCCCGTTTTTCACGACCAAACCCGAGGGCATGGGTCTGGGGCTGAACCTGTGTCGTACCGTCGTGGAACAACACGGTGGGATGCTGGCTTTCGAACCCCACCAGCCGCAGGGCACGGTATTTCAGTTCACGCTACCGGTGGCCAAAGCCCTATGATGTCACGCCATGAACCCCGCCATCCCTGACGACGCCTGCATATTCATTGTGGACGATGATGCCAGCGTGCGCGATGCGCTGGGATGGCTGTTGCGTTCACGTCGTCTGCTCAGCGAGCCTTACGCCAGCGCGGAACAGTTCTGGGCAATGGCCAGTACCTGGCAGGATCGGCGGACGCCTGGCTGCTTGCTACTGGACGTGCGCATGCCCGGCATGAACGGGTTGGCCCTGTTCGAACAGCTGCTCGACTGTCCCTGGTTCGAAACCCTGCCGGTCATCTTCCTGAGCGGGCATGCCGATGTCAGCACGGCGGTGGAGGCTGTCAAACGCGGCGCCTACGATTTTTGCGAGAAACCGTTTTCCGACAACGCGCTTGTCGACCGTGTCGAGCAGGCGCTGCACCATTCTGCACAGGTCATTGCCCGACGGCTTGAAAGAGCCGAACTGCGCCGCCGGGTAGACGGACTGACCGACCGAGAAAGAGACGTGATGCGCTTGATCGCGGCGGGTCTGCCGAACAAACTGGTGGCCGACGAATTGAATATCAGTGTGCGTACCGTGGAAGTGCATCGGGCACACGTGTTCGACAAAATGAACGTGCGTTCGGCGGTGGAACTGGTCCACCTGCTGCGCGATTTATGACGACTGATCGTTTGAGGTGGTTTTCTTCTTGGCACCCTCTGCTTTTTCCCGCTCCACCTCGTCCGGCAGTTCGCCATTTTTCCGGCCAGAGAACATCGTCCACCAGATGATGAAAATCAGTATGAGCAGTGCGCCGAGCGCCTCCAGGTACAAGAGATGCATGACAGTGGGCAATGAAAAAGGGCGCCGCTTGGCGCGCAGCTTGAGCGTTTTGTGGATTGTAGGCATTCTCGCGGCTTGCTCCACCCCCCCCCTGCCCAAAGACCCCCGACCCGAACCGGTCAGGCCTGTGCCACCGACAACACCACCGACGGTCCGCCCACCCGTCATCACGCCGTTGCCGCCTTCGGTTCCGCTGGACGAAGTGCTGCCCGCGCCTGTGGTCTCTCCCCAGCATCCAGCCTGGCAATGGGCGGACAGTCAACCCCTGCCCCCCCCCATCACGCGGAGCGTCAGTGTCTGGCACCCCGTGCGATGGAGCGACCTGCCTGGCTGGGGACACGATGCGCTCAATGAAACCTGGAACGCCTGGTTGCGCAGTTGCGAACGCCCAGCACCGGTGATCGGCGCCCTGTGCACGGAGGTGCGGCAACTCAGCATAGCCACCGTGGAAGATCAGCACGACTGGATCATGAGACGGCTCCAACCCTATCGGGTCCAGCCTGCGAGTGGCCAGACCCGAGGGCTACTGACCGGCTATTTTGAGCCTGAGATGCGGGCACAACGCGTGCGTGACGATGTGCATCAGACTCCCCTGCACAGCCTGCCTGCCACCTTGCGACCTGGCCAGCCCTGGTTCACCCGACAGCAAATGGCCACCGACCCGCTGGCGCAGGCCCAACTGCAAGGCCGTGAAATTGCCTGGATGGCCGACCCGCTGGATGCGCTGATGCTGCAAATCCAGGGCTCTGGCCGGATCACGATCACCGAGCCCGATGGCCGCCAGCGTACCGTGCGACTGGCCTTTGCCGCGCACAACAGCCACCCCTACCAGAGCGTGGGGCGATGGTTGCTGGACCGCGGCTGGATCCGGCAGGGTACCTGGGAAGCGATACGGGCCTGGGCTGCAGAGAACCCCGAGCGCGTCAACGAGATGCTCTGGAGCAACCCGCGAACCGTGTTTTTCCGCGAAGAGCCAATGAGCGATCTGGATGCGCAGTTTGGACCGCGCGGGGCGCAAGGCGTGCCCCTGACCCCGTTGCGCTCGATTGCTGTGGACCGCCACAGCATTCCCTACGGCACCCCGGTCTGGATGCATTCGCCAGGCCCGTATGCGCATGTGCGGCGACTGGTGATGGCCCAGGACACAGGTGGAGCCATTGTGGGGCCGGTCCGGGCCGATTTTTTCACTGGCTGGGGCCACGAGGCCTACACCATGGCGGCCGGCATCAGTCAGCCCCTCCAGCTCTGGGCGCTATGGCCGCGACCCTGAGTGCATCAATGACCTGAGAGGAGGATCCTGATGCGTATCGGCATGTTGACTGGCGGGGGCGATTGTCCCGGGTTGAACGCGGTGATTCGTGCAGTGACGAAGTCGCTGATACGGCAGTGCCACGCCGAGGTCGTGGGGATTGTCGATGGTTTTGCCGGCCTGTGCGGCGAAGTCACACGCTCGCGTGTCCTGAGTTGGGACGATGTCAGCGGCATACTCATGCAGGGCGGCACGATCCTGGGCACCAGCAACAAAGCCAATCCCTTGAGCGCGCCCTATGCCACGGCCCAGACACTGGCCCATGTGAAACGACTCGGCCTCGACGGGCTGGTCGTGATCGGTGGGGACGGCAGCATGGCCATTGCCCATGGGCTGTCCGAGCGGGGCGTGCCTATCGTGGGGGTACCCAAGACCATCGACAACGACATCACGGGCTGCGAGCGCAGCTTCGGCTTCGATACCGCCGTGGCGACCGTGACCGACGCGCTGGAACGCATCCAGACGACAGGGCAAAGCCACAGCCGGGTGATGATTGTGGAGACCATGGGCCGCTACGCGGGCTGGATTGCTCTGGAGGCGGGGCTGGCTGGTGCGGCAGACATCATTTTGCTGCCTGAAATCGATTACGACCTCAATACAGTTGCCCAGGTGTGCCTTGCCCGTGAACAACGGGAGCGCTACACCGTGATCTGTATCGGCGAAGGCGCCAAGCCGCGCGGGGGGGCCCTGACTGTCGAGCGACGGATCGAGGACAGCCCGGACCCGATCCGCCTGGGTGGGGTGGCACATGCCTTGCGTGATCAACTGCAGCCCCGGCTGCGCAGTGAGGTCAGGGCCACCGTCCTGGGGCATGTGCAACGCGGCGGCCGCCCGACCCCATTCGATCGGGTACTGGCGACTCAATTTGGCAACCAGGCCGCCCAGCTGGTGATGACCGGCCAGTTCGGCCGCATGGTCACGCTGCAGCAGGGCCGATTGGGCAGCATTCAACTGGCACAAGCCGCACAACAGCACCGACATGTCCCCCTGGACCACCCCCTGGTGCAAACCGCCCGCCAGATCGGGGTGTCACTGGGCGAGTCGGCCTGAAGCCGCTGTCAGCCAGCTGGCGCAGCGGGCCCCTCAATCGTTGGCCACCACGGCACCTTCCACGATCTTGACCTGTCGGCCCACGGCCAGTCCAGGGTCTTGGGCCATGCGCACGGTTTGCACCGTGCCGTTGTGCAGTCGAACCGTGATGTCGTGACGGGTTTCGCGGCGCAGATGGCGCTCGACTTCCCGGCCGGCCACCGCACCGCCCACGGCACCCAGCACCTGGGCGGCTGTGCGACCGCTGCCTTTGCCCACCTGGCTGCCGAGCACGGCCCCAGCCACACCACCGGCCACGGCCCCTGTGAGGCCCGGCTCGCCTTCCACCTCCACGGTGTTGACGGCCTGCACCACCCCGCAGGTGTCGCAACTCTGGCGCAGGGCCAATGTCGGCTGCACGGGCGATGCACCCAGCGGCTTTTCGGCCTTGACGGCGTGCGTCCCAGCCGCCAGCGTCACGGTGGCCAGGCTGCGCTCGCTGAGGGTGTCGCGGGTACGGATGGTGTAGGTGGCTGTGTACTCACCGGGCTGGACCTCGCGGAAGGCCGGGCGCACATCCGTGCCCGCCATCACGACGCTGGCCGTGGCACCGGGCGTGCCGCGCACGGTCAGCGTGATTTCATGCCCCCCCGTCCAGCCAGTGGCTTGTGAGCCAAAGAAATCAATCACTGGTTTGGGGGTGGCCGCTGCCACCGCCCGCTGATGGGCGCTGGCCGTGAGCAGGGTCTGCCCCAGGACGGCCTGCGTTTCACCACCCGCCGTGCGCAGCGTGGCGCGGACAGCGCTGTCATGACGGATCTGATCACGCAGGCTGATGGTGTAGCGGCCATCATAGCGGCCCGGACGGGTTTCGCTGAGTGAGACGGACTGGTTGCTGCCATCCAGCGCCAGCGTCACCGTGCCGCCGGGCGAGCCGTTGACCTGAAACACCAGCTCGGTGCCGGGAGCCAGTTCGGCCACCTGCTGAACGGTGAAGGTCTGTATGGTCGGTGCGGTCCGGGTCTGGGCCTGAGCCACCAGGGGCATCAAGGCCAGTCCCCATAACAGTGGGGCCCAAAAACGGGTGAAGAGTGAGCCGATTCGCATGCGAATCTCCTGTAGCTGAACGTCCGTACAGCGTAGCACCACTCCAGCCGGCTTCCAAGGCTTCGCCCGATTTGTTACAGCTTTTACGGCACCTGTCATCCGACAGGGCGCGTTCCATACCGGCTCAATGCCGATGGAAGTTGTCCATGGCATCCATGGCCAGACAAAGATCGGCCCAGGCCTTGGCTTTCTCGGCAGGGCTGCGCAGGAGGTAGGCCGGGTGGTAGGTCACCACCACCGGCAGCGCAAGGCCACCGAGCGTGACCTGATGAATGCGGCCGCGCAGCTTGCCCAAGGGCAGCTGCCGGGCTTGATCAGCGGACAAGGCGCCGCCTTCGGACAGCAGGGTCTGCGCAGCAAAACGGCCCATGGCCAACACCATTTTGGGGCGCAGCAACTGGATCTGGCGCAGCAGGTAAGGGCTGCACGCGGCCATTTCCACCGGGTCCGGGTTGCGGTTCATCGGCGGGCGGCATTTGAGCACGTTGGCGATGTAGACCTTCTGCGTGCGAGTGAGCTGCATGGCCGCCAGCATGCGATCGAGCAGCTGGCCCGCTCGCCCCACAAAGGGCAGGCCCTGGCGGTCCTCTTCCTCGCCTGGTGCTTCGCCAACGATCAACCAGTCGGGCTGGCTGTCGCCCATGCCGGGCACGGCACACTGCCGGCCCTGGGCCAGGCCACAGCGCGTACAGGCCTGAATGGCGGCTTGCAAGGCCTCCAGATGGGGCCATGCATCCAGGGCAGTATCGTGGGGTCGGATCTGCTGTACCCGCGCCGGAGCGCTCGTCACCCGCGCTGGTGGAGGAGTGACCGAACGCTGCGGTGGCAAGGCGCTGCGGGTTTCAGTCCTGGCCGTCGGCGCTTGACTGACAGGTGCTTCGACAGGCGGGGGGGTGGACGCCGCCTGGGGATCTGGCCACCACACGGGCACACCCATCTCCAGCAGCATCGCTCGGTGGCGATGGCTCAACCGGGGAATGGCCGGCGGCGGAAGGTCAGGGATCTGCATGTGAGTCAGTGTAAGGGGTCCAGCCCAAGACGCATGACGATGGCGTCTTCCCGCTGGGCATCGCGATCGGGGTAGTAGCCTTTGCGAACGCCGACCGACTCAAAACCCATGGCCTCGTACAAGGCGCGTGCCGCCCGGTTGCTGGCACGCACCTCCAGCCAGAGCATCTGGGCGCCCTGTCCGCGCGACCAGATGGCCAGGGCCTGCAGCATGAAGCGCGCCCAGCCCTGGCGCTGATGCAGCGGTACGGTGGTGATGTTGAGCAGATGCACCTCGTCGACCCCCTTCATCGCGACCAGATAACCCAACAGCCATCGGCCATCGGGCAGGGCGGGGGCGTGTGCCCAGTGGGGTGGATCCTCCGCAGGGTCCGGCGCCATCACCAGCATTTGCAGGGCATGACCGGCGGCCAGCGAATCCGCAAAATGCCGACGGTTCCAGGGATGCGCATAAGCGGTCTTGTCCACCTCGGCAATCCGATCCAGGATGGCCTCGGTCATCGGCTCGAAGACCAATTGCCGGTGCAGATGGGTCGTCGGCGCTGGCCAGTTCATGGTTGGTTGCCGCCGCCGGCCGGGACTTGGACCGCCTGCACGGCCTTGATGCGCTCGCGCTCTTCGGTGGTCTGGGCCACCTTGTCGCGCACATACAGGGGCTGCGCGCCAGCCGCGTCGACCATCTCGCCCTGCGCCCAGCACTGGGCACTCAAAGCCAGCACGGCCGCCGCCGTCGGCCAGGCCTGCACTTGAGGCACATCCCGCCAGGCGGCCGGCCAGCGATGGCCGTAGATCGCCTGGGCATTGCCCACCAACCAGCGCGGCGGCTCTGCGGCCACCAGAGGCCAGCCTGACACGGCGGCCAGGGCCTCCGGCGCATACAAACGAGCCGGACGCACGAGTGCCAGGGGCGCAACCGCACCTGCCGTTGAAGGTGGCAGCACGCGCACATCGGCGGCATAGACTTCGTCCATGCGGGCGTCAAGCACAGCGGTGATGACCCCGCCGACCATCCCGTTACAAGACGCCGACGATACATCCGGGCTCTGCAGAAGACCTTGCTGAGCCACCGCCAGCAGGGTGTGAACGGGGATCACCGGAATCCCGCCAGGCCGGCCGGCCACCGCCAGCCCCTGCACCACAGCACAGGCGGTGCGCAACCCAGTGAATGCACCCGGGCCGCAGCCGAAGGCGATGGCATCGAGATCGGCCACCCGCCAGTCGAGTTGCCCGAGGAGTTGCCGGATCACCGGCAGCAAGGTGGCCGACGCCTGCGCACCGCCTTCAGCGTCGTGGCAGAGCAAAGGCGCTTGGCCAGCGGCGCCCAGCGCCACACTCATGCGGTCGGTGCTGGTGTCAATGGCCAGCACTTTCTGGGGGAGGGACACACAGGTATCGGTCATGATGATCGGGAAGATTCCACACGGGCAGACGTTGCAAGCGCAGGGTCTGCGCCCAGGGTATGACTAGCGACCACACGCACACCAAAGACGATGCCCAAGGTGACCAGGGCCAGCCCGGCGAGCAGGTGCACGCCCATGGGCTCGCCCAGAAAAACCACCGCCCCCAAGGCCGACAGCCCTGGCACCAGCGAGGTGATCATCGTGGAGCGGACCGGGCCGAAGTAGCGCACCATCTGCGTGAAAGTGATGCCCGAAATCACCACCGAACCGATGCCCTGGAAGCCGGCCTGAAACAACCACTCCCGCCAGGGGGCATCCGCCAGGTGGCTCTGAATCCAGCCCAGCGCCGCGAGCCCGGCATACACCGGTACGTAGGTGCAAATCGCAAACACGGAGATGGCGACCGTGGCCTCGACGGCAGGCAGTCCATGCTTGCGCGCAATGATGGTGTAGTTGGCCCAGATGAAGGCCGTCAGGAGAAAGAGCAGGTCACCCTTCCAGACATCCCCGCCGTCAAAGGCGCTGAGCAGGCTGGCCCCTCCCACCATGAGATCCCCCGCGACGATGAGTGCCAGGCCCGCGGCCCGAGCGGGCGTGATGTGTTCACGCAGCACCCAGGCGGCGAGCAGGGTCGTCCACAAAGGCAGGCTGCCAGGCAACAAGACCGAGGCATGCGTCGCGGGCGCGTAGAAAAAACCACTGTACGCAACGCAGGCGTAGATCACACCCCCAACCATGCCGACCGTGATCGTCAGGCGCAAACCGAGCGGCGACAGCCCCAACCAGCTGCCTGCACCCGGATCGCGAGCGCGCAAGCGCCGCACCATCCACCAGCCGATCGGCAAAAGAACCACACCCGCACCGACGAAACGCAGAAAAGCGATATCCAGTGCGGTGAGGGTCTGATGTGCCGTGGCCCGAGCCACCACGATGAAGGAAGACCAGATCAGCACCGTGATGACCGCCGCTGCCCAGCCCACCGCCCGCGGACTGGGACGTTGAAATCCGAAAAACATCTAGCGATTATCGCGGGGGCCAGATAATGTCTGCATGCACCTGCCACGCATTCGATCGTTCTGTCGTCATACAGCACACGCCCTGGGACTGGCCCTGGCATGCTGCCTGGGGGCTGCGGGGGCCAACCCCTTGCCGCCGGACGTGGTCAACGCCCTTCAAAGGGCCCAGATTCCCGCCGACAGCGTTGCCGTCTGGGTCGGGCCGGCCGTTCCAGGGGCCGTGCCCTGGGTGGCACACCGCACGACCGCCGACATGAATCCCGCCTCGACCATGAAGCTGGTCACCACCTTTGCCGCGCTGGATCTGCTTGGACCCGGACACCTGTGGCGGACCCGGGTGTGGACGGAGGGTCACGTCAGCAACGGGGTCTTGTGGGGACACCTGTACTTGCAGGGTGGCGGCGACCCTCGGCTGTTGTCAGAGACCCTGTGGCTGTTGATGCGGCGCATCCAGTCGCTGGGATTCAGCCGCATCGAGGGCGACATCGTGATCGACCGCAGCGCGTTTCAGGTCCCGGCCGTGGACCCTGGCGCCTTCGACGGCGAACCGCTGCGGCCCTACAACGCCACGCCGGATGCACTGCTCGTCAACTTCAAAACCCAGGTGTTCCGCTTCGTGCCCGACCCGCTGGCCGGGGTGGCCCGCATCGACATGGAACCGCCCCTGGCGGGCGTGCACGTGCCGCGCGAGGTACCACTGGCTGCCGGCCCCTGCAACGACTGGCGCAGCCGCCTGCGCGCCGACTTCACTCCCGTGCTGCAACCCCGTTTCGACGGCGCTTTCCCGGCTTCATGCGGTGAGCGGCTCTGGCCGGTGGCCCACCCCGAGCCAGAGCTGATGACACTGCGCGCAGTGGCGGGCATGTGGCAATCGCTCGGCGGCACACTCGCCGGGCAGGTGCGCGAAGGCGTCACGCCGCCCACGGCCACCGAGCGGCTGGTGCTGGAGTCACCCTCGCTGGCCGAGGTGGTGCGCGATGTGAACAAATTCAGCAACAACGTCATGGCCAAGCATGTGCTGCTGGCGATGTCTCTGTCACCGGGCCAGCCAGCCACTTACGAAGGCGCACGCGAGCGCGTGGCCCAGTGGTGGACGCAGCGCATCGGTCCCCCTTTTCCCTTCCCGGTGATCGACAACGGCTCGGGCCTCAGCCGGGACGCCCGCATCACCGCCGACGCTCTGGCCCGTTTGCTGCAAGTGGCTTATGTGTCACCCATGATGGCCGAGCTGATGAGTTCCTTGCCCGCCAGCGGCCTGGATGGCACCTTGCGCCGCAGCCCGATAGGCGAAGGGCTGGCGCACCTGAAAACCGGTAGCCTGCGCGATGTGCAGGCCCTGGCGGGCTACGTACACCGTGCCGACGGCCAGCGGCTGGTGCTGGTGGCCATGGTCAACCATCCCAACGCCCGGTCTGCCCGACCGGCGCTGGATGCCCTGGTGCAGTGGGCGGCTCAGCGCTGAGTCGGGCCCAGCGTCAGGCTGACTTCGGCGACGCCCTCCACCCGGCCGTGCAGGACATCCCCTGGCACCACCGGCCCCACGCCTTCCGGCGTGCCGGTGTAAATCAGATCGCCCGGCTGCAGGTGGTAGTAGGTGGACAGGTCCGCAATGATCTCGCGGATGTTCCAGATCATGTGCTTGAGATCTGAAGACTGTCGGGTGACCCCGTTGACCGCCAGCTCGATCGCCCCCCGTTCCAGTACCACCCCTGGCATGGGCACAATGTCAGAACACACGGCACCCTGCTCGACGTCTTTGGATACGTCCCAGGGGCGCCCTTGCTGGCGAGCGGCCTGTTGCAGATCGCGGCGCGTCATGTCCAGACCGGCCGCGTAGCCGTAAATCAGATCGCCAGCCTGCGCTTCACTGACATGAGACCCGGACTGACCCAATACCACCACCAGCTCCATCTCGTGGTGATAGTTCTCAGTACGGAGTGGGTAAGGCACCAACGAGCCACTCTGGACCAGGGCGTGAGGCGATTTGGTGAAGTAAAAAGCCGGGTCGACCGACTTGTCGACCGACAGACCCATTTCGGCGGCGTGCGCCTGGTAATTGCGGCCCACAAAAAACAGGCGATAGACAGGAAAACGTTCGTCGAGCCCGCGAATGGGCAGGGACGGCGTGGGGGGTGGGGTGAACAGGTAGCGGGACATGTGCAGCAACGGAGCCAACGAATCCCATGACTGTAACCGGGCATCACCGCCCTGCAAGAGTTAGAACTTTTCGCTATAGCTGCTATCTCGTTATCCCTATTGCTTGCCTCTTGACACCCATCTACAGTGAAGTTGTCGTCGTGTTAGAGGCCCTCATTCTGGAGACAAAACCATGATCAACCAACAGCGTCGCCGCATCATGGCGGCCACTTTGATGAGCGGCCTGCTGGCCCCCATTGGCGCCCTGGCCCAGAACTGGCCCAGCCGCCCTGTCCGCCTGATTGTCAACTTCGGTCCGGGTAGTTCGCCGGATGTGATCGGACGCGCCGTGGCCACGCCACTGGCCCAGGCCCTGGGTGTGCCGGTGGTGGTGGAAAACCGCAGCGGGGCGGGTGGCATCGTGGGTGCAGATGCCGTCGCCAAATCCGCAGCCGACGGATACACACTGCTCATGGCCTCGGGCAGCACGATGGTGATCGTGCCGACGCTGCAAGCGGGCCGATTGCCGTTCAATCCCGCTGCCGATCTGGTGCCGGTGGCTGCTGGTGCACGCGTTGAGCTGTTCCTGGTGGTGCGCTCAAATTCCCAGTTCCAGACTTTCCAGGACTTCATCACTTATGCCCGGGCCAACCCTGGCCGCCTGACTTACGGCAGTCCTGGGAATGGGTCGACACCACACATCGGTGCGGCCATGCTGAAAAGTCAGACCGGCACCTTTGCGCTCCACATCCCCTACCGTGGCTCAGCGGGTGCCTTGCAGGATCTGCTGGCAGGTAACCTTGACTTCATCATGGACCCTGGCGTCGCGATTCCTCACATCCGTGCAGGCACCCTGCGACTGTTGGCAGTTGGCAGTGCGCGGCGTTCCTCCCTGTTCCCGGATACCCCCACCTTGCAGGAGCTGGGTCTGGCCGGATACGACGGGGGTGCCACGCACAGCTTCTATGCGCCAGCCGGCACGCCTCAACCGATCGTCGATCGCCTGAACCGCGAAATCAACACCATCCTGGTATCCCCCCCTGTCGTGGAAGTCATTCGCAACCTGGGGGCGGAACCCACCCCGATGTCACCTGCAGAACTCGTCACGCTCAACACGGCCGATACCACGCGCTTCGCCGCCATCATTCGAGAACGCGG
>JAUVYR010000026.1 GCA_030602985.1 Burkholderiales bacterium
TGCCCTGCCGTACCATGCCGGTCTGGACTCGGCCATACGCCAGCGCCACCAGGACCGCTTCCTGCGCGAGGAGGGCCTCATCATGGTGGCCACCATCGCCTTCGGCATGGGCATCGACAAGCCCGACGTGCGCTTCGTGGCCCACCTCGACATGCCCAAGAACATCGAGGGCTACTACCAGGAAACCGGCCGCGCTGGGCGCGACGGGGAACCCGCCAACGCGTGGATGGCCTATGGCCTGCAGGACGTGGTCAACCAGCGCCGCATGATTGACGAAAGCCCGGCTGCCGACGAGTTCAAGCAGGTGCTGCGTGGCAAGCTGGACGCCCTGCTGGCGCTGGCCGAAGCCAACGACTGCCGCCGTGTGCGCTTGCTGGCGTACTTTGGCGAGGCATCAGAACGCTGCGGCAATTGCGACAACTGCCTCGCCCCGCCGCAGACCTGGGATGCCACCGAAGCGGCCCGGAAAATGCTGTCGTGCATCTACCGCGTGCAGCAGACCAGTGGCACCGCGTTCGGCGCTGGCCACCTGATTGACATCCTGCGTGGCAAGGCGACTGACAAGGTGATCCAGCACGGGCACGACAAGCTCAGCACCTTTGCCATCGGGGCCCAACTGGGCGAAAGCGAATGGCGCGGCTTGCTGCGCCAGCTCATTGCCCGTGGCGCGGTGTGGGTGGATGGTGAACATTTCAACACCTTGCGGCTGGGCGAGGCGGCCCGTCCCATCCTGAAAGGCGAGGTCGAGGTGCGTTTGCGGGTCATGTCGGCGGCGCAGCGCGGCCCATCACGGGCCCGATCGGACCGCCAGCGCGTGGTGGCGGCTGAAGCCACGATGCCGCTGGCCGCGCGCGAAACACTGGCTGCCCTGAAAGCGTGGCGGGCGCAGGTGGCGCGCGAGCACAACTTGCCGGCCTTCATCATCTTTCCCGACAGCACCTTGCGCGCCATTGCCGCCGTGCAACCCCGCAGCTTGGCCGAGCTGGATGGCATCAGCGGCATGGGCGTGAAAAAGCGAGAAGCCTACGGGGCTGAAGTGCTGCGAGTGGTCAATCCGTGAATCCCATGCGGCGGCGCTCGCGTACCTCTGGCTTGATGCGGTGCTCGGCTTCCAGCTGATCCAGAAAGGCGTCTGGGCTGGGTGTCTCTCCCAGAATGTCCCACTGCCGTTTCACAGCAGCAAAATCGCCGGGGCACAGTTGGTCCAGCTGCTGCAGGCGTGACACCCAGGACGTCTCCAGTGTGGACGTGTCGGCGCTGTCCAGCACTTCGCGGGCAAACAGCGCCAGCCGCTGGGCGGCCAGGAGCGGGTGAAAGCGGATCTTGAAGGTGAAGCGGCGCAGGGCCGCCGGGTCGATGCGGTCCATCAGGTTGGTGGTGCACACAAACACTCCCCGGAACCGCTCCATGCCCTGCAGCATCTCGTTGACTTCCGTCACCTCGTGGCTGCGCTGGGCGCTGCGCCGGTCCAGCAGAAAGCTGTCGGCTTCGTCCAGCAGCAGCACCGCCTGTTCGGCTTCGGCGTCGGCAAACATGGCCGCCATCTGCTGTTCGGTTTCGCCGACGAACTTGCTGATCAGGTCGCTCGCACGACGCATCATCAACGGGCGTTCCAGCACCTGGGCCAGATGCTCGGCCAGTGCGGTTTTGCCGGTGCCGGGCGGCCCATGAAAACACAGCGTTCCCTGCCCGCGGGCCTTGAGCGCTTGCAGCATCTTCGGCAGTTCGTGGCGCGACTCCAGATTCAGCCAGTCCAGCTGGTAGGCCAGCGGTTGATCGCGGCTGCTTCGTGCGGCCTGACGCCCGAGGGCCCGGTCGGCCTGTTGCAGCTGGCGTTCGATCAGGGCATCCATGGCCTGTGCATCACCCCCTGGTGGCAGGCCCCCCGTCACCAGCCGGGCAAATCGCAGGGCGGTGTGAATCTGGGCGGGCGTCAGCCCTGGGCGCTCGACCAGTCGGGCCACCAGGGCTTCGGTCACGGGCTGATCCCCCACGGCCTTGCGCACCAGTTGCTCACGGGCTCCGGGCGGGGGGCTCTTGAGTTCAAGGTGGTAGGCAAAGCGGCGGCGAAAGGCCGGGTCGATCTGGTCGATGCGGTTGGTGATCCAGAGGGTGGGCACGGGGTTGGTTTCCAGCACCTGGTTGACCCAGGCCTTGCCACCCGCCACGTTGCCGCCCATGCCGTCGTGCCGAGCGCTTTGTCGCAGCCCTTCGGGCAGCGTGGGGAACACGTCTTCCACCTCGTCAAACAGCAAGGCGGAACGGGCGGTGCCCTTCAAAAACACCTGGGCGATCTGCAGGGAGCGGTAGCGGTCTCGCCCGCTCAAGGCGTGGCCTTCCCGGTCGGCATATTCCACTTCGAACAGGGTCAGCCCGGCCTCGCGTGCCACCACCTTGGCCAGCTCCGTCTTGCCAGTGCCGGGCGGGCCATACAGCAGCACGTTGACCCCGCTCTCCCGTTGTTGAACGGCTTCCCTGAGCAGGGCGCACAGCAGCTGTGCATCGTCTTGCACGAACGCGAAATCCGCCCATGACAGCGGTGAGGCAGGGGCTGGCCGGGTGAACACCGCCATCAATTCGCGATGATCGCGGTATTCGCGCATCAGCACCGGTGGTACCCGTTCGCTGACTTTCATCAGGTCGGCCATGTCGGTGATGTTGTGCTCGGGCAGCAGGTTGTCCACCAGCCCGATGCGTTCCAGCCGAGAGCCTGCGCGCAGCGCATCGCGCACCTCGGCCGCCTCGACCCCGGCCACCTCTGCCAGCAGGGCGTAGGCTTCCGGCGCGTTGTGCACCTTGAATTCCACCAGCAGGTTTCGCAGTTCGCGCTGGTAGCGGGCCAGCGTGCCGTACAGCAGCAAGGCTTTTTCGCCCGGGTTGAGTTGCAGGAGATCGGCCAGAATGTCGATGTTGCGTTCCAGCAGGTTGGGCCGCTGGGCCAGTGTTTGATCGATCCAGCCAGCGGTGGTAACCAGCACGGTCATCACGTCCTTGGGGGCTTCGCGGGCGTATTCGTCCAGATGAAAAAACAGGGTCCCTTCTTCAAATGGGCCTTGCCAGGCACCGTAGGTGTCCAGATACTCGCTGTTACTGAGCTGGGCCTGCCCTTGCCAGGATTCATGGTCGCGGCACCGCTGCTCTAGAAATGGCCGCAGCCTCGCCAGCACCGAGGCCGGCCAGACCAGATGCCGACCGACCAGGGCCAGCAAGGAATGCAGGTCCCGCCGCAGCTGGAATCGCGGCCCCAGGCGGTCAATGAGCTGCAGCACAAAGCGCGAGCACATCAGATCCAGCAATGGCGCGTCGTGCAGGCCGGGTGGCAGACACAGTGGGCTGCTGCCCCGACGACGAAGACGACTGTCGGTGTTCAAGCCTTGGGTCTTGCCCTCAGCTATCTGGTTGACACGATTGAGCGGCGCGACAGGCTTGTGCGCTGGAGCACGCTCGCGCATCACCGGCCCTTCGGCTCTGGGTGGGGTTGAGCGTTTGACCATAGGCGTCGTCTCCTGCCTGGTGGCGGGCCAACACAGCCCAGCCGATGGATCAACCATAACCCACCTTGCCTCACCAGGGAAGAGGGTCGTGAACACCCCTCTGACTTGGCCTTCAGCGCACGACTCCCGGCACAATGGCACCATGATCACGTTTCACGACATTGAACAGGCGGCCAAACGCCTGCAGGGCAAGGTGCTACGCACGCCCTGTGTGGAGTCGCGCACGCTGTCGCAACTCACTGGCGCGCAGGTGTTCCTGAAGTTTGAAAACCTGCAGTACACCGCGTCGTTCAAGGAGCGCGGTGCCTGCAACAAGCTGGCGCAACTGGATGCATCAGCCCGTGCCCAGGGGGTGGTGGCCATGTCTGCAGGTAACCATGCCCAAGGCGTGGCCTATCATGCGCAGCGGCTGGGCCTGCCGGCCGTGATCGTGATGCCGCGATTCACACCCGGCGTGAAGATTGAGCGCACGCAGGGCTTCGGTGCAGAAGTCGTGCTGCATGGTGACTCGCTGGACGAAGCGCGGGCCCATGCGCGCCACCTGGCTGATGAGCGGGGCCTGACCTTTGTGCACCCCTACGACGACCCGGACATCGTGGCCGGCCAGGGCACGGTCGGGCTGGAGATGCTGCAAGATCAGCCCGATCTGGACATACTGGTGGTGGCCACGGGCGGTGGCGGGCTGATCGCTGGCGTGACCCTGGCGGCCCAATCGATGCGACCCTCCATCGAAGTGGTGGGTGTGCAGGTGGAGCGCTTTCCGGCCATGGTCAATGCCATGACGGGCAGTCACCACCCGCAAGGCCAGACCACCATTGCCGAGGGCATTGCCGTGGGCACTCCCGGCGAATTGCCCCAGGCCATCGTGCGCGAGCGTGTCCACGACTGGCTGCTGGTGGATGAAGGCGATATCGAGCAGGCCATTGTGATGCTGCTGGAAATCGAAAAGACGCTGGTGGAAGGGGCGGGCGCAGCGGGTCTGGCAGCGCTGTTGCGTTATCCCGAGCGGTTTCGGGGCAAGCGGGTCGGCCTGATCCTGTGTGGCGGCAACATCGACCCGTTGCTGTTGGCGTCGATCATCGAGCGCGGCCTGGTGCGCGCCGGTCGGCTGGCGCGCATCCGCGTCCACGCGCGTGACGTGCCCGGCAACCTGGCCCGGATCGCCGCCATCGTGGCTGAGGCAGGTGCCAACGTCAACGAGGTCCATCACCAGCGGGCGTTCAGTCTGCTGACGGCACAAAACGTCGAAATCGAACTGGTTTTGCAGACCCGCGGACCGCAGCATATTCAGCAGGTGTTGGCCGCCTTGAATCAGGCCGCTTTCACCGCAGCCGCTATTTGATTAAAATCAATCAACGTTTCACCCCCCATTTGGAGTTTGATCATGTCCCAGGCGCCCCAGCACGACGCACACCACAACGAAGCCGATCCTGCCGAGGAGATCGTTGACGTGATTCCATGGATCGTGCCCTTGGCCGGTGCTGCCTT
Organism: Burkholderiales bacterium; assembly: GCA_030602985.1. GTDB lineage: Bacteria > Pseudomonadota > Gammaproteobacteria > Burkholderiales > Burkholderiaceae_C > UBA997. The sequence continues at coordinate 4,983 of JAUVYR010000026.1, forward strand.
GATCTTTCTCATGGCTTTCATTGCGGTCGTGATGGCCTGAGTGTGCCTGCCGTGCCCTACCCAGCCGGCTGATGCCGGCTTTTTGTTGCCGATGTGACAGGATGCCGGCATCAACCCATGCGGATATTGCATGAAATCCGCGTGACGATTTCACACGCTTTTCATAAAATTCACCCCTCTTGCCCGTGGTGCGGGCCAGACGACAGTCCCTCGGTCAAGAAAGGGATATGGAAAGCCTGACGCCCTATCCCGAGATCGTGTGACTCCTCAGGCGGCGGCGTGGTCTTTCCACATCCGCTTTCTGAACTTTGGAGTTGATCTCATGAACGCACCGGTGATGCAGGGCCTTGAACTCAATGTGCCCGATTACGTCAAGAACGCCAGGCTGATTGCCTGGGTGGCCGACATGGCCGCGCTGTGCAAACCCGCCCGCATCGAGTGGAGCGACGGCAGCGAAGCGGAATATAACCGCCTGTGCGACCTGATGGTGCAGGCCGGCACGCTGAAAAAGCTCAACCCCGCCAAGCGCCCCAACTCCTATCTGGCCTGGTCCGACCCGTCGGACGTGGCCCGCGTGGAAGACCGCACCTTCATCTGTTCGGAAAAGCAGGAAGACGCCGGCCCTACCAACAACTGGATGGCCCCCGCCGAGATGCGTGCCACCCTCAACCCGCTGTTCGACGGTTGCATGCGTGGCCGCACCATGTATGTGATCCCGTTCAGCATGGGGCCGCTGGGCTCGCACATTGCGCACATCGGCGTCGAGCTGTCTGACAGCCCTTATGTGGTGGTCAACATGAAGCACATGACCCGCATGGGTCGTGCCGTGTACGACGTGCTGGGCGTGGATGGCGAGTTCGTCCCCTGCGTGCACACGGTGGGTGCTCCGCTGGCCGACGGCCAGGCCGACGTCGCCTGGCCGTGCAACCCCACCACCAAGTACATCGTCCACTACCCCGAGACCCGCGAGATCTGGTCGTACGGGTCGGGTTATGGCGGCAACGCGCTGCTGGGCAAGAAGTGTCTGGCGCTGCGGATTGCCAGCACCATGGGCCGCGACCAGGGCTGGCTGGCCGAGCACATGCTCATCCTTGGGGTGACCAGCCCCGAGGGCAAAAAATACCACGTCGCTGCCGCCTTCCCCAGCGCCTGCGGCAAGACCAACTTCGCCATGCTGATCCCACCGGCCGCTTTCAAGGGCTGGAGTGTGACCACGATTGGCGACGACATCGCCTGGATCAAGCCGCACGCCGACGGCAAGCTGTACGCCATCAACCCCGAAGCGGGTTACTTCGGCGTGGCCCCGGGTACCAACACCCTGACCAACCCGAACTGCATGAACTCCTTGGACAAGGACGTCATCTTCACCAACGTCGCCCTGACCGACGACGGTGACGTGTGGTGGGAAGGCATGGGCGACGCCCCGGCCCACGCCATCGACTGGCAGGGCAAGGACTGGACACCGGCACTGGCCAAGGAAACGGGTGCCAAGGCCGCGCACCCGAATGCTCGCTTCACCGTGTCGGCCATCAACAATCCAGCGCTGGATACCGCTTGGGACGATCCCGCAGGCGTGCCCATTGATGCCTTCATTTTCGGGGGCCGCCGTTCCAACACCGTACCGTTGGCGACCGAAGCCCGCACTTGGATGGAAGGCGTCTACATGGCGGCGACCATGGGTTCGGAAACCACGGCCGCCGCGTTCGGTGCCCAGGGCGTGGTCCGCCGCGACCCGTTCGCCATGTTGCCCTTCTGTGGCTACCACATGAGCGACTACTTCCAGCACTGGCTCGACATGGAGCACAAGCTGGAGGCGACGGGGCATACCCTGCCCAAGATTTTCTGCGTGAACTGGTTCCGCAAGGGTGAGGATGGCAAGTTCGTCTGGCCTGGTTATGGCGAGAACATGCGCGTCCTCAAGTGGATGATCGACCGCCTGGAAGGCAAGGTGCAAGGTGAAGACCACGCTTTCGGCATCAGCCCTGCCTATGATGAAATCAACTGGGAAGGCCTGGACTTCAGCCGTGCACAGTTCGAGTCGGTGACCGACATGAATCCCGAGCACTGGAAAGCCGAGTTGGGCATGCATGCCGAACTGTTCGAGAAACTTGCACACCACCTGCCGCAGGCCTTGAACGGTACGCTCAGCCAGCTGGAGCAGCGTTTCGCCGCCTGATCCCCAGTGATCAAAAAAAAGCCCTTGGATGCATCCAAGGGCTTTTGACTTTCAAGCGATCAGCGCATCAGAGATAGCAAGAAACGTCCCGATTCCGCCCATACATGTGCACCCACACAGGCCGGCTCCATGACCAGACTGCAGGCGAGCGCACGGGTGAGGCAGTGTCAGCCTCGGGCTTGACCGAAGCCTGAACCATCTCAGCGCGGTCGCGAGCCGCCTGGATTTCGGCCATCAGTCGTGGGTCCTGGCGAGCCAGAATCAGTGCCCGGGCCTCGGCGCGGGCTTCGGCGCGCTGGCGGGCCCAGGCGTCCAGTGACAACACCACCCGCTGGGCGACGCGGCGCATCGTCCCGGCCAAAACCAGGCTGCCTGCAAAGACGACAGCCCAGAGGGCGACCCATGTCGCCAGCAGGTGCTCGTCGGCCCATGACGCCATCAGGCGATCAGCGGCAACGGCCAGGGCGGCCACCGCAGCGGCCAGCAAGAGCGCAGCCAACGGACGGCCCACAGACGACGCTTGACGAGAGGCGCCGTTCGTGGCCGAGGCGGGCATCGATGAAGAAGGGTGATAGGGGGTCATGAATATCCTCCAAATGCTGCGTTGCAACATGATGGGGTTGAATATTAGGGTAAACCCGCGTGTCATGCCAATTTATTTTTATGATGGCTTATATTTCCAAGGGAAATGAATGACCTGAATTTTCGAACGCTGGATCTGAATCTGCTGCGTGTCTTTGACGAAGTCATGGCCGAGCGGAACCTGACACGAGCCGCCCACAACCTGTCCATGACCCAGCCCGCCGTGAGCAATGCGCTCAGGCGTTTGCGTGAACTGGTGGGTGATGATCTGGTACGCCGTGCGGGCTACGGCGTCGAGCCCACGCCCCGCGCAGTCATGCTGTGGCCCACGGTGCGTGAGTCGCTGGCCCAGTTGCAGAAAGCGCTCGCGCCTGGGCACTTCAATCCCGCATCCACGGCCCACCATTTTGTCCTGGCCATGGCTGATGCCACCGCCGCCAAGATCATGCCCGGTCTGGTGCAACGCATGGCGCAGGAAGCACCCATGGTCAGCCTGCGCGTGCTGCCCCTTACCACACGCGACCCGCGCACCCTGCTGGAAAACAGCGACGTGGACCTGGCGATCGGGCACTTCCCGGGTGTCATGGCCGAACTGGCGGCGCCGCACCTACAGGAGCATGTTCCGCCCTTTCAGGCCCGTCGCCTCTACGAAACCGACTACGTGGTGGTCATGCGACACAACCACCCGCTGGCCTCCCGCGATCTGTCGCTCGATGAGTTCTGCGCGGCCCAGCATCTGCTGGTCAGCTTCTCGGGACGTCCCTGGGGGTTTGTGGACGAAGCCCTGGCGACTCTGTCGCGCCGGCGGCGGGTGGTGCTGACTGTGAACCAGTTCTTCACGGCGGGCCTGGTGGTCGCCAGTTCAGACCTTCTCACCGTACTGCCGAGCCATTTCGTGAGCATGACCGGGCAAGGGCACACGCTGGTGCAGCGCCCGATCCCGCTGGAGATGCCCAACGTGCGGGTCGACATGCTCTGGCATCGCCAGACCCATGCACTCAGCCCGCAGCAGTGGCTGCGTGACCTGATTGCACGAACCGCCCGGCAGGAAGACAAGGCATGAAGATTCAATTGATGAGTGACATCCACCTGGAAGCCAATCCTGGCTTTCAGCCCGAGCCGGCGGCAGAGGCAGATGTGCTGGTGCTGGCAGGGGACATCGCTTCGTATCAACGCCGAGCCGATGGGTCGGTCATGGAAGAGCCGGACTGGGGATTGCAGCGTTTTTCTCCGTTGCCTCAGTATGCCGGTTGGCCCGTACCCGTGCTTTTCTGCCCGGGCAATCACGAGTACGATGGCCTTGATTGGGATATGGCGCACGCCCAACTGCGCGCCACGTGTGATCGGCTGGGCATCCTCTGGCTGGAGCAAAGCGTGGTGGCCATGGGGGCAGTGCGCTTCGTTGGGACGACCTTGTGGAGCGATTACGATGCCCTGGCCGATCTGCCCAAGCCCGGCAAAGGATTGCCAGTCGACCCTTGGGCCCGGCGACTGAAGCTGCGAGAACGGGCTTTTCGCGCAGCCAATCACTACCTGGCCAAAATGCAGACCACACGAAACAGCCAGCTCTTTGATGCCGCAGCCATGCGAGCGCAAGCACTCGACTGTCAGCAATGGCTTCAGGACGCCTTGCGAACCCCGTGGAAGGGGGAAACCGTGGTCGTGACCCACTTTGCACCCAGCCTGCGCAGCCAGGATCCCCGATATGGCGTCAATCCGGGCACGGCCGGCTTCTGCAACAGCCTCGACGACTGGTTGCCCCAGGCAGACCTCTGGTTGCATGGTCACTTGCACTGGCCCCAGGACTACTGGCAGGGACGGTGCAGAGTGGTGGCCAATCCCCTCGGGTATGAGGTCAAGGGGGAGCAGGAGCCGTTTCGGCCACAGTGCGTGATTGATACGGCCACCCTGGTGACCGGCTTGGGCTGACGTTTCAAGCTGTCTGATGGAAGATGAGCGAGAATACAGCCACAATAGAGGAACTGAATTGGCTAAAAAACTGCTGATCGTCGATGACAGCCGGGTGTCCCGCATGATCATCAAGTCCAAGGTGGAAAGCCTGCAACTGGGCTGGGACGTGCTTGAAGCCGCCTCCGGGGATGAAGCCGTGGCGAATGCCGCCGCATGGGCGCCTGATTACGTCACCATGGACGTCAACATGCCAGGGATCAGCGGGTTCGACGCGGCTGAGCAGCTCAAGGCCACCCTCCCGCAGGTACGATTGGTCTTGCTGACTGCCAACATTCAGGAAAGCAGCCGTGAACGTGCCGCGCAGCTGGGTGTGAAGTTCATCCAGAAACCCGTCACGGCGCAGGCCATACAGCAGGCCGTCGATCACTTTCAGGCCGCCCCATGAATCTGTCCGAACTGGAACTGGACGGCCTGACCGAAGTGTTCAACATGGGAGTCGGTCTCGCGGCTGATGCCCTGAGCCAGCTGGCGGGTGAGCCGGTTGAGCTGAGTATTCCGCGCATTCAGCTGCTGCCCAAGCAGGAGGTGATCCGCCAGCTGTCCCAAGGCGAGGATCGCCGAGTCAGCGCTGTGCGACAGGGTTTCCAGGGCGACCTCATCACGGACGCCATCCTGATGTTCCCGGCGGATCAGAGCCTGCAGCTGGTACAGATCATGGTGGGCCATGAAGTCCCGCTGGAAGATCTCGGTGAAATGGAGCAGGAGGCATTGGCCGAAATCGGCAACATCCTGCTGAATGCCGTGGTGGCCAGTGTGTCTGACAACCTCGACATCGCTCTTGACGGCTCGCTGCCTGAGGTGGAACTGGGCATTGTGTCCGACGTCCTGCTGTCGGGGCGGGATGTGACCGAGCCCTTGCTCAGTTTGCAGGTGCGATTCACCATCGCCACACGCAGCATCGAAGGGTATCTGGCCTTTTTGCTGGACATGCCGTCGACCGGATTGCTGGAACAGAAAGTATCAGCCTTCCTGAACAAGCTTGAAAGGGGTGCCTGATGCAGCCCGATATCTCGGCGCCCTGGGTGGCCTGGGCGCTCAGAAACGTTCAGGGCGGACTCATGGTACTGGACCAGTCGTTGACTGTGTGTTTCGCCAATCCCTGGATGCTCAAGCGGGCTCGACTCAAACCGGTGGATGTGCAGGGGCGCGCCCTGTTTGCCTGCTTCCCCGAGCTGCAGGGCGGTGAATTCGAGCGCCGCCTGCACCAGGCCATGCAGACCGGATTTCCGGCGTTGTTGTCCGAGACTCTGCATGCAACGGCCTTTCCGCTGTACCCCACGACAGGCCCCGCCAACGAGCAGACGCGCTTGCGGCAGTCCATCCAGATCATTCCCATGGGCGCCGCCACCGTCAAGGAAGCGGGTGAACGGTATGTTCTCGTCCAGGTGAGCGATGTCACACCAGCCGTCGTGCGTGAGCGCCTGCTCAAGCAGCAAGCCGAGCGCATGCATGCCATGGCCCACGTCGATGCTTTGACGGACATTGGCAATCGACGTCATTTTGACGAGATGCTCGATCGCGAATGGCGGCACGCCTTGCGGGCGCAGGAATCCCTTGGGCTGGTGCTCCTTGATGTGGACCATTTCAAGGAATACAACGATCGGTACGGTCATCAGCAGGGCGACGCATGCCTGCGCCAGGTGGCCGGGCTCATCGAGTCCCTGGCCAGTCGACCGCGAGATGTGGTGTGTCGTTATGGCGGGGAAGAAATCGCCATGCTCCTGCCGCACACCGAGCTTGCAGGTGCACTCAGGCTGGCGCATGGCGCGGTCGATGCGGCACGGGCCTTGGGCATTCCTCACGAGGGGGCTGCCCGCGGTGTGCTCACCCTCAGCGCTGGAGTGGCAGCTGTGCACCCCGAAGCAGGTATGGGGGCGGACACCTTGCTGCTGCTGGCGGATCGTGCGTTGTACCAGGCCAAGCGCCTGGGTCGCGATCGCGTGGCTGTGCTGGACGCGGGTGCCTGACGGATGCTCTCGACCGACCTGTTCCGCACCGCGCTGGGGCGTTTCGCCACGGGAGTCACCATCGTGACCGCACGCGCGCCGGACGGAGCACGAGTCGGCCTCACGGTCAGTTCCTTCAATTCGGTCTCGCTGGCGCCGCCACTGGTGTTGTGGAGTCTCTCTCGCGAATCAAGCGCGATGGCGGTTTTCCAGACAGCCAGCCACTATGCGATTCATGTGCTCAGCGCCCAGCAGAAAGAGCTGGCGTCTCGCTTTGCCAGCAAGGGTGTCGATCGCTGGGCCGGACTGCCCGACGTGGACGGTGTCGAGGGGGTCCCGCTGATCGAAGGGGCCATCGCGACCTTCGAATGTGCCAGCCGCAGCCAATACGATGAGGGGGACCATCTCATCTTCGTCGGCGAGGTCCTGCAATGCCAGCATCGCAGCGAGTTGCGGCCCTTGCTGTACCACGGGAGCCGCTTTTACACGGAGCACCCGCTGTGACGTCGCCCGTCCAGCGCAAGACCCACCTGGATCGCCTGGCCATCACCCTGCTGGTGCTGTGCTGTGCGTTCTGGGGCTTCCAGCAGATCCTCATCAAGACCACGGTGGCCGAAGTCCCACCTCTGTGGCAGGCCACCTTGCGTTTTGTCGGTGCCACCGTTTTGCTGGGCTTGTGGTGCCTATGGCGTGGGGTGCCACTGTTCCAGCGTGATGGCACCCTGAAAGGGGGCTTGCTCGCCGGGCTGTTGTTTGCGGGGGAATTCGCCTGCATCTACATTGGCTTGCAGTACACCACCGCCTCCCGACTGACGGTCTTTCTCTACACCTCGCCCTTTGTGGTGGCCCTGCTGTTGCCACAGTTCGTGCCCGGGGAGCAGTTGCGCAAGATCCAGTGGGCGGGGCTGTTGCTGGCCTTTGCTTCGGTGGCGGTGGCCTTCAGCGAAGGCTTTGCCCACTCAACCCCCACCCAGCTCATGGGCGACGCCATCGCGTTGACGGCGGGGATTTTCTGGGGGTTGACTACGCTGGTCATCCGCACCACCTTGCTGGCCCAGGCCAGCGCAGAAAAGACGCTGTTCTATCAGGTGGCGGTCACGGCCGTGCTGGCGCCGATACTGTCGCTGATTCTGGGTGAACCCTGGCGTTTCGACTACTCCGGCCTGGCCTGGGGGTCGATTGCCTTGCAGACCGTGATTGGGGCTTTCGCGAGCTACCTGGTCTGGATGTGGATGCTGCGCCATTACCCGGCCACACAGATGTCCACCTTCGTGTTTCTGACCCCGGTGTTCGCGTTGCTGTTTGGTGTCGGGCTGCTGGGTGAGCCGCTGACTCTGGCCCTGGTACTGGCGTTGGTGGGTGTCGCCGCAGGCATCGTCCTGGTCAGCCGTCGCGCCTGACGGGCTCGCTCGGGCGGGGTTCAGTCGATCTGGACTGCCTCAAAGGCCGCATGCAGTTCGTCTACCCATAAGTCCACTTCGCTGCGACCCACTTGCAGATGGGCCATGCAGGCGGCGCCATGGCGCGCCCAGTCAGCTGACTCGGGCAGGCCTTCGTGGGTCTGGACCAGATGGTCGGCGATCAGACCCATGGCAACCAGGTGGCGCACAGTGGCTGAGAACCGGGTATCCGGCAGGCAGCTGAAGTCATGATGCAGCCGGATGGCTACGGCGGCGTCGGCGGGCAAATGCCAGGTCTTCGCGACGATGGCCCCCACCACGGCATGGTCCGTCCGGTGATTGGCGTTTTCAGTCTGGATGAATGTGCGGTCCCGTCGCGCCAGTGCTTCGGTGATGGTGCTGCCATAGCCCCTGACCCCGCGCAGCATCACCGGCATGCCCACATGGCAGAACAAGCCGAAACTGTAGGCGAGGCCAGCGTCCATCCCGTAGAGTTGATGGCCGATGTGCTCGCAGGCCAGTGCTCGCCGGGTCGATGTTTCCCAGAAATGGTCCAGCAGCGGAGAGTGCACCTGGAGGGCATGCTGCGTCAGAAAGGCGCTCAGGATCTGGGCGGCGGGACGTGCACCCAGCACAAGCAGGGCCTGCCCGACCGTCTGGGCCGGTTGGGCGAGGGCATACAGCGAACTGTTGGCCAGCCGGATCAGGGCCGCTGCCATGGCCACGTCAGCGCTGGCGATCCGGTCCAGGGTGGCCAGATCGGGCTCGGCATGGGCCATGGCGACCTGCAGCTGCCTCAGCAGCTCCGGACAAGGAGGAATGATGATGTCGCGTACCGGCCCACGCCGCCGCAGGCGATCGAGTTCGTCGTGTATGTGCTGAGTCACGCCCCTATTGTGCCTGTCGCCGGGCCGCAAAGTCGACATACCAGGCCAGACAGTCTGGATTGGCCATGGCCTCCCGATTCACCACGCGTTCCACCGGATGCCCCAGCAGCAGCTTCTTGATGGGCAGCTCCTGCTTCTTGCCGCTCAGGGTCCGTGGCACTTCAGCCACCGGAATGACTTCATCAGGCACAAACCGGGGCGACAGCGCGGTCCGGATCGCAGCATGGATGCGCGATTGCAGTGCCGAGTCCCATGGCACACCAGGGCGCAGCACCACAAACAACAGCAGGGTGCTGGGTCGACCGAGGTACTCCAGGTCCACGACCAGGCTGTCCAGGATGTCGGGCAGGGTTTCCACGGCGGCGTAGATCTCGCTGGTGCCCATGCGCAGGCCGTGCCGGTTGATGGTGGCGTCCGAGCGGCCATAGATCACGCAGCCACCGTCACGCCCGATCTTGAGCCAGTCCCCATGACGCCAGACGCCGGGATACATGTCGAAATAGCTGGACAGATACCGTTGTTTGCCGGGATCGTTCCAGAAATACAACGGCATGGACGGTATGGGCTGTGTGCAGACCAGCTCGCCCACGGCATCGATCAGGGGTTTGCCGTCTTCGCTCCAGGCCTCCACGGCACAGCCGAGCTGGCGGCACTGCATCTGGCCCGGCACCTGGGGCAACTCTCTGTGCCCACCAATGAAAGCGCCGCAGAAGTCGGTCCCGCCCGAGATGTTCACCCACCAGATCCCGGGCGTGCCCAGCGCCTCAAACTGGGCGGTACCCCAGCGCTGCACGTCTTCGGGCAATGGCGAGCCGGTGCAGCCCAGCGCACGGATACGTGTCAGATCGTGGCCATTCGCTTGCAGGCCGGGCAGGTCGATGCCTGCTTTCATGCAGTTCGTGTAATAGGCTGCGCCCGCGCCGAAGTAGGTGACGCCGTGGCGCGCCGCGAATCGCCAGAGCACCGTCCAGTCAGGCGCTTCCTTGCGGCCGGCGGGGTTGCCGTCATACAGCACGATGGTCGTGCCTCCGGCCAGCCCGGCGATCTGGGCGTTCCACATCACCCAGCCAGTGGAGCTGTACCAGTGGAAGCGTTCGCCCAGACTGTTCGCGGCATAGCTGGGGCCGACATCGTTGTGCAGGATCTTCATGCTCAGCATGGTCAGCAGGATGCCGCCATGGCTGTGCACGATCGGTTTGGGCAAGCCGGTGGTGCCGCTGGAATACACGATCCAGAGTGGGTGATCAAAAGGCAGCCAGAGTGGTTCATGGGTGGCGTCATCGGCCCCCTCGATCAGTGCCTGCCAGTCATGGGCATCGGCCACTTGGCTCGCGGCATAAGGCGTGCGCAGCACGATCACCTGCTCGATGGTCGGCAGCCCCTCGCGCAGGGCGTCCACAGTGGCGGCACGATCCATCGGCCGGCCGCCGTAGTACACCCCATCGGACGCGATCAGTACCTTGGGCTCGATCTGACGGAAACGGTCCAGCACGGCGGCCGTGCCCATGTCCGGGGCACACACGCTCCAGACTCCACCCACGCTCGCACAGGCGAGGAAGGCCACCGCTGTTTCCGGTACATTGGGCAGGTAGGCGGCCACCCGGTCGCCAGGCTCGACACCCAGCCGCTTCAGAGCCTGTGCCATCGTGGCCACTTGCTGCCGCAACGTGGGCCAATCCATCGTGCGCACGCGCCCGGTTTCATCGTCACTGATGATCGCAGGTTGGCCTGCTGCGTGCGCGGGTGCCACATGGCGCAGGACCTGATGCACATAATTGACCTGGGCGCCAGGAAACCAGTGGACATCCGGCATGGGGCCGCCCTCCAGCACGCAACGGTGGGGGGTGGGCGATGGCACGTCGAAATAGTCCCAGATGCTTTGCCAGAAGCCCGCCAGATCGGTTGTTGACCATTGCCACAGCGCATCGTAGTTCTCGAACACCTGTCCGCGCTCTTCACGCAGCCAATTCTGGTAAAGCCGGATCTGCGGCACATACGCGGGTTGGGGCGGGCGCTGGGGATTCGTCACATGCATGCGAAAGGGTCCTTGGGAGTTGATCCAGTGGGGGCTTGCCGACCGACTGGGATCGCCTTAAACTGCCCACAGGAGGAATGATGAGATGGAATCGGTATTGAGCACAGCGGTCTCGGGTCTGCAGGTGTCGCAACTGCGACTGAGCGCGGCTGCCAACAATGTGGCCAATGCCCAGACCAATGATTTCCGGCGCGATCTGGTTCGTCAGCAGGCCCAGCCAGACGGGGGCGGCGTCACCGCTCGCGTGGAGAAAGCCCTCCGGCCTGGGGCCGATCTGGTTCAGGACATGGTGGACCAGAAAGCCGCGACCTATGCTTTCAAGGCGAATGTGCAAGTCGTGAAAACCGCCGACGACATGCTGGGGCGACTGCTCGACGTTCGAGCCTGACCCAGCACCATAAAAAATGCCAGCATGAAGCTGGCATTCAAAAAAAAGCATCTCTTGGGACGCTGAGAAATGGTTTTGCTTTGGGGTGTCTCCTCGGTCCTCTCGGTGTATCAGCAGATGTGCTGCTGATCACGAGTGCATTGATTCTATTTCGGTGCACCAGAATCGGGCATTGGGAGAAACCCTGTACCGTATTCGGTGAGCCCATCGCCGCTGATGACCCATCGTGCCACTTTTTCCGCGATCATCAGCGTCGGGCTGTTGGTATTGCCGCTGGTGATCCTGGGCATGGCGCCGGCATCCACGACGCGCAAACCGGCAATTCGGCCTGATGGGCCCCGTTGCCAGTCGCGCACCCGACAGTGGCTGTCGAGGACGGCCTGCGGTTCCCCGTCATGCCCCATGGCGGTGGTGCCGACCGGGTGAAAAATGGTGGTGGCAATGTCGCCTGCCAACCGGGCCAATTCCTCGTCGGACTGGTATTGCACGCCGGGCTTGACTTCCTGGGGTTGGTAAGGCGCCAGGGCGGGCTGGTTCACGATGCGCCGTGTCAGGCGCAGGCTGTCGGCGGCCACCTGCCGGTCTTCCGGGGTGGAGAGATAGTTCGGCGCGATGGCGGGAGCGTCTTCCGGGCGCGGGGAACGGATCTGCACGGTGCCCCGGCTGGTCGGGTTCAGGTTGCAGACGCTGGCCGTGAACGCGGGGAAGGCATGCAGGGGTTCGCCGAAAGCCTCCAGACTGAGCGGCTGCACGTGGTACTGCACGTTGGGCCATTCGTAAGCGGGTGAGCTGCGGGTGAACGCGCCCAGCTGGCTGGGAGCCATGCTCATGGGGCCGCTGCGCCGCCAGGCGTATTCCAGCCCGATGAGGGCCTTGCCCCACAGGCTATTGGCCAGCGTGTTCAGGGTTTTGACGCCTTGCACCTGAAAAACGGCACGAATCTGCAGATGGTCTTGCAGCTGTGCGCCCACGCCGGGCAAATCGGTCTCCACCGGTATGCCATGCCGTTGCAGCAGCGCCCCTGGCCCTATGCCCGAGAGCTGGAGCAACTGCGGTGAATTCACCGCCCCCGCACTCAGCAACACTTCCCGACGGGCCTGGACAGCCCAGTGCTGGCCCTGGCGGATGACATTCACGCCGACGCACCGCAGGGCCCCCGTCCGGTCACGCTCCAGGCACAGGCGCTGGACCGACGCGCGGGTCCAGACGGTCAGGTTGGGGCGGTGCTGGACCGGCCGCAAAAACGCCTTGGACGCGTTCCAGCGCCAGCCGCTGCGCTGGTTCACCTCAAAGTAACCCACCCCTTCATTGCTGCCGCGATTGAAGTCGTCGGTCGCGGGGATACCGGCCTGCTGGGCGGCCTGAGCGAACGCGTCGAGGATGTCCCAGCGCAGGCGCTGCTTTTCCACCCGCCATTCGCCCGTGCTGCTCAGGTTGCGGTGACCGTGCAAGGTGGCATGCAAAGGATCGCTCAGGCCTGCTTCCTCGGCGTCAAGCCGGTAGTGGTCTTCGTGGGCCATGAAGTCCGGCAGGCATTGGGCCCAGCGCCAAGCGTCGTCGCCGGTGAGTTCGGCCCACTGGTCGTAATCGCGGCTTTGCCCGCGCATGTAGATCATGCCGTTGATGCTGCTGCAGCCGCCCAGCGTCTTCCCGCGTGGGTAGCGCAACCGGCGGCCATTGAGCCCGGCGTCGGGTTCGGTCTGGTAGAGCCAGTCGGTGCGCGGGTTGCCGATGCAATACAGATAGCCGACCGGGATGTGAATCCAGGGGTGGTTGTCTGGGCCGCCCGCTTCCAGCAGCAGCACCCGGTGGGCCGGGTTGGCGCTCAAGCGGTTGGCCAGCAGACAGCCCGCCGTGCCCGCCCCGACGACGATGTAGTCAAACGCCAGCTCGCTCATGGGCTGTTGAGGTACTGGGTGTCGTCATCGGGCAGGGCGAAGTCCCCACGGTGCCACGCTTCACGCACGGCTTGCGCAGCCTCCATGCGGCGCTCCGGCACCATGACCCGCACCTGGATCACGCTGGCCAGCAGGCTGTGGGTCTGCACCATCTGGTCGTCGGCCACGATGGTCGGAATACCCGCCGCCTGCAGGGTGCCCTGCATCAGGTACGCCTCGGTGGGGCTGAAAAAGGTTTCCAGCGTCTGCCAGTCACCTTCTTCGGGGTCGTAGGGGCTGTTGTCGGGCATGGGCGGCGGTCGATGGGTTTATTTGGAGGTGGGCATCACGAACTCGGCCCCCTTGGCAATGCTTTCGGGCCAGCGCTGCATCACGCTCTTTTGCTTGGTGTAGAAGCGTACACCTTCTTCACCGTAGGCGTGCATGTCGCCGAACAGGCTGCGCTTCCAGCCACCGAAGCCGTGCCAGGCCATGGGCACCGGAATGGGCACGTTGATGCCCACCATCCCCACCTGGATGCGCCGCGCGAATTCGCGCGCCACGTTGCCGTCGCGGGTGAAGCAGCTGGTGCCGTTGCCGAATTCGTGGTCGTTGATCAGCTGCACCGCCGTGGCAAAGTCGGGCACGCGCACGCAGCACAACACCGGGCCGAAGATCTCTTCCTTGTAAATTTTCATCTCGGGCGTGACGTGGTCGAACAGCGTGCCGCCGAGCCAGAAGCCGCCGGATGTGTCGGTCCCGCATCCCTCACCGGCTTGGGTGCCGTCAAAGCCACGGCCATCCACCAGCAGTTGCGCGCCTTCCATGACCCCGGCCTCGATGTAGCCGGTGATGCGCTGGCGCGCCGCTTCGGTGACGATGGGGCCCATTTCGGCGGCCAGGTTCGTGCCGTTGAGCACCTTCAGCGATTTCGTGCGCTCCACCAGCGCGGGCATGATCTGGTCGGCCACATCGCCCACGAGCACGGCCACGCTGATGGCCATGCAGCGCTCGCCCGCCGAGCCATAGGCCGAGCCGATGAGCGCATCCACTACTTGATTCACGTCGGCGTCGGGCATGACAACCATGTGGTTCTTGGCGCCGCCGAGCGCCTGCACGCGCTTGCCGTGGTGGGCGCCGGTTTCGTAGATGTAATTCGCGATGGGGGTGGAGCCGACGAAGCTGATGGCCTTCACGTCGGGGTGGTGGAGTAGCGCGTCCACCGCTTCCTTGTCGCCCTGCACCACGTTGAACACCCCGTCGGGCAGGCCGGCCTGCTTCAGCAACTCCGCCATGAACAGGCTGGGTGAAGGGTCGATGGGGCTGGGCTTGAGCACAAAGGTGTTGCCGCAGGCAATGGCCACCGGGAACATCCACATGGGCACCATGACCGGGAAGTTGAACGGCGTGATACCGGCCACCACGCCCAGCGGCTGGCGCATGGTCCAGTTGTCGATGCCGGTGGATACCTGCTCGGTGTAGTCGCCCTTGAGCAGCTGCGGAATGCCGGTGGCGAATTCGACGATCTCGATGCCGCGCGTCACCTCGCCCTGTGCGTCGGTGAACACCTTGCCGTGCTCGGCAGTGATCATCCGTGCCAGCGTGTCGCGGTGCTGGTTGAGCAGCTCCAGGAACTTGAATATCACACGCGCGCGGCGCAGCGGCGAGGTGTCGGCCCAGGCGGGGAAGGCGGCCTGTGCAGCGGCCACGGCGGTGTCCACTTCAGTGCGGTTGGCCAAGGCCACACGGCCGGTCACGGCGCCCGTGGCGGGGTTGAACACGTCTTGTGCGCGGCCGCTGGTGCCGTTCAGGGTCTGGCCTTGCACGTAGTGGCCAATCGAGGCGGGGGTCTGGTTCATGGTGAAGGGTATGAAAGGTGACTCGGGAACATCCTGATTTCATTATCACCCTGCCTCGGGCTAGGATGGGTGCCAATCCGGACACCCTCATATGGCATCACCTCACACCACCGACACCTTCGATTTCGTCATTGTGGGCGGTGGCTCCGCTGGCAGCGTGCTGGCCGCCCGCCTGAGTGAAGACCCCCACGTCACTGTGGCTCTGCTGGAAGCGGGGGGCGACGGGCGCGGGCTGCTGGTGCGCCTGCCCACGGGCGTGGTGGCCATGCTGCCGGGGCGACCAGTGAAGGTGAACAACTGGGCCTTTGACACGGTGCCGCAGCCGGGCCTGAACGGTCGCCAGGGCTACCAACCCCGTGGCAAGGCACTTGGGGGGTCGTCGGCCATCAACGCCATGCTGTATGTGCGTGGCCATGCATCGGACTACGACGACTGGGCCGCCGCTGGCGCCACGGGGTGGTCCCACGACGAGGTGCTCCCCTACTTCCTGAAGGCTGAGCACAACCAGCGAGGCGCCAACGAATGGCGCGGCGTGGGCGGCCCATTGCAGGTGGCCGACCAGTGCAGCCCCAGCCCGGCCAGCGCGGCTTTTGTGCAGGCCTGTGCCGCCCAGGGGCTGGCCCCCAACCCGGACTACAACGGGCCCCAGCAGGAGGGGGCGTTTCTGTATCAGGTGACGCAGTTTCACGAAGGCGAGCGGCGCGGCCAGCGCTGCTCGGCGGCGGCGGGCTATCTGCACTCCATCATGGACCGGCCCAACCTGCACGTGTTCACCGGTGCCCACGCCACCCGGGTGCTGCTGGAAGGCCAGCGCGCCACCGGCGTGGAGGGCCGCCATGCCGGGCGAACGGTCACCTGGCACGCCCGGCGTGAGGTGGTGCTGTGTGCCGGGGCCTTTCAGTCGCCGCAGTTGCTCATGTTGTCGGGCATTGGTCCCACAAACGAATTGCAGCGGCACGGCATTCCCGTGAGGCACGCGCTGGCCGGGGTGGGGGCCAACCTGCAAGACCATCTGGACGTGATCCTGTCTTATCAGTCCCGCCGCAACGACCTGTTTGGCCTGGGTTTGGGCCCTGCAGTGCAACAGTGGAAAGCATGGCAGCAGTGGCGGCGCGAGGGCACGGGCATCCTCACTTCACCGATTGCCGAAGGCGGCGCGTTTTTCCGCTCCAGCAGCGCGCTGAGTCGGCCCGATCTGCAACTGCATTTCTGTGTGTCCATCGTCGACGACCATGCCCGCAAGCTGCACCTGGGTTATGGCTTGTCGTGCCATGTGTGTGTGCTGCGTCCGCACTCGCGGGGGCGGGTGGGGCTGCACAGCGCCGATCCAATGGCCCCACCCCGCATCGACCCGGCCTACCTGTCG
>JAUVYR010000122.1 GCA_030602985.1 Burkholderiales bacterium
GCCCGCCGCTACGACGAGGCACTGGAGCGTCTGCGCAAGGCCCGCCTGAAAAGCCAGTCCACGCTGTCCATGCTCAATGCGGGTCAGCAGCTCATCATCGGCACGGCGCTGGTGGCCATTCTGTGGCGTGCGACCACCGGAGTGGTCCAGGGGCACATGACGCTGGGCGACTTTGTCATGATCAATGCCTTCATGATCCAGTTGTACATCCCGTTGAACTTCCTGGGTGTGCTGTATCGAGAGATCAAGCAGGGCCTGACCGATCTGGACAAGATGTTCACCCTGCTCGACAAGGAGCGCGAAATTGCCGATACGCCCGGCGCGCAGCCCTTGCAACTGGATGGCCCGCCCGAGGTGCGGTTTGAGAACGTGCACTTTGCCTACGAAAAGGAGCGCGACATCCTGCACGGGGTCAGTTTCACCATTCCGGCGGGCAAAACCGTGGCGGTGGTCGGGCCCTCAGGGTCGGGCAAATCCACGCTGGCGCGGCTGCTCTACCGGTTTTATGACGTGGGCTGGTCAGGACGCCCCGCCGATGGGTCAGAGGGCCGCATCACGATTGGCGGGCAGGATATCCGGTCCGTCACGCAGGACAGCGTGCGTCAGGCCATCGGCATCGTGCCGCAGGACACGGTGCTGTTCAACGACACCATTGAGTACAACATCCTGTACGGTCGTCCCGATGCCGGCCACGAGGCGGCGGTGGCGGTGGCCCAGGCGGCGCACATCCACGACTTCATTCGCCAGTTGCCCAAGGGGTATCAGACGCTGGTGGGTGAGCGGGGGCTCAAGCTCTCTGGCGGGGAGAAGCAACGCGTGGCGATTGCCCGCACCCTGCTCAAGAACCCGCCCATCCTGATTTTTGATGAGGCTACCTCGGCGCTGGATTCGGGCAACGAACGCGCCATCCAGGCCGAACTCAAAAGCGTGGCCCGGCACAAGACCACGCTGGTCATTGCCCACCGGCTCTCGACGGTTGTCGATGCCCATGAGATCATCGTGCTGGAGCATGGCCACATCGTGGAGCGGGGCCGCCATGCCGACCTGCTCGGGGCGGGCGGGCGCTATGCCGAGATGTGGGCCTTGCAACAAAGCGCGAAAGACAACAAGCCGCATCTCGACGGAGACAACCACCATGGACACCAAATGGCTTGAAGATTTCGTCAGTCTGGCCGAAACCCGCAGCTTCAGCCGTTCGGCTCAGTTGCGCCATGTGACCCAGCCGGCGTTTTCGCGGCGTATCCAGTCGCTCGAAGCCTGGGCAGGCACCGACCTCGTGGATCGTTCGTCTTACCCGACGCGGCTCACCCCCGCTGGCCAGACGCTGTACGACCAGGCGCTGGACTTGCTGCAAACCTTGCAGACCACCCGTTCCATGCTGCGCCAGCACACGGCCGTGGCCAAGGACACGATCGAATTCGCCGTGCCGCACACGCTGGCTTTCACCTTTTATCCGGCCTGGCTGTCCGAATTGCGCGGTGTGGTGGGCCCGGTAAAAAGCCGCCTGATTGCCCTCAACGTGCACGACGCGGTCATGCGCCTGACCGAAGGCAGTTGCGACCTGCTGCTGGCCTACCACCATGCTTCGCAGCCCATCCAGCTGGATACCGATCGTTATGAATGGATGTCGCTGGGGCAGGAGGTGGTGATGCCCTTCGTCAAGCCCGACGCGCGTGGCGAGCCCTTGCACCGCCTGCCGGGGCGGCCCGCCGACCCCGTGCCCTTTCTGGCCTACGCCCCCGGGGCCTACCTGAGCCGTGTGGTCGACTGGGTGCTGCGCCAGTCCTCCACCCCGGTTGCGTTGGACCGGGTGTACGAGACAGACACCTCCGAGAGCCTCAAGGCCATGGCCATCGAAGGCCACGGCGTGGCCTTTCTGCCCATCAGCGCCGTCCGCCAGGCGCTGAGCGATGGCCGTCTGGTCACTGCCGCCGACCCCCAAGACCAGTGGCAGGGCGAACTGGAAATACGTCTGTACCGGGAGCGACCGGCGGGCCGCAAAGGCAAGCGGGTCGCTCAGGCTTTCTGGGATGAAGTGCAGCGTCATCTGGCCGCCCAAGCAGTGGGACAATAAGCGTATGAGCGCAAACCCTATCCAGACCCTCACGATCACCCGCCCCGACGACTGGCATCTGCATGTGCGCGACGGCGCCCCCCTGAACACGGTGGTGCCCCATACCGCCGCCCAGTTTGGCCGGGCCATCATCATGCCCAACCTGCGCCCGCCGGTCACCACCGCGGCCCAGGCGTTGGCCTACAAGCAACGCATTCTGGCTGCCGTGCCGCCTGGGGTTCACTTCGAACCCCTGATGACGCTCTACCTGACCGACAACCTACCCCCCGACGAAATCATGCGCGCCCGGGAGGCCGGCGTGGTGGCTTGCAAGCTTTACCCGGCTGGAGCCACCACCAACCGCGACGCGGGCGTGACCGATATCCGCAAGACCTACAAAACCCTGGAGGCCATGCAGCGCGCCGGTGTGCTGCTGCTCATCCATGGCGAAGTCACCAGCGCCGATATCGACCTGTTTGACCGCGAGGCCGTGTTCATCGAGGAAAAGCTGGCGCCGCTGCGCAAGGATTTCCCGGAACTCAAGATCGTGCTGGAGCACATCACCACCCAGGATGCGGCGCAGTATGTGGCCGAGGCCGACGACCATCTGGCCGCCACCATCACGGTGCACCACCTGCTGTACAACCGCAACGCCATCTTCACGGGTGGGATACGCCCCCACTACTACTGCCTGCCGGTGCTCAAGCGCGAAACCCATCGCCTGGCCCTGGTGAAGGCGGCGACCAGCGGCAGCCCCAAATTTTTCCTCGGTACCGACAGTGCGCCGCACCCGGCCCACCTGAAAGAACACGCCACTGGCTGTGCGGGTTGCTACACCGCCCACGCCGCCATGGAAATGTATGCCGAAGCGTTCGAGGCGGCCGGTGCGCTGGACAAGCTCGAAGGATTTGCCAGTTTTTACGGGGCTGACTTTTATGGTCTGCCGCGCAACACCGACACCATCACCCTGCGCAAGGAGTCCTGGACACCGCCTGAGAGCTATCCCTTTGGCGATGCGGAGCTCAAACCCCTGCGTGCGGGCGAAACCCTGCCATGGCGGTTGGTCAGCCCCCACTGATCGACTGGCGGGCGCCCTGGATGGCGCCCTGGCGCTTGCTGGGTGCCGAGGTGCTTCCTGACGGCCTGCTGGAGGAGGGGGTGGAAATCGTCCCACGGCTGAACACGCTCGCCGACGCACCGCTGCGATTCGTTCCCCAGTCCGCCTTGCCCGGCGGGGAGGCCTACGAGAGCTTCATTTTCAGTACAGGCACGGTGCCCACCCGCAACAACCTGCACGACCTGTTCAATGCACTGTGCTGGATGCGTTTTCCACAGACCAAGCGGTCTTTGAATCGCTGGCAGGCCGAGGCCATTGAGGCGGCTGGTGGGGTCCAGCCCACGCGTGGGTCGCTACGCGACGCATTGACCCTGTTCGACGAAAACGCCCTGCTGTTGCAGGCGCCTGCATCGCTGTGGCAGGCATTGCGTGCCCGTGACTGGATGGATTTGCTGGTCCACCAGCGTGAGGCCTGGTCGCAGGCCACCGCCGTGACTTTTGGTCATGCCCTGACCGAGAAGCTGGTGCAGCCTTACAAATCCATCACCGCCCACGTGTTGTGCCTGCCGGTGCCGCCAGAGCTGCCGATTGATCTGGGCCAGGGGGTGCACCCCTGGGATGAGTGGCTGGCCGCGCAACTGACGCCGCAGGGGCTCGCGGCCAAACCGTTCACGCCGCTGCCCGTGCTCGGCATTCCCGGCTGGTGGCCCGACAACGCCGACCCGGTTTTTTATGCCGATACCCAGGTGTTTCGACTGCCAGCCCCACCCTTGTGAAACGACACACCGGCCTCATATGGATCGGGTAAAGTGTGACCTCCTTTCGGGAACCTGACTCGCTGACCCCAGTCAGACACACGAGATTTTGTTGGAGAATCCCTGACCATGAAACGCGTACTGTTGCTGATATTGACCAACGTTGCCGTGATGATCGTGCTGCTGACGGTCACCCGGCTCCTGGGCGTTGACCGTTTCCTGACGGCCAACGGCCTCAACCTGACCGCGCTGGCCGGCTTTTCGCTGGTGATCGGCTTTGGCGGCGCCTTCATCTCGCTGCTGATTTCCAAGCCCATGGCCAAGTTCAGCACCGGCGCGCGGGTGATCAACCAGCCCCAGTCGGCGGATGAGGCCTGGATCGTGCAGACGGTTCAGAAATTCGCGGATAAAGCCGGTATCGGTATGCCCGAAGTGGCCATCTACGACGGGGCTCCCAACGCCTTTGCCACCGGCGCCTTCAGAAATTCGGCGCTGGTCGCCGTGTCCACCGGGCTTTTGCAAAGCATGACCCGCGAAGAAGTGGAAGCGGTCATTGGTCACGAAGTGGCGCACATTGCCAACGGTGACATGGTCACCCTGACCCTTATTCAGGGCGTGATGAACACCTTCGTGGTCTTCGTGAGTCGGGTGGTGGGGTATTTTGTGGATCGGGTGATCCTGAAGAGCGATCGTCCTGGCATCGGTTACTTCGTCACCACCATCGTCATGGACATCATCCTGGGTTTCCTCGCCGCCATGGTCGTGGCCTGGTTCAGCCGCCAGCGCGAGTTCCGTGCGGATGCCGGCGCCGCTGACCTGATGGGGCGCAAGCAGCCCATGATCAATGCGTTGGCCCGCCTGGGCGGTTTGCAGCC
>JAUVYR010000066.1 GCA_030602985.1 Burkholderiales bacterium
CCGGCAGGCATTCGTGAATCGATACCAGCGTGCGCCGGGTTTCGCAGAAGTGGCCGCCTACGATGCTGTGAGTGTGCTCCTGTCCGCCTATGAGGCCAAGCGACGGCAGGAAAGCCTGGCAGAAGCGTTGCAGCGTATCGGGACTTTTGACGGATTGCAGCAAACCATTGTGTTTGATGCCTATGGGGATGCATCGCGCGATCTCTACATCACCGAGGTGGTCAACGGTCAATTCATGGTGGTCAATACTTGATGCGCTGGACGCTGCCCCCGCTGACGATCCGCCAGGTACTGGTAGGGCAGTTCCTGCTGGTGGTGTTGTTTGCCACCACCATGGTCGCTGTTTTGGTTGTCACATGGCGTTTGCCGATCGTTCATGAACAAAATCAGGCGGATCAAGGCCGGGCCGCTGGCATCGCTGCTTACCATGTGGACATCAGCCTCCAATATGCCGAGCAGCTCGCGTTGTCACTGGCCAGCTCGTTCAATCAGTCGGCGCGCACACCATCCAGCGAGCAAGCGGTCTTTCGCCTGCTCTTGACCCAGCTGACAGGCCAGGCGGATTTCTTTCAAGGCGTCTATCTCCTCGATCAACAAGGGCGAATCGCTGAACTCTACGTCAAGACGCCAGACATGCCGCGTGTCAGAGAATGGCTGGGCAGTGATCTCAGTGGGCTGAGCGTCTGGCGTGGGGTTCAGCAGCAGAATCGTCCACTATGGAGCGATCAGTACCGCTCACCCGTGTTGGACAAGCCTGTGGTCAGTTTCATAGCCCCTCTCAGTGAAGGCTATCTGTTGCTCGAACTGGGGGTCGACAGGCTCGCGCAAGCTGTCCGTCAGTCGGCTGTCCTGGAAGGGTTGGTGGTCATTGTGACTGACAGCAAAGGGGAGGTTGTGGCGGCACCCGACATGAGCTGGGTAGGCTTGCGCCGGAATATTTCCCATTGGCCCTTGGTGCAGGCCGCTTTGCAGGCCCAGCCTCTGCACACCCCGTTTGAAGTGGATGGCCAAGTTTATGTCGGAACGTCCTTCCGGCTGGAGAGGCTGGACTGGGTGGTGGTGGCGGGCTATCCGGCGGCTGTCGTGAATGCGTCAGAGCGGGCAGCACTGGGTATCACCTCAGCGACTGTCATCGTCTCGGTCAGTTTTGGCTTGCTGTTGCTCTGGGGTTTCTCGCAGCTGATCAAGCAACGTCTACAGAGAAGTCTGGACTATGCCGACCGTGTTGCCCGGGGTCAATATGAGGCTCCCCTGGTCAAGACCGGGGTGGTTGAGCTGGATGCCCTGAGCCATGGCCTGGAGCAGATGGCCGGCAACATCCGTGATCGTCAGACACAGTTGCAAGCCATCATCGAGACCACGCCCAGCCTGGCCATTCAGTGGTTTGATCGCGATGGCCGAGTGGTCGACTGGAATGCCGCATCTGAGAGCGTTCTGGGCTGGACGCGCGAGGAAGCACTGGGTAAAACCCTGGATCAGCTGATCTACACCCCCCAGCAGGGGGCCGAGTTTGTCGAGGTGCTAAGACGTATCGAGGCAAATGGTCAGCCGTTTGGGCCCTATGAGGGCCCCATCCTGCGTCGACTCGAACAACCGGCCTGGATACTCTCGACCACCTTCTGCATTCCCGACTTGCAGGGAGGCAAACTGTTTGTCTGCATGGATGTGGACATCACCGAGCTCAAGCGCAAAGAGCAAGCGGTTCGGGAAAGTGAAGAGAAGTTCAATCTGTTTTTCCAGGCCAGCCCTGTGGCGGTGGCCGTGCTGGCTGAAGTCGAGGGTGGATTTCATTACCTGGATGTCAATCCGGCATGGTTGACCTTGCTGGGCTACACCCGGGAGGAACTGGTCGGGTATGAGGCCACCCTCAATGAGACCATCCTGCCCAAATCGGTTTTGCAAGCCGTGTTTACCAGGCTGCGCGAGACCGACGAATTGGGTGGCGTCCTGGGCAAATTGCGCCGAAAGTGCGGTGAGACCCTTTGGGTGGATGTCTACATGCGTTTGGTGCGTTTCCAGGATCAGAATCTGCTGATCTGTTCCATGCTCAATATCACCGACAAACGCGCCATGGAAAAAGAGTTGAGGCAGCTCAACTCGGCGCTGGAAGAGCGCATTGCCCAGCGTACCCAGAAACTTTCTGAAACCATCGAGCACCTGCAAAATGCCCAGGCGCAGTTGGTGCAGTCAGAAAAGCTGGCTTCTCTGGGCTCACTGGTGGCTGGTGTGGCTCACGAACTGAATACCCCTATCGGCAACGGGATGATGTCCGTCTCGACGCTGGAGTTTCGCCTGAAGGCGTTTCGGGATAAATGTGCAAACGGATTGCGCAAATCGGATCTGGACGCCTTTGTTTCGCAGGTGGAAACCGCGACCGATATTGCCATGCGCAATTTAAGACGCGCTTCTGAGCTGGTCACGAGTTTCAAGCAGGTGGCGGTTGACCAGACCAGTTCTCAGCGACGGACCTTCGATCTCGCGTCTGTGATTCAGGAGGTGGTGCTCACGTTGCAGCCGACCTTCAAACACTCTCCTGTTCAGGTGCGTGTGGATGTGCCTGACGGCATCGAGATGAATGCGTATCCAGGGCCCCTTGGGCAGGTGATCACGAATCTGATTCAGAACGCGCTGGTCCATGCCTTCCCGGATCGCGATGCGGGTCAGGTGGACATCACGGCTCGACTGAGTGCTGACGGATGGGTTGACATCCGGGTGCAAGACGATGGCGTGGGCATCCCCGTTGACAAGATGGACCGGATTTTTGATCCTTTTTTCACGACCCGCCTGGGCAAAGGGGGCAGCGGCCTGGGCTTGCACATCGCACACAACATCATCCATGGTGTCATGGGAGGACAGTTGACAGTGCATAACCGGGCGGCAGGCGGGGCAGTCTTCCAGATGCGCTGCCCGTTCCAGGCCCCTCAATCGAATGGAGACATGACATGAACCTCAACGACCTCAGTATCCGCGTGCGCATCACGTTGGGCATGGGCCTCATCCTGTTGCTGGCGATGGCCAGTGCGGGTTTTACCCTGTATCAGAACCTGACTATCAAGTACGAAACCAGTGAAGTGGCGGATTCCTGGATCCCCGCGATCGAAAATCTGGGTCGCATGAAAGACCATCTGTCGACCCATTATCTGGCTGTCGGGAAGCGGTTGAGCAGCGGGGATCAGGCGGGTGCCGATGCGCTGACCCAGCAGCTGCAAACCATTCAGAGCGAACTGGCTGCAGCCACCCAGATTTATGCCGACACCCTTTTGACGTACCAGCCGGGGGACCCGGCGTTGGCAGTGGAGCAGGCACTGTACGATCGTTTTCAGGCTGAGCGTGATGCCTATTTCCGGCATGTGGATGAGGTGGTCCGCATGTGGAAGGAGGCGGTTGGACCGTGGGAGATGCAGGCTGCTCAGGACGCATTTGTCGAGCAGGCACCGCAACTGTTCCAGTCGGCGCTCGACGCCATGCAGGCCATTCTGGCGTTCAACCTGGAAGGGACGTCAGATGCCGCTCGAAAAGCTGCCGATCTGGTGGTGCAGGCGGAGTGAGCCATGATGGTCACGACAGGTGTACTGGTGCTTGTGGCGCTGTACCTCATCTGGTTTGTGCCGCGCAGTGTCACAGAACCTGTGGATGAAGCGGTCGACATCGCCCGACGGATTGCTGATGGCGATCTCACCGGCCGTATTCAGATCAACCGTAAGGACGAGCTGGGCGATCTGCTCAAGAATCTGGATCACATGCAGCAGCGCCTGGTTGAGCTCGTGTCGCGCTTGCGCCAGAGTTCGGAAAACGTGGCAGGCAGCTCATCTGAAATCGAGCAGGGCAACCACGATCTCTCGGCGCGCACGGAAAACCAGGCGAGCGCCCTGGAAGAAACCGCTGCCAGCATGGAAGAGCTGGGCTCCACGGTAAAGCAGAACGCCGCGTCGGCCGCCGAGGCCAATCAACTCGTTCAAAACGCTGTCCGGCTCGCAGAGCAAGGTGGGCAGGTTGTGGCAGAAGTGGTCAACACTATGCAAGGCATCCACGATTCCAGTCGTGAAATCGGCGACATCATCGGTGTGATTGATGGCATTGCCTTCCAGACCAATATTCTGGCCTTGAATGCCGCCGTGGAGGCAGCGCGGGCGGGCGAAGCCGGTCGAGGCTTCGCGGTGGTGGCTGCCGAGGTGCGCGGGTTGGCGCAGCGCAGTGCGGATGCAGCCAAGCAGATCAAGTCCCTCATTCACGCCAGTGCCAATCGCGTCGAAACGGGAACAGAACTGGTGAATCGGGCGGGGACATCCATCACCGAGGTGGTACAGGCCGTCCAGAAGGTGCAGCACATCATGGCCGGTATCAGCGATGCCAGTCAGGAGCAGGCGATGGGTCTGGCCCAAGTCACGGAAGCGGTCAGTCAGATAGACCAGAACACCCAGCAGAACGCCGCGCTGGTGGAGCAGATGGCCGCCGCCGCCAGCAGTCTCAAGTCGCAATCAGAAGAGTTGGTCCAGACGGCGGCGATGTTCAAGCTGAGCCGAGAAACGCGTCTGATCGGGTGAGGGGAGCGTGGTCGGGGTGAGAGGATTCGAACCTCCGGCCTCTACGTCCCGAACGTAGCGCTCTACCAGGCTAAGCTACACCCCGCAATGCCTTGAAATCAGGAGCGGCGCTCCAGCAAGACAGCCGCTAATTGTACCAAAGCCTGCGTGGCTGCGCCGGGGGGGAGGGCCCGTGCTGCATCGATGGCGCGTTGCGCCTCGGCCATGGCAGTGGCTCGAGCCTGGGCCAGACCGCCTGAATCGCGGACGATGCGAACGATGGCGTCGAGTTGGTCGGTCTGCCCCGTTTCGATAGCCGTGCGGATCAACTGGGCGTCCTCCGCTGGACAGTGCTTGAGTGTGGCAATGAGTGGCAGCGTCATCTTGCCTTCTCGCAGGTCATCACCCAGGTTCTTGCCCAGCTCAGTCGTCTCGCCTTCATAGTCCAGCACGTCATCCACCACCTGAAAGGCAGCGCCCAGGGCCTGTCCATAGGCAGCACACCGGGCTTCGGTGTCGCTATCGGAGCCGGCCAGAATGGCAGCCAGCCGGGCACTGGCCTCGAAAAGTTTGGCCGTCTTGGCACGGATCACGCGCAGATAGGCCTCTTCATCCAGGTGGGCGTCGTGCATGTTCATCAGTTGCAACACCTCACCCTCTGCGATGACGTTGGTGGCGTCGGCCAGCACCTGCATGATGCGCATGTTGCCCGCGTCCACCATCATCTGGAAGGCGCGGGAATACAGGAAGTCGCCCACCAGCACGCTGGCCGCGTTGCCAAACACCTGATTGGCGGTGTCGCGTCCGCGTCTGAGCGTGGATTCGTCCACCACGTCGTCATGGAGCAGGGTGGCGGTATGGATGAATTCGACCACGGCGGCCAGGGCGTGGCGCCTAGGGTCCTCGCAGCCCAGCGCCTGACACACCAGCAGCAACAAGGCGGGCCGTACCCGCTTGCCCCCGGCACTGATGATGTATTGCGCCACCTGGCCCACCAACGGGACGTCACTGGACAATCTTTCCTGGATGACCTGGTCTACCCATGCCATGTCAGGCGCCACCAAAGACAGTGCGTGGACGGAAGAAGCAGGAGAGGATGTCAAGATGAAACGCTCGTGATTGGCAAGGTTGAAGTGGATTATAGGGAGCGCATATACACAAACCCGAGGCTGGCATTTATAATACGGCTTGCTTTGAGGAGCGTTGCAACGCATGAACAAGCGTGAGGCTCAAGGCAAGTCTGGTTACCTCCAGGGGCCAGTCCCACAGGCAACGACGCTCACCCATGTATCCGGGTGAGTTGTGTCTGGATGCATGGCTCAGACCACGTCGCATCCGGAGCCACCATGAACGCACCATTGAAATCCCCCCTGATCGCTGATTGCGCCATCACCGATATCGGTCTGGCAGACTGGGGACGCAAAGAGATCAAGATCGCCGAGACGGAAATGCCTGGCCTGATGGCCATCCGCGAGGAATACGCCGCCAAGCAGCCACTCAAGGGCGCGCGCATCACCGGTTCGCTGCACATGACCATTCAAACGGCCGTGTTGATCGAAACCCTGCAGGCGCTGGGCGCGCAGGTCCGCTGGGCCTCTTGCAACATCTTTTCCACACAGGATCACGCTGCGGCCGCCATCGCTGCCAACGGGACGCCTGTGTTCGCCATCAAGGGCGAGTCCTTGCAAGATTACTGGGACTACACCCATCGTATTTTCGAGTTCGGCCCCAAGGGCACCGAGGGCGAAGGTCCCAACATGATTCTGGATGACGGGGGCGATGCCACGTTGCTGATGCATCTGGGCAAGCAGGCTGAAAACAACCCTGCCGTGCTGGCCAACCCAGGCAGTGAGGAAGAACGCATCCTGTTCGCCGCCATCAAGGCCAAGCTGGCCGAAGACGCCACCTGGTACAGCCGCAAGAGCGCCCAGATCATCGGCGTGACCGAAGAGACCACCACCGGCGTGCATCGCCTGAAGGAAATGTCGGCCAAGGGCACCCTGATGTTCCGCGCCATCAACGTGAACGATTCCGTCACCAAGAGCAAGTTTGATAACCTGTATGGTTGCCGTGAATCGCTGGTCGATGGCATCAAGCGCGCCACCGACGTGATGATCGCCGGCAAGGTGGCCGTGGTGGCCGGCTATGGCGATGTGGGAAAGGGCTCCGCCCAGGCCCTCCGTGCCCTGAGCGCCCAGGTGTGGGTGACCGAGATCGACCCGATCAATGCCCTGCAGGCCGCCATGGAGGGTTACCGCGTGGTCACCATGGACGACGCTTGTAGCCAGGCTGACATCTTCGTGACCGCCACCGGCAACAAGAATGTGATCACCTACGACCACATGGCGAAGATGAAAGACGAGGCCATCGTCTGCAACATCGGTCACTTCGACAATGAAATCGATGTAGCCACCCTGGAAGACAAGTGCCAGTGGGAAGAGGTCAAGCCGCAGGTCGATCACGTCATCTTCCCCGATGGCAAGAAAATCATCCTGCTGGCCAAGGGCCGACTGGTGAATTTGGGTTGTGCCACCGGTCACCCGAGCTTCGTGATGTCGTCCAGCTTCGCCAACCAGACGATTGCCCAGATCGAACTGTTCTGCCATCCGGACGGCTACGACGCCGGCAAGGTGTATGTGCTGCCCAAGCATCTGGACGAAAAGGTGGCTCGCCTGCACCTCAAGAAGGTCGGTGCCAAGCTGACCGAACTGAGTGATGAGCAGGCGGCTTATATCGGTGTGCCCAAGCAGGGGCCTTACAAGCCGGACACCTATCGGTACTGATGCGCCTTGCGTGCCGACCAGTTGCTCGTTGAGCGTGGCCTGGCTGCGTCACGCTCGCAGGCCCAGCGGCTGATCGCGTCGGGTCTGCGTTGGCGTCTGCCCGGTGCGGGTGAGGGGGCATGGCATCGTGTTGCCAAAAATGGTGACGAGGTGCCCGTCCACGCCGAGCTGGTGCTCGCCGACCCGGGCGAGGTGCGATTCGTGTCGAGGGGTGGACTCAAGCTGGAAGCCGCCCTGCAACACACGGGCATTGATGTCTCGAACGCGGTTTGCCTGGATGTGGGCCAGAGCACCGGGGGCTTCACCGATTGCCTGCTGCAGCGCGGCGCCACCCAGGTGGTGGGTGTGGATGTGGGGCAGGGTCAATTGCATGATCGCTTGCGCCATCACCCGCGTGTGGTGGCGATCGAAAAATGCAACGCGCGTGAGCTGTCGTCCGATCGTCTGCTGGCCATGGGTGGTCCGCAGGCGATCGGCCCCTTTGATTGCGTGGTGGGGGATGTGTCCTTCATCTCGCAGATATTGATCTGGCCTGCCTTGCTGCCTTTGCTCAAGCCAGGTGGTCATTTGCTCATGCTGGTCAAGCCGCAATTCGAGTTGCAGCCAGAATACATTGGCAAAGGCGGGCTGGTGAAAGACGCTGCCAGTTACACCTTGGTGAAGCAGCGTATCCATCAGGCCAGTCAGGCAATGGGCCTGACTTGGAAAGATTATTTTGAAAGCGCCATCACTGGTGGTGATGGCAATCGGGAGTTTTTTGTATGGGCCTGCCCCTGAGTTTTGAGTTTTTCCCGCCCAAGACGCCTGAGGGCGCTGTCAAACTGCGCGTGGTTCGTGAGAAGCTGTATGCCAAGCGGCCGGAGTTCTGTTCGGTGACTTATGGTGCTGGCGGCTCCACCCAGGAGGGCACGTTTGCTACCGTGGCCGAAATCCAGGCCGAGGGGATGGCTGCGGCCTCCCATTTTTCGTGTGTAGGGGCCACCAAAGCGACCGTGCGCGAACAGCTCAAACAGTTGCAGGGCATGGGCGTCAAGCGCCTCGTGGCCTTGCGCGGCGACCTGCCCAGTGGCTATGGCCTGGGTGGTGAGTTTCAGTACGCCAGCGATCTGGTGGCTTTCATTCGCACCGAGATGGGCGACGCCTTCCACATCGAAGTGGCCGCCTACCCCGAGTTTCATCCCCAGGCCCGCTCGCCGCAAGCCGACCTGCAGGCGTTTGCCACCAAGGTCAAGGCGGGGGCTGATTCGGCGATCACGCAATACTTCTTCAACAGCGATGCGTATTTCCGCTTTGTGGACGAGGCCTACAAGCTGGGCGTTGATGTGCCTATCGTCCCCGGCATCATGCCCATCACCAATGCATCACAGTTGCTGCGATTCTCCGATGCTTGCGGAGCCGAGGTGCCGCGCTGGATACGCATGCGTTTGCAAGGCTTCGGTGACGATACCGCCAGCATCCAGGCTTTTGGTCAGGACGTGGTGGCGGACCTTTGTGACCAGTTACGCAATGCGGGTGTGCCCGGGCTGCACTTCTACACCATGAATCAGAGCGTGCCCACGCTGGCGCTGTGTGAGGCGCTGGATCTGTAGCCCGATCAGAAGGGTTGGACCCGCTTGCGGTGGTCGGCCACGTTGTCACCCCGGATGCGGGTGGACTGGGTGCCTCGCACCTCACTGACCTTGCGGTCGCTCTCGGCGCCGTTCAAGGTCAGCACCTCGACGGCAGTTTCGCGCTCAAAGGCATGGGTTTTGTCGGTGTTGCGGTAGTAACGGTAGACGACCCAGTAAAACCCGATGGCGCAGGCTGGACCCGCCAGCAAGAGCACAAGAATCAGTTCGGGGTCCATGGTCAGCTCGTCATAAACCAGAAAACCAGCGCCTGGGCGATCCCGCCGAGGCTGAGGGCGGCCAGCCACAATTTCCACTTTTGCACCGGTACACTGCCCATGATCTTGCCCGTGCGCCCATTGACGGCGATGTAGTGGCGCAAGCCGCCTCGTCCGCCCGGTTGATGATAGGCATACAGCCACACCGGCAGGTACATGGCGACCCAGCGCGAGCCTTTCAGGTCGATGCGTTCCTGCTCCCAGCGCACGCCGCGACCATAGCGCAATACCGAGGGCATCAGATGCGCCCGCGCGATCGACAGCATCTTGTCGTGCAGTCGGGGCATCAGGTGATCCACATCCTGGTCGCGCTTTTCCGAGGTGTAGCCTTTGAGGTACGAGGCATTCCATTGCACCGCGTTTTTGGTGTCGAAGGGCAGAATGGTCTGAATGACGTGGTGGGTGTTGGTTCGCGTGTCGACATGCCCCCGGTGCGCGCTGGACGCCAGGGCCAGGTCGTCCACCGTGAAATCGATGTGACGCTGAATGCGCCAGACATCGGCGTCGTAATAGGTCTGCTTGTTCTTGTCGTTGCCCCGGGTATAGCGGCGTGTTTCGATTTCGCCGAAGCCGGCAGCGTCGGCACTGGCCCGAGCGTCCACCACCATGTAGGGCAGAAAGACGCCCACCACATTCTCGGGTGAAAACGCATCCTTGAAGCCCTGGAGGGCAAACAGTCGCCGCTTATGGACGAAGTCACGGATTCGAGCAACGGCGTCGTCCTTCCTGATCAGAAAAGGCAACACCGCATCGGGCACAGCGCCGTTGTCGATCTGTTCATTGACTCCGAACTCATGGCGGCACCAGTGGCAGCGTGCCGTCATGGCGTTTTCGGTGTTGATCACCACCTCGGCACCACAGCCGCCGCAGGCAAAAGTCCGCAAGGACGACGCTTCGGCTGAACGGTCGCGGGCCCCGGATGCGATCTGGGTGCCTCTCAGATCGGCAATGCCGTCACCCAGGCCAAAGGCCTCTTCCACGCGGGTGACGGCCCATTCGTGGCGGCAGTATAGACAGATCAGCTGTTCGGTGCCTGGCCGTTGCTGGATCTCGGTGGCTCCGCATTTCGGGCAGTGGTTCTGTCCATCCCGCAGCG
>JAUVYR010000004.1 GCA_030602985.1 Burkholderiales bacterium
GGGACTGCCGTCTTCACCCAATCCACTTCGGATTCGGGCACCTCGAACACCAGTTCGTCGTGCACCTGCATGATCATCTTCGTGCCCTTGCCTTGCGCGTCCAGCGCCTGCTGCACCGCCACCATGCTCATCTTGATGAGGTCGGCGGCGGTACCCTGCATGGGCGCGTTGATGGCGGCACGCTCGGCCCCGGCGCGGCGCGGGCCGTTGGGGCTGTTGATCTCGGGCAGGTAGAGGCGGCGGCCAAAGACGGTTTCCACATAGCCGCGCGCCTTGGCCTGGGCCTTGGTGTCGTCCATGTAATGGCGCACGCCTGCGAAGCGCTGGACGTAGCGGTCGATGTAGTTCTTGGCCGCCGTGTTGTCGATGCCCAGCGCCTTGGCCAGGCCATAGCTGCTCATGCCATAGATGAGCCCGAAGTTGATGACCTTGGCATACCGGCGCTGCTCGCTGCTGACCTGCGCCGGCGCCAGGCCAAACACCTCTGCGGCGGTGGCACGGTGCACGTCCATGCCCTCCGCAAACGCCTTGAGCAAGGCGTCGTCGCTGCTCAGGTGGGCCATGATGCGCAGCTCGATCTGGGAATAGTCCGCACTGGCAATCACGTACCCCGGTGGTGCGACGAAGGCCTCGCGCACACGCCGCCCCTCGGCCGTGCGGATCGGGATGTTCTGCAGGTTGGGCTCGTTGCTGGAGAGCCGCCCAGTCACCGCCACTGCCTGCGCATAGTGCGTGTGTACGCGGCCGGTGCGCGGGTGCGCCAGCCCGGCCAGCTTGTCGGTGTAGGTGCCTTTGAGTTTGCTGAGCGATCGATGCTCCAGGATTTTGGCGGGCAGCGGGTAGTCTTCGGCCAGTTTTTCCAGGACTTCTTCGTCGGTGCTGCGGGCGCCGGTGGCGGTTTTTTTCACCACAGGCAGGCCGAGTTTGTCAAAGAAGATTTCGCCCAGCTGCTTGGGGCTGCTGAGGTTGAACGGCTGTCCGGCAATGGCGTAGGCCTCCTGCTCCAGCTGCAGGATGCGCTGGCCCAGTTCGTGGCTCTGCCGGGCCAGGGTGTCGGCGTCGATCATCACACCGTTGCGTTCGATGCGGTACAGCGCCTCACTGCTGGCGATTTCCAGTTCGTAGATGGCCTTGAGCTTGTCGTCGGCCTGCAGGCGGGGCCACAGCACCCGATGCACGTCCAGCGTCTGGTCGCTGTCTTCACAGGCGTATTCGGCGGCTTTGTCGATGGCCACCTGGGCAAAGGGGATCTGGTGGGCACCTTTGCCGCACAGGTCTTCGTAGCTGATGCCGCTGCGCCCCACATGCCGCTCGGCCAGACTGGCGAGGTTGTGGGGCTTGTGCACCTCCAGCACATAGCTTTGCAGCATGGTGTCGTGGGTATAGCCCTGCACCTCGATGCCGTGGTTGGCAAACACATGGCGGTCGTATTTGACGTGCTGCCCCAGTTTGAGGTGCCGGGGGTCTTCCAGCCAGGGCTTGAGGCGGGCCAGCACCTCGTCGCGGGGGAGTTGCGCCGGGGCGTCCGGGCCGTCATGGGCCAGGGGAATGTAGGCGGCCTCCCCGGGCTGTACGCTGAACGAAACCCCCACGATTTCGGCGCGCATGTCGTCCAGCGAGGTGGTTTCGGTGTCCAGCGCCACCAGATCGGCGGCTTGCAGGCGGGCCAGCCAGCGATCGAAAGCATCCCAGTTGAGCAGCGTTTCGTAGTGCTTGTGCGTGGCCGCTGAAGCGGCAGGCACCGGCTCGGCAAACAGATCCGCCGTCTGGCCAGACGGGGCCGGTGCGGCCTGGGCCAGCGAACGCGCCAGCCCTTTGAAACCGTAGCGCTCGTAAAAGTCGCGCAAGGCATCGGTTTCGCGCTCACGAATGACGAGCGCATCCAGCGCCGGCAAACCCGGCACGAAGCCGTTGAGTTCGCAGTCGGTTTTGATGGTCACCAGCTGGCGCCCTGTTGGCAGCCAGTCGCGGGCCTTGCGCAGGTTCTCGCCGGCCACGCCCTTGATCTGATCGGCCTGGGCCAGCACCCCGTCCAGTGAGCCGTGTTCCAGCAGCCATTTGGCGGCGGTTTTGGGGCCGACTTTCTCCACACCGGGCACGTTGTCCACGGCATCGCCCACCAGTGTCTGGTAGTCCACCATCAGGTGGGGAGGCACACCAAATTCGGCGGTCACACCGGCCACATCTCGCACCTTGCCGCTCATGGTGTCGATGATGGTGATGTGCTCATTGACCAGCTGGCTCAAGTCCTTGTCGCCACTGGAGACGATCACCCGAACCCCCTGGGCGGCCGCAGTGGCGGCCAGTGTGCCGATCACGTCATCGGCCTCCACACCGGGCACATCCAGCACCGTCCAGCCCAGCAGCCGCACCACTTCATGGATGGGCGCGATCTGGGTGCGCAAGTCGTCTGGCATGGGGCTGCGATGGGCTTTGTAATCGGGGTACAGGGCATCGCGAAAGGTGGGGCCGGAGGCATCGAACACACAAGCCACGTAGTCGGCCGGGTGTTCTTTCTGCAGCGCCTGCATCATGTTGACCATGCCACGTATGGCTCCGGTGGCCGGGCTGGTCGGGTCGCCAGGCACAGCCCGCAGGTCCGGCATGGCATGGAAGGCGCGATAGAGGTAGCTGGAGCCGTCAACCAGCACCAGGGTTTTCTGGGGTTCACTCATACCGGGGATTGTGCCGGTAATCGGCGGCCTGAGCGTTTTCTGGCCACGCCATCGGCTGGCATTTGCCTACAATGGAAGCATGTACACCTCACCTCTTCTTTGCCGCTCGGTCATGGCCCTGCTGGTTGCCAGCCTGATGGCCAGCACGTCCTTCGCGCAGCCCGGGCAGCCCGCCGACGCCCTGGACCGAGAACCCGTTCGCACACTGGAACAGCGAACGGAACGGATTGTTCACATGGACTCAGGCAGCCGCATTGAAGAATTGCGCGTGGGTGGGCAGACGCGCAGCATCGAAGTGGAAACCAACTCACGCGTCCCTGGCTATCAGGTGCAACCCATGGACCCGAGCCAGATGCGCGATGGTCGGGGCTCCACCCCAGGCAAGAGCAGCTGGCGGATTCTGCAGTTCTGATCATGGCGGTTTTCACTGAAGTCTCGCGGGAAGACGCCGCCGAGTTGATGCGCCGCTTGCATCTGGGCACGCTCACCGACCTGAAAGGGATTGCCGGCGGCATTGAAAACACCAATTACTTTGCCGACACCGAGCGGGACGGTCAGACCCACCACTATGTGCTGACCCTGTTTGAGCGGCTGACCCACGAACAGCTGCCTTTTTACCTGTATCTGATGCAGCACCTGGCGACCAAAGGGATTCCGGTGCCGGCCCCTGCTGCCGACAGCTATGGGGACATCCTCCACACCGTCGGCGGCAAACCCGCTGCCGTGGTGAACAAACTGCTGGGCCGCAGCGAGCTGGCACCGACGGCAGACCATTGCGCACAAGTGGGCGCCATGCTGGCGCGCATGCACCTGGCCGGCCAGGACTACCCACGCCACCAGCCCAACCTGCGCGGGCTGGACTGGTGGAACGAAACCGTCCCTGTGGTCCTGCCGCATGTATCAGCGGACCAGGCCGTATTGCTGGAAAGCGAGCTGGCCTATCAGAACCAGGTGGCGACCTCCCCCACCTATCTACGCCTGCCCAGAGGCCCGGTACATGCCGACCTCTTTCGAGACAACGTGATGTTTCACGAGGGGCGGTTGAGCGGATTTTTTGATTTTTACTTTGCTGGCTGCGATACTTGGCTTTTCGACTTGGCCGTCTGCCTGAATGACTGGTGCATCGACCTTCCCACAGGTGCGCCAGTGAAAGACCGGGAGCTCGCGATGCTGCAAGCCTATGAAAGTGTCCGCCCTCTCACCCAGGACGAACAGCATGATTTGCCCGCGATGAAACGTGCAGGCGCTTTCCGGTTCTGGGTCTCACGGCTCTGGGACTGGTATCTGCCCCGTGAAGCGAGCATGCTGAAACCGCACGACCCCACCCATTTTGAACGTGTGCTGCGGCACCGCATCCAACCTCTATGAAACTCAACAAAGTGCCCGCGTCGACCGGGGTCCAGTGGGTCAGGCAAGGCATCCGCACCTTTTTCACACAGCCGTTCGCCCTGTCCGGCCTGTTCTTCATGTTCATGCTGCTGGTATCGCTCCTGTCGATTGTGCCGGTTCTGGGCCCGGTGGTGGCCTTGGCCCTGCTGCCTGCGGCGACACTGGGCCTGATGGCGGCCACCAAGGAAGCCTCCAAGGGCAAGTTCCCCATGCCCACCATCCTGGCCAGTGCGTTCCAGGCAGGCAAGGAGCGCGTCAGGGCCATGCTCACCCTGGGTGCGGTGTACGCTGCCGGTTCACTCGTGATCATGGGCCTGTCCACGCTGATTGCTGGGACCGACCCTGTGACCATGTCGCCCGACGACGTTGAGTCTGCGGCGGAGGTCTTGCAACGCCCTGAAGCGGTTCGCGGTCTACTGATCAGCATGGTTCTGTATATTCCCCTGGGCCTGCTGTTCTGGCATGCACCTGCCTTGGTGCACTGGCATGGGGTGTCACCCGCCAAGAGCCTGTTTTTCAGTGCCCTGGCGTGCTGGACCAACAAGGCCGCCCTGCTCTTTTACTTCCTGGCCTGGACCGGCGTGTTTTTCCTGGTGTCGCTGGTGCTGGTGCTGCTGGGCACCGTTCTGGGTGGTCCGCAATTGCTCGCTTTCCTGCTTTTCCCTGTGGCGATGATTCTGAGCGCCATGTTTTTTTCGTCGCTCTATTTCACGTTCCGGGACAGTTTCACCACTGACGACGGCCAGCAAGCCGCCTGAGTGACTTGCACACCCCGACCCTCTTCCTCGTCATGGTGGCCGTCAGCCTGGTGCTGGCGGCGTCCATTGCGCTGGTCGGGCACCGGGATCATTCGGAACGCTATTGCTGGGCCGGGGGGCTGACCGCCCAGGCCCTGGCGTATGTGCTGTTTGGGCTGCGAGGCCAGATACCTGACTGGCCCTCCATCGTCCTGGGCAACGTCTTGTTGGCCAGTTCGTTCGGGCTCTACACCACCGGGTTGATGCGATTTCGGGGAGTTCGCCTGCCTCGCTGGCTAGTCTGGGGGCCGGTGGGCATCACGGGATTGTTGTTCTGGGTGCTGATCGATCACACCTCGCCACGACTGATCGTCAGTGCCGTGCTGATCATGATTCAGATCGGGATTCTGCTCACCGCCCTGCTCATCCGGCGCCAGACCCCTCTGCTCCGAGGCGAATGGCTGATCGTCAGTGGCGCAATGGCCATGGCCGGCCTGATGGCCTTTCGCCTGTGGGCAGTCACCAGCGGCCTGTTGCGCATTCAATTTGTCACCGACGGCGGCTGGATTCAGGGCATGACATTCATGTTTGCCATGACGTCCACACTCATGCTGGCGATCGGACTGATCATCATGAGTGAAGAACGGGCTGAAGCCTCGATGGCGCTCGGTCAGCGCTTCCAGTGGTACCGTGGGCAAATTCTGGAACGCCTGTCGACCGGTGCGCCCCTGGCGGAGGTGCTGGACGCCATCCGCCAAGGGCTGGAAGCCTTGCGACCGGACACCCAGTGCCGCATTGCGCTGGGGGATCAGGAATCGGGCATGCCACCCAAAGCCGATGACACCCCCTGGAAGACCAGCTGGTCGCAGCCGGTGGTGTCCTCCACCGGGAAGGTCCTCGGGCATTTCATGCTGTATCAGGAAGACCCTCGCCCCCCACACCCGAGGACCTTTCATTGATCAGGCAATCGGCCATGCTGGTGGCACTGGCCCTGGATCAGGACGCGCTGGCACGGCAACGCCAAGAGACCGACGCGCTGATGCACAGCCAGGCCTTTCACGACGGCCTGACCCAGCTGCACAACCGTCGGCTGCTGCAGAACAACCTGAATATGGCGCTGGCAACCCAACGTCGCCAAGGCACTTGCGGTGGTCTGATGTTCATGGACCTGGATAACTTCAAGCCCTTGAACGATACCCATGGTCATGATGTGGGCGACCGATTGCTCGTCGAGGTGGCCAAGCGACTGACCCGGCAGGTGCGCGAAACCGATACTGTGGCCCGTTTTGGGGGCGACGAGTTTGTCATATTGCAGGCTGACCTGGGGGCGGACATGCCACTGGCCCAGGCACAAGCCCAGAAAATTGCTGAAAAAGTCCTTGAGGCGCTGGCGCAGCCTTATGAATTGGGCACGGTCACCCACCGATGCACAGCCAGTATCGGTCTGGTGGTTTTTCAGGGAGGCGTGATCAAGGCGGAGCAGCTGATCAAGGAAGCGGACGCAGCCATGTATGCCGCCAAGCAGCAAGGCCGCAACCGCGTACACCGGGTCATGCTGGAGCCTAAACCGGTGTGAGTTTGGCGATGCTGAGAGCCAGCCATTTGGTGCCATGGCGGGTGAAACTGACCTGCGCCCGGGCATCATCGCCCTGTCCGTCCACCGTCAGCACTTTGCCTTCACCAAACTTGTTGTGAAAGACCTGCATACCTGCTCGAATGCCATGGGCGGGCGCCGCCTGTCGTGGCACAGGAGTGAGATTGGCGCTTGCGCCGCCCCCCTGGGTGGACGATAAACCACTGCGGCCCCAAGCCGGCTGTCCATTGTGGCCCCCAAATGCACCGCCCCACTGCCCCTGCGGGGGCGTGAGCCACTTCAGGCAGGTTTCGGGCAGTTCGTCAAAGAAACGGCTGCGCAGGTTGTAGCGTGTCTGCCCGTGCAACATGCGCGTCTGGGCGTGGGTCAGGTACAGGCGCTTGCGTGCGCGGGTGATGGCCACATACATGAGGCGGCGCTCCTCTTCCAGGCCGTCCATGCTGCTCAGGCTGTTCTCGTGAGGGAACAGGCCCTCTTCCAGCCCGGTGATGAACACGGCATCGAACTCCAGCCCCTTGGCGGCGTGCACGGTCATCAGCTGTACGGCGTCTTCACCGGCCTGGGCCTGATTGTCGCCCGACTCCAGGGCGGCATGGGTCAGGAAGGCCACCAGCGGGCTGAGCGTTTCGCCCGTGTCAGCAGCCAGCCCCTCTGGCAACGGCTGATCCAGCACGGGTAGAGACACATCCAGCCCCTGGCTGGCGGGCGACTGGCTAAGTGCAGGAGACCTGGCGGTTTCATCCAGCGGCAAGGCCACGGCATCGCGGCCAAAGCCCTCCTGCATCACGAAGCTTTCGGCGGCGTTGACCAGTTCTTCCAGGTTCTCCACCCGGTCAGCGCCATCACGGTCAGCACGGTAATGCTCCATCAGCCCGCTGTGCTGCAACACCAGCTCAATGATCTCGCGCAGGGTGGCCCCTTCGGTCTGCTCACGCATCACGTCCACCTTGGCCACAAAGGCCGACAGGTTGGCACCCGCCTTGCCGCTGAGGGCACTGACCGCATCGTGCAGCGAGCAGCCGGCGGCTTTCGCGGCGTCCTGCAATTGCTCGATCGAGCGTGCGCCGATGCCCCTCGGCGGGAAGTTGACCACGCGCAGGAAGCTGGTGTCGTCATGCGGGTTGTCAAGCAATCGCAGATAAGCCAGCGCATGCTTGATTTCAGCGCGCTCGAAAAAGCGCAGTCCCCCATACACCCGATAAGGCATTCCCGCGTTGAACAACGCACTTTCCATCACCCGGCTCTGTGCATTGCTGCGGTATAGGACCGCCACCTCGTGGCGCGGGTAGCCGTCGTTGCGGATGAGCTGCTTCATCTCGTCCACGATCCACTGCGCTTCGGCGAAGTCGGTGGGCGCCTCATACACTCGCAAGGGCTCCCCTGCCCCCTGATCGGTACGGAGGTTCTTGCCGAGGCGACCCCGGTTGTGTTCGATCAGTTGGTTGGCCGCGTCCAGAATGTGGGCGTGGCTGCGGTAGTTCTGCTCCAGCTTGATCTGGTGCTGGACATCGAACTCCCTCACGAAGTCGGCCATGTTGCCCACGCGGGCGCCGCGGAAGGCGTAGATGCTCTGGTCGTCGTCGCCCACGGCAAGCACCGCATTGCCCCCTGGCACAAAACGCCCATCGTGCTCGTGCCCGGCCAGTTGCTTGAGCCAGGCGTACTGCAAGCGGTTGGTGTCCTGGAACTCGTCCACCAGGATATGCCGGAAGCGCCGGTGGTAGTGCTCGCGCAGCGGGTCGTTGTCGCGCAGCAACTCGAAGCTGCGCAGCATCAGCTCACCAAAGTCCACCACGCCCTCGCGCTGGCACTGCTCTTCGTAGAGCTGGTAGATCTCGATCTTCTTGCGGGTGTCTTCATCACGGGCGATGACGTGCGCAGGTCGCAGACCATCTTCCTTGCAACCTGCGATGAACCACTGCAGTTCCTTGTGCTTGAAACGCTCCTCGTCAATCCCGTACTGTTTGACCAGCCGCTTGATGGCGCTGAGCTGGTCCTGGGTGTCCAGAATCTGAAAGGTCTGCGGCAGGTTGGCGAGTTTCCAGTGGGCGCGCAGCATGCGGTTGCACAGGCCATGGAAGGTGCCGATCCACATGCCCCGCACGTTGACGGGCAGCAGAGCGGACAAACGGGTGAGCATTTCCTTGGCCGCCTTGTTGGTGAAGGTGACGGCCAGAATGCCGCCTGGCGTCACCTGCCCGGTGCTGAGCAGCCAGGCGATGCGGGTGGTGAGCACCCGCGTCTTGCCGGAACCGGCGCCAGCCAGAATGAGCGCATGCTCGGGTGGCAAGGTCACAGCAGCCAACTGCTCGGCGTTGAGATCCTGCAACAAGGGGGAAGGCGCAGCAGAGCCAGGGGGGGCAAAAACAGACATCCCCAGATTGTAGGAACCCTGGCTGGCCTGCCCCGGCGTTAACGCAAAGGATCGGGGGCTTCCATCACGATTTCAACCCGGCGGTTCTGACTCCGTCCTTCGGCCGTGCCGTTCGAGGCGACGGGCCGGGTGTCTGCCAGGCCAGAGGCACGCAGGCGTGTAGGGTTGAGTCCGCGGGTTTCCAGATGCCGAACCACCGCAGAAGCCCGAGAGGCCGACAGCTCCCAGTTGGACGGAAAACGCGCCGTGTTGATCGGGATGTTGTCGGAATGCCCCTCCACCACAATCGTGTGGTCTGGTGCGCCATTGAAGGCAGGCAGCAACTGGTCGATCACCCGCTGGCCCTGGGGGGTGAGCGAGGCATCACCCGAGGCAAACAGGACTTCGCTGCTGATCCGAAATCGCACGACACCAGGCGTGGACTCCACCTCGATGCCTGGCCCCAGTTCACCCCAGTCGACCGCGGGTTGTACGGGCGCAGCGCGACGGTCGGCTGGCTCGCCTTCGATGCGTTCGGGGGCCGTGGCCGGGTTGGGCAAAGGGATAGGGGGCGGGAGCGTGGTGCCCGTGTCCGCTGCGGCCTGCACCAATGGAGACTGGCTATCCAGAGCGCTTTCCCGTTTTTCTCCCCGGAAGGATTCGCTGATGGGCTCAGAAAATGCCAGCATGACCACCATCATGGCCAGCAACAAGGTGACCACATCCAGGTAGGTCACCAACCAGGACTCGTCTTCCTGGGGGGGCACTGGATCGGTATGCCAGCGCTCAAAACGCCCCGAACTCAAAGCGCTGATCCGGCGTCCAGGGCCCGAGGGACTGGCATCTCGGGCCGATTCGGCCACGGCAGGACCGGACGGGCTCGACTGCATCTCGGCGAGCATTTTTTCGAGCAGCGACCCGTTGCTCATCAGCGGCGACTGCTTGCAGTGGACCCAGGACGGGCGGGCGGCTTGCGGCGCAACAGGCCGGGGGCCTTGATGGGTTCCTGCTGGCCGTCAAAGATTTCGTCTTCGTAGTGCGCCACAAACGACTTGAGCGTCTCACGCATGAGCGAAGGACTGCGCTTGGCCGTCATCATGGCAATGCCCTGCATGACCATATTCATTAACACCACACGCTGCTCGGTGCGGCGTTCCAGCTTGACAGCCACGGGCTTGAAGACCAGATTGGCCAGGAGAATGCCGTAAAAAGTGGTCATCAGCGCCACTGCCAGATGACCGCCGATCACCACCATATCGCCGGATCCGAGAATATCCATCATGTTGACCAGCCCCACCAGGGTGCCGATCATGCCAAACGCGGGCGCGTAGCTGGCCATGACTCGAAACAGCTGGGCTTCTGCGGCTTCTTTGGCCCGCAGGCGGGAGATGCGCCATTGCAGCAAGTCAAGGATGTCGTCTTCGGGGGTGCGCTCAATCACCAGTTGCACACCCGTACGCAAAAACGGGTTGGTCACACGCTCCAGCGCTTTCTCGACCGCCACCGGATCATCGCGTATCCAGAGTCGGGACACATCGACCAGCTCCTCAATATCCTTCTGGGTGTACAGCTGCTCATTGCGGATCACAGTCTTGATCAGCTTGAAAACACGCAACACCTCCTTGAGCGGGTAGCTCATGAAGGTGGCAGCCATGGTGCCGAACAGCACGATGCCCAGACCCGGCAAGTCAATGAACAGCAGCGGATCTTCCGCGGCAAACGCCATGACGACCACCAGCAACAGCACACTGGCGGCCATCCCGATCAGGGTGGATGGATTCATCCGCAAGACTCCATGACTCAGATTTTGAACTGGGCCACAGTCGCGGCCAGGTTGTCGGCTTGTTCACTCAATGCAGTCGCCGCCGAGGCGCTTTCCTCCACCAAAGCCGCATTCTGCTGGGTCATCTGGTCCAGATTGGTCACAGCATCTCCGATCTGTGAAATGCCTTGGCGCTGCTCATTGGCGGCCATGGCAACCTGATTCATCAAATGAGCGACCTTCTGGACATCCTGGAC
The DNA here is from genome assembly GCA_030602985.1 of Burkholderiales bacterium. Lineage (GTDB taxonomy): Bacteria > Pseudomonadota > Gammaproteobacteria > Burkholderiales > Burkholderiaceae_C > UBA997. The sequence continues at coordinate 10,768 of JAUVYR010000004.1, forward strand.
GATGGTTTTCATCACATCCCCAGTCTGATTGACCAGAGAAGACCCTGTTTCAACGGCCTGTACAGAGCCTTCAATCAAGCCTTTGATTTCCTTGGCTGCATCGCCCGAGCGCTGGGCCAACGAGCGCACCTCACTGGCCACCACAGCGAAACCACGCCCCTGCTCACCCGCGCGCGCGGCTTCCACCGCTGCATTCAGGGCCAGGATATTGGTCTGGAACGCAATGCCGTCAATCACCGCAATGATGTCATTGATGCGACGTGACCGGCTGGTGATGTCATCCATGCTTCGGACCACATCGGCCACGACCTCGCCACCGCGGGAAGCCGATTTCGCAGCGGCCGCTGCAATCTGATTGGCTTCAGTCGCGGTTTGCGCCGACTGGGTGACGCCACTGATCATTTCTTCCATGGTCGACGCGGTCTCTTCGAGGTTGGAAGCCGTCTGCTCCGTTCTGGCAGAGAGATCATGGTTGCCGGCGGCAATCTCACGCGCGGCAACATTGACCGAGTCACTGGTTTCGCGAATGCGTAACAGGGTCGATTGAATCTTGTCCACGAATTCATTGAAGGCAGCAGCAATGCGCGCGAGCTCGTCAGAGCCAGTGGCATTGAGCCGCTTCGTGAGATCACCCTCACCCGAAGCCACGTCATGCATGGCCTGCTCCAGTCGGCCCAGCCGGGCGAGCGAGCGCGCGACCACCCCGGCACAAATCAGCACCGAGGCCAATGCGACGAGCAAGCCCCCAATCAGCGAACCCGTCAGCAACTGCCGAACTCCAGCCATGGCTTCGGCTTCATGCAAGGCAATCACGAGCCACCAATCGGTCCCGGGTATGGCGCGCGCACTCAAGAGATGCCCGACGCCATCCAGGCTCACATTTTTGAGCGCAGCGCTTTGCGCAATCTGCTGAATGCTGGCAGCGCTGAGTCCAGGCGCCATATCGGCCACCTCCTTGAGCACGAGCTCCAGGTTTTTATGTACCAGGACCTTGCCTGCACTGGACACGATGAAAGCGTAGCTGGAGGGCGTCGGCGCAATCGATGTGACACTGTTGGCGACCACATCCATGAATACATCGGCCGCCGCGACTGCACTGACAGACGCGCCTTGCCGCGAAGCCACGGCGAATGTCATGACCAGGCGACCGCTGCCTGCATCCACATAAGGCTCGGTCAATACCACGCCGTTGCCACTCGCCGCGAGTCGATACCAGGGTCGCGCGGTGGGGTTCCATCCTGGGGGGAGATTTTGCGGCGTTGAGAATATGGCGGTCCCATCGGCATACCCGATGTAGGTGGTGTCGAATCCGCCACTGACCACAGCCTGTGTCAACGCTGGCATAGGATCATCGAGACGGGTGGCTGGCAACATGGACAAGGCGATGTCCGATCGCGTTTTGACCCATTCAGCAATCCCGCTGACTCTGGCCTCAGAAAGCTGTGCGGCGTTCTGGGTCAGGGACTGGACGGCGGCATTCCTGACGGTCAGGAAATTGAGGGTGGACACCGCCAATACACTGGCAACCACCAGGAATCCGGTGGTCAGGATCAGCCGTTGCTTCAGAGAAAGGGATGAGCCGAATGTCATGGGTGACCTCGCGAATGCACTGCTCCGAGTTTTAACAGATTAGACCGTTGCCTGACAGCAGGGAATCGCTGTAAGAACAAAAGAAAAGCCCGCCATTCCTGAAATTTGTATACAATCAATCACCGGGCCCAAGATCCTTGCGTCCGGTTTTTTGTTACCGGATTCAGGCCAAGCGCTCACCCTTTCAATCTTGACAAGGAGCCTGGCTCATGGAAATTTTTGACTACGACAACATCCTGTTGCTGCCGCGCAAGTGCCGCGTGGAAAGCCGCTCGGAGTGCGATACCTCGGTGCAACTGGGCGAACGGCGCTTCAAGTTGCCGGTTGTGCCGGCCAACATGAAAACCGTGCTGGACGAAAATATCGCCGAATGGCTGGCCGCCCACGGCTATTTTTACGTGATGCACCGCTTCGACATCGACAACGTCGCTTTTGTGCAGCACATGCATCAGCGCGGACAGTTTGCCTCGATTTCTCTGGGCATCAAGGCGGCAGACTACGACACCGCCGACCGGCTCGCCGCACTGGGCCTGCAGCCGGAATACATCACGATCGACATCGCGCACGGTCATGCCGACAGCGTGCAACGCATGATCGCCCATCTCAAGCGCGTGCTGCCCCGCAGTTTCGTGATCGCAGGCAACGTCGGTACGCCCGAGGCCGTGATTGACCTGGAAAACTGGGGGGCCGACGCCACCAAGGTGGGCATTGGCCCGGGCAAGGTCTGCATCACCAAACTCAAGACAGGTTTTGGCACAGGCGGCTGGCAACTCTCCGCGCTGAAGTGGTGCGCGCGCGTCGCGACCAAGCCCATCATTGCCGATGGCGGCATTCGCGAGCACGGCGATATCGCCAAATCCATCCGTTTTGGCGCGACCTTCGTGATGGTGGGTTCGCTCCTGGCGGGCCATGAGGAGTCACCCGGCAAAACGGTAGAAGTGGACGGCAAGCTGTACAAGGAATACTACGGTTCTGCCAGCGACTTCAACAAAGGCGAATACAAGCACGTGGAAGGCAAGCGTATTCTGGAACCTGTCAAAGGGCGACTGGCGGATACCTTGCGAGAGATGCAGGAAGATCTGCAGAGCTCCATCAGCTACGCCGGGGGCAAACAGTTGCTGGACATCCGCAAGGTCAACTATGTCATTCTGGGCGGGGACAACGCCGGCGAGCATTTGTTGATGTAACGCAAAAACAGAACTGATCGACCTCCACTGGCTCCTGCCAGTGGGTTAGTATGATTCGCATCGTCGGTTCGGCCAGCCAGCCGGGCTTGTTCTTAGCCTTTGGGCACCCCCTGACTATGCGAACGATTCACTGGTCTGCTTCATGGGAAAGCCGCCGTTATCCACGGGGGCGGACGCCGTGTCGATGACGGCAGATTTTTCCACCCTGTCCCGCAGGCACCGCTGGCTGGCCTTCGGGTGTTTTTGTGCCAGCTTCCTGCTACTGGCACTCGGGGTCTGGCATCTGGACAAGCAACAGACCGACACGCATCGAGCGCGCGTGACTGTTCTGGCGGGTGATACGGCCCAGGCCGTGCAAAGCCGCATGTCGCGCTTGATGTCCGCAACCTATCTGCTGTCGGCCTACGTGCGAGCCAATCAGGGGCGAGTCGAGCAATTTGATGAGCTGGGTACGCAGATGCTGCCCTTCTACCCTGGGGCAACCGCTCTCGGGCTGGCACCCGACGGCGTCATTCGATATGTCGTGCCCTGGGAAGCGAATCAGGCGTCTATCGGTTTCAACCAGCTGGCGGATCCCGCACAAAGTCCGGAAGCGTTTCTGGCCAAAGAGACCGGGCGATTGACACTGGCCGGCCCTCTCAACCTGGTCCAAGGCGGGCTCGGTGTGGTCGGTCGGTTGCCCATCTTCATGCCGAATGGCCAGGGCCAGTCCCCGACTTTCTGGGGATTTGCCTACGTGACGGTGCGCTTCCCAGATGCATTTGAAGGCATCGCCATGGAGCGGCTGTCTGAACTGGGCTATCGGTATCGCCTGCAAAGGCGGCACCCAGACACTGGCATGGTCCAGGTGATTGCCGAGTCATCGGATCTCCAACCCGGCGCCCTCATGAGCCAACCTGTGGAAAGGACTGTCCTGGTGCCCAATGGGGAATGGACCCTGCAGGTGGAGCCCGTCAATGGCTGGGGCAGGCCCGGGGTTCTGGCTTTTCAACTCGCCCTCGCTGGCATCTTCAGCCTGTTGCTGGGCTTCCTGATTCGCCTGTATCTCGCTCGCGGTATGCAGAAAAACTGGTTGGAAGCCCAGGTCAGGCAACGCACCGACGAAATCGCGCAAGCCCGTGATGACCTGCAGGCCACCCTGAATGCGGTACCCGACCTGCTGTTCGAGATCGATGCCGATGGGGTCTTGCATGGCCACCATCGCCACCAGAGCACCTTGACCGTTTACGGCACAGAACAGCTGAACGGTAAAAACATCGCCGAGTTTTTGCCAGAGCATGTGGTGACCGTCATCCGCCAGGCCATGGAAGTCGCAGCGCGGGATGGCCGATCGGGTGGCGCCGAGTATGCCCTGGACAGCCCCATGGGCAGACAATGGTTTGAACTGTCGATGGCCGCCAAGCGGCAGGACGGTGAAGGCAGCGTGACTGGCGCTCCCAACCGCTTCATTGCCTTGTCGCGAAACATCACAGCACGCAAGGAGGCCGACCTGAAATTCCAGCTGGCGACCCAGTTTTTCGAAGGCAGCAACGAGGGCCTGCTCATCACCGATGCCGAGCAGCGCATCATCCAGGTCAATCCGGCTTTCACGACGATCACGGGATACACACCAGACGAAGTGATGGGCCAGAAACCGGAAATTCTGGCATCAGGCCGGCATGATGCGTCCTTTTATGCAGCCATGTGGCAAGAAATCAACGCCCATGACCACTGGCAAGGCGAGGTCTGGAACCGGCGTCGCAACGGAGAGGAATACCCTGAATGGCTCTCCATCAGCCGTATTCAGGACAGTCAAGGCCTGACCACCCACTACGTGGCCATTTTCAGCGATATCAGCCGTCGGCTGGAGCAGGAAGCACGCATCCGCGACCTCGCTTACTTCGATACGCTGACCGGACTGGCCAATCGTGTGCTGCTGCGAGATCGGGTGCAGCACGACCTGAGTATGGCCCGAAGGCACCAGACCGCCCTGAGCTTGTTGTTCATCGATCTGGATCACTTCAAGCACATCAACGATTCCCTGGGCCATCAGGTAGGTGACCAGCTCCTGATCCAGGTGGCCCAGCGCATCAAGCACATACTCCGAGAGCAGGACACCGTGGCCCGACTCGGGGGCGATGAGTTCATGGTGGTATTGCCTGAAACCACCACTGAGGGCGCCTCCCATAAGGCGTCGCAGCTCCTGCAGACCCTGTCCCGGCCCTATGAGATCGGGGGACAGGAGCTCACGGTCACGCCGTCGATCGGGATCGCCATGTACCCTGAAGACGGTCAGGACTTTGAAGGCCTGTACCGCTGTGCGGATACCGCCATGTATCGCGCCAAGCAGGAGGGGCGTAGCCGTCATGCTTTCTTTACTCGCGAGATGCAGGCCTCAGCGGTCCGACGATTGCAGCTCGAAAACGCCCTGCGCCGTGCGATTGACCGAGGCGAGTTCAGCCTGCACTACCAACCTCAGCTGACACTGGATCACAGCCGTGTGGTCGGATTCGAAGCCTTGCTGCGCTGGCAGCACACCGAACTGGGCGCGGTCTCACCGGGCGAGTTCATTCCCGTGGCAGAACAGACCGGCCAGATCGTTGCGATCGGTCAGTGGGTGTTGCATACGGCCTGCCAGCAAATGCGGCAGTGGCAGTTGCAGGGCCTGCCCGATGTTGGGGTAGCCGTCAATATGTCAGCGGTGCAGTTCCGTCAGCCCGATCTGGTGGCTCAGGTGGCACGGGTGCTGGAGTCGACCGGGTTGCCTGCGCATTGCCTGGAGCTGGAATTGACCGAGAGCACGGCCATGCTGGACCCTGAGGCCGCAGTCACAACCATGCAGGCACTCCATCGGCTGGGGGTCCGACTATCGATCGACGATTTCGACACCGGATACTCGTCCCTCAGTTATCTGAAGCGATTCCAGATCCACAAGCTCAAGATCGACCAGTCATTTGTACGCGATCTGCCTGATGATCCGGATGATGCAGGCATTGTCGAAACCGTCATCCAGATGGCACGAAGCCTCGGTCTCACCACCATCGCAGAAGGGGTGGAAACCGAGGCTCAGCACGCTTTCCTGCAGCAACGCGGCTGCAACGAAGTGCAGGGTTATCTGCTGGCGCGGCCTTTGCCTGCTACCGCTCTGGAATCCTGGTGGCGTGAACGCTTGTCACCAGTGGCCTGACGCCCGACCCCGGCGCCGTGACCGTGGTGGGCAGCAGGCTTGCCAAAACCCACGCGCGGGCCTTCACCAGCGCCGCGCGCATGGCTCGGCGCCCCCCGGAAACCGCCGTCACCGCGGAAGCCTCCTTCGCTGCGGAAGCCCCCCTCGCCCCGGCCTGCCCCATGACGGGGCGCATGGCGAGGCGCACCCCGGCCACCACGGCGGTCGTCACGGAACTCGTAGACCGGCTTGCGCGGCTCCAGGCCAGGGATGGTCTGGGTCTCGATCTTCTGTTGGCTGAAGGCTTCGATTTCGCCAATCTTGCGGCGATCGCGGAATTCCGCCATGGTCACGGCCAGACCCTGGCGCCCTGCACGGCCGGTCCGGCCAATGCGGTGAGTGTAGTCTTCGGCCTTCATGGGCAGACCGAAGTTGAACACGTGGGTGATGGTCGGCACGTCGATGCCACGGGCGGCCACGTCGGTCGCCACCAGAATCTGCACCTGGCCATTGCGCAGGGCCATGAGGCGGCGGTTGCGCAGGCCTTGGCTCAAAGCGCCATGCAGTGCCACGGCGGCAAAGCCTACCTGCTGCAAGTCGGCCGCCAGGGCATCACATTCGATCTGCGTGCTGGCAAACACGATGGCCTGGTCAATGGAGGCGTCACGCAGCCAGTGGTCCAGCAGCTTGCGCTTGTGTTCCGGGCTGTCACACCAGTAGAGGCGCTGCTCGATGTTGACGTGCTTGTCCTGCGGGGTGTCGATCTGCACCTTCTGCGGACTGCGCATCACTCGCGTGGCCAGCGCCTGAATACGGGGCGCAAAAGTGGCACTGAACATCATGGTCTGGCGACGCGCGGCGGTCAGTCGGTTGACTTCCGCAAGGTCATCGGAGAAACCAAGATCCAGCATGCGGTCGGCTTCATCAACCACCAGGAATTGCACTTCGTCCAGCTTGATCTGGCCGCTGCGCTGCAGATCCAGCAGGCGGCCCGGGGTGGCCACCACCAGGTCGGCGTTTTGCAGCTTGGCGATCTGCATCTGGTAAGGCATGCCACCGACCACGTTGGCAATACGCAGGCCTCGGCAGTGCTTGACCAGGTCGATCGCATCATGCGCCACCTGCTGGGCCAGTTCACGCGTGGGGCACAGCACCAGTGCACCCGGCACGGCTGGCTGGAAGTGACGCGCCAGCAGCGGGTTCTTGCGCTTTGGGCGCTTAGGGGCTGGCTTCCCGGCCGCCTCTGCTTCGGACACCAAACGGTCCCATTCGGCCCGCTCCTGGGCTTCACGGGCACTTTGCTGTTCCAGCAAGGTATGCAGCACAGGCAAGAGGAAGGCGGCGGTTTTACCGCTACCGGTCTGGCTGGAGACCATCAGGTCAGTAAAGACCTGGCCTTCGGTGCCGTTGTGCATGGCTTTCGGAATGGCGGCCTGCTGAACGAGCGTGGGCTGGGTGAACCCCAGATCGGCCACGGCCTTGATCAACGGCTCGGCCAGACCCAGAGCGACAAACGCTTCAGGCAGGGCAGCAGGTTGCGTGGGAGGGGTTTGGAGGGTATCCGTCATGTGATGTCCTTGCGCGAAAAAAGCGCAATAGAACACGACGAGCACTGGCATGGTAGCCCTCGTGTGCCCGATCGGTTCGTGGTGGAAAAAACATCGACCACAAACAAATCGGCGAGGGCGCCTGAAACAGGCTATTCTCGCGTGGGGTGTGAGGCGTATCGCTTAAAAGCTGAACCGGACTGGCCGGCCGCCTACCCCGCTAAGCGTGAGGCAGATGCAACAAAGTCCCTCAAATCAGGGACCAGTGCGTATTATGGCACACATTCCGGGTTTTCCCTAGATCCCATGCATCAGGTGCTACACGCTCATGCCAGTAGCGCCACCATCACGTGGAACAGCCCCGCCGAGACCACTGCAGTGGCTGGCACGGTGATGATCCAGGCAGCCACAATGCGCATGACCACCGAGCGCTTGACAAGCTCTTTCTTGTAGGCCTTCTTGAGAGCTTTGCGCTCTTTTTTGTCAAAGGGACTGAAGGCCTCCTCATCCACATCGGCACGGATGTTTTTCTTGCGCTCGTTCACGCGCTTTTTCATGTCAGCCAGCATGCGCTTTTTCTCTTCGACGGGGGCCGACTCGAAACGCACCAGATAGGCCTCGACTGCCTCGCGGTCTTCGCCCTGATGACCAGCGCGAATCACAGCTTCCATCTTCGAGTAGTTGACCTTGAGCAACTCGCGCAAAAAGCCCACACCGAACACCGCACCAATCGTCACATGCGTGGTGGACACGGGCATACCAAGATGGGACGCGATGATGACTGTGACCGTGGCCGCCATGGCGATGGAGTAGGCCCGCATGCGGTCCAGTTCGGTGATTTCCTTGCCCACCGTACGAATCAACCGCGACCCGTACAAAGCCAGACCGACCGACAACCCGACGGCCCCCAGCAGCATGATCCACATCGGTGTGACCGCCCGTGCAGCAATCGCCCCAGTGGAGAGCGCTTCATAAATGGCTGCCAACGGCCCAATCGCATTGGCCACGTCGTTGGCGCCATGCGCAAAGCAGAGCAATGCTGCCGCACATACCAGCGGCCAGGTGAACAGCGTGTTCACGCTGTCCTTGCTACTGGGCAGGCGTCGCGCCATCTGGGCTATCGGCTGTCGAACCAGCAGGTAGGTGACCACAGCGATGATCAGTCCACCCGTCACGGCCGTGCCCATGTCCAGCTTGACGATCTGGGACAAGCCTTTCTGCAGCATGAACGTGCCGAAGGCCCAGGCCATGAGAGCGATCAGCAGGGGAACCCGCTTGGCTGCTGCTTCCGCCATGTCACCCTGGTAGGTGATGGTGCGCTTGATCAGATACAGGAGGGCAGCAGCCAGCACGCCGCCAAAGACCGGAGAAATCACCCAGCTGGCTACGATCGACCCAATGGTGGACCAGTTGACCAACCCCCACCCCCCGGCTGCAATGCCAGCCCCCATGACCGCACCGATGATGGAATGGGTCGTGGAGACGGGCGCACCCAGCATGGTCGCCAGGTTGAGCCAGAGCGCCCCGGCCAGCAGAGCGGACAACATCAGCCAGGTGAAACGTTCCGGGTCGTCAATGGCGCGGGGATCGATGATCCCCCCCCTTGATGGTCCCGACCACATCCCCCCCAGCGACGATGGCTCCCAGGGCTTCAAACACGACTGCGATCAGAATGGCCCAGCCCAGCGTGATCGCTCCGGAGCCGACCGCTGGCCCCATGTTGTTGGCCACGTCGTTGGCGCCGATGTTCATGGCCATGTAGGCGCCCACCGCAGCCGCGACCACCAGGAACCACAGGGCATGCGGGCTCAGGCCAGCCACACTCTGGCTGTTCCAGGCAGCGAACAGCGCGACCAGGATCAGAAAACCCACGGCCGCAGCCAGGCGCCAGGCCTGATTGAAATGTGCTTCACCCGCCTTGGTGGCAGGCATCAGAGGGATAGACATCGTTGTTCAGTCAGATGGATCGGGATTGCGCACCCGGATCAACGAAGAAAGTGCTCGCGGTAGTAGACCAGTTCATCGATGGACTCATGGACATCGGCCAGGGCCGTATGCCGCTGCTGCTTCTTGAAGGCTGCATAAATCTCGGGCCGCCAGCGCTTGGCGAGCTCCTTCAGGGTACTCACATCCAGGTTTCGATAGTGCAGATAGTCTTCCAGCCTGGGCATGTACTTGACCAGGAAACGGCGGTCCTGACCAATCGTGTTGCCGCACAAAGGCGAGCCATTTTTGGGCACGTAACGCTTGATAAAGGCCAGCACTTCTTCTTCTGCCTGGGCCTCGGTCACGGTGCTGGCCTTGACCTTGTCAATCAGACCGCTTTTTCCATGGGTGCCCTTGTTCCAGTTGTCCATGGCATCGAGCACGGCGTCCGGTTGGTGGATCACCAGAACCGGGCCTTCCACACGGGGCGTGAGTTGAGGCCCTGTGATGACGACTGCGATCTCGAGCAGGCGTTCTTTCTCAGGGTCAAGCCCGCTCATTTCACAATCCAGCCAGACCAGATTCTGATCGCTCTTGTGCAGCAGGTCGCCAGCGGGGTTCGGCTCGTCCGAATGGGTATGAGTGACATCCATCCCCTGTATTTTCGCTCATTGCGCACGCAGCCCCTCGGCTTTGGCTAGACTTCATGCATGAACGATGTTTTGCAAATGTACGAATGGATCTGGAGCCTGGTGTTTGCCGCTCTGCTGCTGGCCGGGCTGGCCACCCGTTTCTGGCTGGCCAGCCGGCAGGTTCGTCATGTCGCCACCCATCGGCATGCCGTGCCATCCCCCTTTGATCGCACCATCACCCTGTCAGCCCATCAGAAGGCGGCCGACTACACCATCGCCAAACTGCGTGTCGGGCTGATCGATGCCGCCCTGGCTGCGGCCATCCTGGTGGGTTGGACGCTGATGGGCGGCTTGAATGCACTCAACCAGTGGCTGATTGGCTGGATGGGACAGGGCTTGCACCAGCAACTCGCATTGCTGGTCGCCTTTGTGGCCGTGGGCGGCCTGCTTGAGCTGCCTCTGACTTGGTACCGGGTTTTCCGCCTCGAAGAGCGTTTTGGGTTCAACCGCATGACACCCAAGCTCTGGATCATGGACGGCCTCAAGGGCATCGGTGTGGGCCTGGTTATCGGCCTGCCAGTGGCCGCGGTCGTGATCTGGCTGATGGAATCTGCGGGTCCCTACTGGTGGCTTTGGGCCTGGGCGGTCTGGATGGGCTTCAACCTGCTGTTGCTGGTGCTCTACCCCACTGTCATTGCGCCGCTTTTCAACCAGTTCAAGCCACTGGATGATGACGCGCTCAAAACCCGCATCGAACAGTTGATGCAGCGTTGCGGCTTCAGTGCCAAGGGTCTGTTCGTGATGGACGGCAGCAAGCGCAGTGCGCATGCGAATGCGTACTTCACCGGCTTTGGCCCGTCCAAGCGCGTGGTGTTCTTTGATACGCTGCTCCAACAACTCTCACCCGCCGAAATCGACGCCGTACTCGCTCACGAACTCGGGCATTTCCGGCATCGACACATCATCAAGCGGATCGGGATGATGTTTGCGATCAGCCTGCTGGGTTTTGCCTTGCTGGGCTGGCTATCGGCCCAGATCTGGTTCTACAGCGGTCTGGGCGTCACGCCCAGTTTCACAGGGTCCAACAGTGCGCTGGCGCTGATTCTGTTTCTGAGCGTGGTGCCCCTGGCCACTTTCTTCATCACGCCCCTGATGAGCCAGCTGTCGCGCCAGCACGAATTCGAGGCTGACGCCTATGCCATGGCCCATGCCGACGGTAAAGACCTGGCCAGCGCCTTGTTGAAGCTGTATCAGGACAACGCCAGCACTCTAACCCCGGACCCGCTGTACGTGAAGTTCTACTACTCGCATCCGCCTGCCAGCGAGCGCCTGGCTCGCATGCCCGTATGACGCGTTACGGACGCGTGGTGGCCACCCATGGCCGCCACGTCTGGGTGGAAGACGAACAGGGGCAGCTTCAGCTGTGCCACCCCAGGGGCAAAAAAAATCTGGCAGTGGTCGGAGACGAGGTGCAGTGGTTGCCCTCCGCTGACGAAGGCACATTGGAGTCCATCCAGCCCAGGCGCAACCTGCTCTACCGGCAGGACGAAACGAGAACCAAGTCATTTGCAGCCAATCTGGGCCAGGTGCTGATCCTGCTGGCCGCAGAGCCCATGTTTTCGGAAAGCCAGCTCAATCGGGCCCTGATCGCCGCTCGGGCCGCAGGCATAGAAGCCTTTGTGGTGCTGAACAAGCAAGACCTGAAGGACGCCTTCGACACAGGCTGGCAGCGCCTGGCGCCGTACCGCGCCATGGGGTTGCAGGTGCAGGCCCTGAGCCTGGTGTCCGGGTCTGGTCTGGAGGCCTTGAGGCAACAACTCTGGGGCCGCATCACTTTCGTCCTGGGACCATCAGGGGTGGGCAAAAGCACACTGGTCAACCATTTGCTGCCCGACGCCGGTGCCGCCACAGCTGCGATTTCCAAGGCCCTGAATTCGGGACGCCACACCACGACCAGCACGCGCTGGTACTGGCTTGACAGCCGCCGTGAAGGCGCCATCATCGATTCCCCGGGGTTCCAGGAGTTTGGCCTGCAGCATATTGAGTCCACGCAGTTGGCCACACTCATGCCTGACATGGCTGCTGCGCTGGGGCAATGCCGCTTCTACAACTGTACGCACCTCCACGAGCCGGGCTGTGGTGTTCGGGCGGCCGTAGGTCAGACCATCAGCGAGCACCGGTACAAGCTTTACACCGAACTGTTTGCGGAGCTGTCCGCCCCGCCGCGCTACTGAAACACGGTTTCAGATGAAGCGGACGATCATGGCCAAGGCCAACAGCACCAGCCAGAACACCACGCTGCGCCAGACCAGACCGACCACACCCGCCAGATGCGCCAGCTGGGGGGCGTCCTGCCCACCGGACAGCGAATTCTGGGAAAACCGAAGGTTCATGGCACCGGCCGTGGCAGCCAGCAGCAGCTGATCGTTGTCTGCCGACGGCCCCTCCTGACGCCAGTTGGCAATGGCTTCTTCGAAATGACCAACCACCGCAAAAAACAGAGCTGTCACGCGCACGGGGGCGTAATCAATCCAGCGCCATGCGGCTCGTGCTGCCTTGTTGGAGGCGTGTTCCGGCAGACCAGGCACTCCATCCGTCCAGCGTCGGGACACATGTTCGGCCAGCCGATAGGCCACGGCACCGGCCGGGCCCAGACCCAACGCAGCAAACACCACGAAACAGGCCAGCACCCCAAACACATGCCGGTGCGCTGAAATGACAGAATAATCGATAACCTGGCGCAGGAACACCTCGCGCGAGGTGGTGGTGGTGTCAGCGTTTTTCCAGCGCGACAGAGCCGCTCGAGCCCCCGCCTCGTCGCCGGATTCCAACGCCACTCGGATAGCTGTGAAGTGATGGCTGAACTGCCTGAATCCCAGAGTCAGGTACAGCGCCAGCACCAGCCAGACGAAGCCGAGCAGCAGGTGAATGGCCGACAGCAGCCAGAAAATCAAGGCAGAAAGCAATGCAGGGACCGTCACGGCCAGCCCCCAAGCCAGCCAGCCGTGAGACATCTGGCCTGCATCCAGGGCATGACGCGCCCAGCGGGACCAGGACCGGAACACCGAGTGGGCCGGATTGTCACGCGAGAGTGGGCGGGCTTGCTCCAGCAGCAGGGCGAGCAAAATCGCGAAAAAGCTCATGGCGGCATCATAGCGGCCCCGTGATGCATTCGACGCAAGCTGCACCCAGGAAAACCCTCAGCCTCATGCGCTCAGCAGCCGGTAGAGATTGCGCAACATCCCGGCAGTGGCTCCCCAGATGTATCGCTCGGTCGCTCCATCTTGGTAAGGCATGGAGTACCACTGGCGGTGGCGCCCCTCCCACCACCAGTCATGGCGCCGGTGATGCGCCGGATTCATCAGGTAGTCCAGCGGCACCTCGAACACGTCCGCCACCTCATGGGGGTTGGGCATGACTGCGACATCTGGCGACAGGAGCCCCACCACTGGTATGACCACAAACGAGGTGCCTGTGGTGTAGGCAGGCATCTGGCCCAGGATTTCCACGCCCTCAGGCTGCAGACCGACCTCCTCCCAGGCTTCGCGCAGGGCCGTCTCGGTCGGGGTGGCGTCCTGATGATCGACCTTGCCGCCGGGAAAGGCGATCTGCCCGGCATGGGTCGGCAAATGCGAGGTCCGTTGGGTCAGCAGCACGGTGGGTGACGGCCGCAAAACCACCCCTACCAGCACGGCGGCTGGCGTTGGCGGCCGCCCCTCCCAGGGCGGCTCCTGGCGGATTTCTGGCGCCCACGGTGGCGGATTCGCAAAACGCTGACGCAACTGGTCGGCTGTCAATCGGTCGTGCGCGACCGCAGGCAGATGCCAATCCACCCCCGAGATGGGCACTTGACGCGGATCAATCATGACGGCTCGGTTATATTGCGCACACGGCATTGTGCACAGACACAAGACGACAGGGAGTTGACTGATGAAAAAATCCATCCTCAGATGGGTCACCACCGTGACTCTGAGCGCCAGCGTGATGCTGAGCGGCGCTCAAGCCGCTGTAGAAGCGAACCGGGCCTCGCCGGAAGACTTGATGACCATCAAAGGCATTGGTCCGGCCACCAGCCAACGCATCGTGGAAGCCCGATCCCACCAACCTTTCGCCCACTGGTCGGACTTCATCCAGCGCGTTCAGGGGATCGGACCGACACGGGCCGCCAGGCTGTCAGAGCAAGGGCTGCGGGTCAATGGAGTGGCCTTCGAGCAAGAATCCACCGGGCTCTATCGCCCGCCACATGTTCAACCGCTCTGGGTTCCCATGCGCTAGCTGCATCATGCATACCGTGCATAACTCCATGGCATCAATGCCTTGGACAAGTCTTTAAGGCACGCGTAAGCTTCGCACTTTCTCAACTCATGGAGACTTCATGCAAGCGAATGTGCCTCAGAAGCACCCCCTGCCTTCCTATCTGGACCCGAACGATCTGGGCCCTTGGGGAGACTTCCTGCAACAAGTGGATCGAGTCACCCCGTACCTGGGCAAACTCGGCCGCTGGGTCGAGACGCTCAAGCGGCCCAAGCGAACCTTGATCGTCGATGTCCCCATCATGATGGACGATGGACGCATTGCCCACTTCGAAGGCTATCGTGTGCAGCACAACACGTCGCGTGGCCCAGGCAAGGGCGGGGTGCGTTTTCACCAGGACGTCACCCTGTCGGAAGTGATGGCGCTGTCCGCCTGGATGTCGGTCAAGAATGCCGCAGTGAACGTGCCCTATGGCGGGGCCAAGGGTGGGATTCGCGTCAACCCGCAGCTGCTGACCGATGCCGAGCTTGAGCGGGTCACCCGCCGCTACACCAGCGAAATCGGGCTGATCATCGGGCCAACCAAAGACATTCCCGCTCCGGACGTCAACACCAATGAGCGCGTCATGGCGTGGATGATGGACACCTACTCCATGAACGTGGGCGAAACCGCCACCGGTGTGGTCACTGGCAAGCCAATCGACTTGGGCGGCTCACTGGGCCGTCGTGAAGCGACCGGTCGCGGGGTGTTCATTGTGGGGTGTGAAGCATCTCAGCGTATCGGGATGCCGATTCAGGGCGCACGCATCGCCATACAGGGTTTTGGCAATGTCGGCGGTGTCACCGGCAAGCTGTTCGCTGAAGCGGGAGCACTGGTGGTGGCCGTCCAGGATCACTCCGGAACAGTTTATCACCCGGGTGGACTCGATGTCACCACTCTGCTGGCTCATGTGGCGGCCCATGGCGGCGTCAACGGTTGCCCCGGTACCGAGTCCCTGCCCTCAGACCAGTTCTGGGACATCGAATGCGAGATCATGGTCCCCGCCGCACTGGAACGACAGATCACCGAAGCCAATGCGGGCCGCATTCGCGCGAAGATGGTGATCGAGGGCGCCAACGGCCCCACCACACCCATGGCTGATGACATTCTGACCGACCGCGGGGTGTTGGTGATTCCGGATGTGATCGCCAACGCCGGCGGCGTGACGGTCAGTTACTTCGAGTGGGTACAGGATTTCTCCAGCTTCTTCTGGAGCGAGGACGAGATCAACGAACGGCTCGGCAAAATCATGCGCGGCGCTTTTGGCGCGATCTGGCAAGTCGCCAGTGATCACCGGGTCAGCTTGCGTACAGCCACCTTCATCATTGCGTGTCAGCGCATCCTGCATGCGCGCGACCTGCGCGGACTGTATCCCTGACCGATTTACTGGAGGGTGTTTTTCAGTGCTGGAAGATCGGGTAAAGGTAGCACACCGATACCCTCTTCCAGCAGTTCCTGTGCCTGCGCGGCGCTGGCTCGCCCGCGAATCGCCCGCTCGGGCGAATCACCATGGTGTATGCGGCGTGCCTCTTCGGCGAACCGCTCACCGACATCATCGGCCGACTGCATCAGTTGGCGCATGGCTTTCAGTAGCTGGGCCTGCTGCTCGGGGGCCAAGCCCGACGCGACGGGCACATCAGGCGAGGATTTGCCCAGATTCAGTCGCGGCGCACTCAACTGTTTGCGAACATCCGTGCTTTCGCAAATGGGGCAGGTCAGCAAGCCTCGCGATTGCTGACTCAGGAAGTCGTCTTCGGAGCCGAACCACCCTTCGAAGGCATGACCGTGCTCGCACGCCAGATTGAACACTTTCATGGCGGGCGATCAGCGACGCTTCACCAGATAGCGGTAGACAAAACCAGGAAACGCGAAAGTCAGGAACATCGAGGCGGTGATGGCATAGAACTCCCAGTTCTGGCCGTAGATCTGACCCTGGTAATGCTCAATCCCTTTGCCCACGGCACCGGCGATGAAATAGAGCACGACCAGCTCGAACAGGCGTACCCACCAGGTTTTCACGCCTGATTTGAGGGGTACGACACAAAGGAACCGCTCATTGAAAAAAGGCAGGTTCGCAAAAACAAAGGCCAGGCCAATAACCAGCCAGATAGATAAAGCAGACGTCATGTAGGGGATGTTAACTGAAACATGCTTGACAGAGCCGGTGTGGGCCCAATGGTTCCGGCAGCACAGAACCGACCTATCTGGGGTGTCGCACAGATCGACCCGTGGGGCACCGTCGCCCCGAATGAACGCACTTACAGGGCGTTGACCGGGATCTTGAGGTAGGACACACCATTGGCTTCGGGTGGCGGCATGTCACCCGCACGGATGTTGACCTGCACCGAAGGCAGGATCAGCACCGGCATCTCCAGCGTGGCGTCTCGCTTTGTGCGCATGGCTACGAAGTCCTGCTCCGCAATGCCGTCACGCACATGGATGTTATTGGCGCGCTGGGCAGCCACGGTGGTTTCCCAGGTCGGCTCGCGGCCAGCGGGCGGGTAGTCATGGCACATGAACAGGCGCGTCTCGGGCGGCAGCGCCAGCAGCTTGCGGATGGAGCGGTACAGTGTGGGCGCGCTGCCACCGGGGAAGTCGCAACGTGCGGTGCCTACGTCGGGCATGAACAGAGTGTCGCCCACGAACACCGCATCGCCAATCTGGTAAGCCATGCATGCGGGCGTGTGCCCGGGCGTGGCGATGGCCTGGGCCTGCAATTTGCCGATGACAAAAGTCTCGCCGTCGGCAAACAGGTGGTCGAACTGGCTGCCATCGGTGCGGAACCCGGGCTCCAGGTGGAACACGCGCTTGAACACGTCCTGCACGGTCTTGATGTCGCCGCCGATGGCGATCTTGCCACCGAGTTGCTTCTTCAGGTAAGGGGCCGCCGACAGATGATCGGCATGGGCGTGGGTCTCCAGAATCCACTCCACAGTCAGGTTCTGCTCGCGGACGAAGGCGATCAGGCGATCGGCCGATGTGGTGCGGGTACGGCCCGACTTGGGGTCGTAATCCAGCACCGAGTCGACGATGGCGGCCGCAGAGCCGGGTTGCTCATAGACCACATAGCTGACGGTCCAGGTGGCGGGGTCGAAAAAGGCTTGGACGGTAGGGTTCATGGTGGATGCTCCTGATGACTATCAATTTCGATGCCAATAGTTTATTGACAAACAAACTATTTGTCAATAAACTATCTTTGCGCTAAGTAAAGGAGCCTCACATGCTGGCCGACACCACCATCGATCTCGACGACATGCGGGCCGCCGCCGATGCCGCCTGCCGCCTGATGAAGGCGCTTTCCAACCCCGACCGTCTGCTGCTGCTGTGCCAATTGAGCCAGGGGGAGTTGCGCGTGGGGGAACTGGAGGAGCGCCTGCACATCATGCAGCCGACGCTGTCACAACAGCTGGCCGTGTTGCGCGACGAGGGCCTGGTGGCCACCCGCCGCGAAGGCAAGCACATCCATTACCGCGTGGCCAGCCCGCAGGCGCTGGCCTTGCTGGGTGTGCTTTATCAACAGTTCTGTCCCATCATCAAGGAGTAAGCTCATGTCCATCGACTGGACCCATTTCACGCCCTGGACTTCACTGGCCGGTGGCATTCTGCTGGGCATCGCCTCGGCCATGTTCATTCTGCTCAACGGCCGCATTCTGGGCATCAGTGGCATCGTCGGCGGGCTGCTGCGCCCGCGTTCGGGCGATATAGGCTGGCGCCTGGCCTTTGTGCTGGGCATGCTGGTGGCCCCCACCTTGTATTTCCTGATCGCGGGGCCCACGACCGTGCGTATCGATGCGGGCTGGCTGACCCTGGTCGTGGCCGGGTTGCTGGTCGGCGCTGGCACCCGCTATGCCTCGGGCTGCACCAGCGGTCACGGCGTCTGTGGCTTGTCAAGGCTGTCGCCCCGCTCCCTCGCTGCCACGCTGGCCTTCATGGCGGCGGGTTTCGCGACCGTTTACCTGGTTCGCCACGTACTGGCCTGATCACATAGGAAGTCTGACCATGCAACGTCTTTCTGAATTTCTCGTAGGTCTGATCTTCGGCATCGGCCTGATCCTCTCAGGCATGACCGATCCCGGCAAGGTGATCGGCTTTCTGGATCTGTTCGGCAACTGGGATCCTTCCCTGGCCTTTGTCATGGGAGGCGCCATTCTGGTGGGCGTGTTCGCTTTTGCCGTGGCCAAGAAACGTACCACCAGCCTGCTGGGTGGGGCCATGCAGTTGCCCACCGCCCGCCACGTGGACAAGCGCCTGATCATCGGGAGCCTGGCCTTTGGCGCTGGCTGGGGCCTGGCCGGCTTTTGCCCCGGCCCGGCGCTGGTTTCCCTGGGGGCTGGAGAAGTCAAGGCGGCCGTGTTCGTGCTGGCCATGCTGATCGGCATGCTGGCCTTTGAAGTGGCTGAACGCCTGAAAGCACCGGCCTCGAAATAAGCAGGCCCCCCAACGGACACCGCCATGAAGAACCCACCCCGCTGGCTGCCAACCTGGCTCAGCAGCTACCAACGCGGTCAATTGTCCGGCGACCTGACCGCCGGCCTGATCGTGACGGTGATGCTGATCCCGCAAAGTCTGGCCTACGCCATGCTCGCGGGTCTGCCGCCAGAAGTGGGGCTGTACGCCAGCATCCTGCCCTTGCTGGCCTACGCAGCCCTGGGCTCCAGCATGACATTGGCGGTGGGCCCGGTGGCGGTGGCCTCGCTGATGACCGCCAGCGCACTGCAACCGCTGGCCACACCGGGCTCACCGGAATACGTGGCGCTGGCCATTGCGCTGGCCCTGCTGTCGGGCGTGATGCTGCTGGTTTTCGGGTTTCTGCGCCTGGGGTTTCTGGCACAGCTGCTCAGCCATCCGGTGATCAGCGGCTTCATCACAGGCTCGGCGCTGCTGATCGCCATCGGACAGACCCGGCACCTGCTGGGCCTGCCTGCGGGTGGTGATCATGCCATCGGCCAGGTCTGGCACCTATTGACTCACCTGCCTCAGGTGGAATGGGTCACCGCCTCGATTGGCCTGGGGGCCGTCGCGCTGCTGCTGCTGATGCGCCGGCTGCTGGGGACCCACCTGCTGGGCAAACTCGCTCCGATGGCCGTCGTGATTCTGGGTACGGTGGCGGTGGCCTTCTGGCAGCTGGATCAAAGCGCGGGGGTGCGTATCGTGGGCGAAGTGCCGGCCGGCCTGCCCATGCTCGGCCTCAGCCTGCCGGGCTGGAACGCCACCCTGGCCCTGCTGCTGCCCGCCTTGCTGATCTCGCTGGTGGGCTTTGTGGAAAGTGTGTCAGTGGCGCAGTCGCTCGCACTGAAGCGCCGCCAGCGCATCGAACCCAACAAGGAACTGCTGGGCTTGGGCGCGGCCAACGTGGCGAGCGCCTTGTCTGGGGGCTACCCGGTCACGGGTGGATTTGCCCGTTCGGTGGTGAACTTCGCCGCCGGGGCACAGACCCCGCTGGCGGGCGTGATTTCCGCCGCCTTCATGGCCGGGGTACTGCTGGGGCTGACGGGCTGGTTCCACTACCTGCCGCATGCGGTGCTGGCGGCCACCATCGTGGTCGCGGTGCTGCAACTGGTGGACTTCCAGACCCTGCGTCAGGCCTGGCGCTATGACCGCGCAGATGCCCTGGCTTTTGCAGCCACCGCCGCCGGTGTGCTGCTCCTGGGCGTGGAAGCCGGCATTCTGGCGGGTGTCGCCTTGTCTCTGGGTGTGCTGGTCTGGCGCAGCAGCCGGCCCCATATCGCGGTCATCGGCCGGGTGCCAGGCACGGAACACTTTCGCAACGTGCTGCGCCATCAGGTGGAAACCCGCCCTGGCCTGCTGGCACTGCGGGTAGACGAAAACCTGTTCTTTGCCAACGCTGCGCTGGTGGAACAGCACATCGAAGGCCTGCTGGCAGCCGACCCCTCCTCACGTCGGGTGCTGTTGGTGTGCTCGGGCGTGAACCAGATCGACACCACCGCGCTGGACATACTGACCGAGCTGGAACATCGGCTGGCAGAACAGGGCATACGGCTGGAACTGGCCGAAGTCAAAGGGCCTGTGATGGATCGCTTGCAACGTGCGCCACTAGGCGAACGTTTGGAAGGGCGTGTCTACTTGAGCACACACGCCGCTTTTCTCGCCGATTAAATCAATATCGAGGCAACGGCTTGGGCGCAGAGAGCGATCAGCCCACCCGGAATCAGGCCCAGAATCAGCACCAGCGCACCGTTCACGGACAGAACAGTGCGAACTTCCATGGATGCCGAGATGGGCTCATTGTGCGCCGGCGCATCGAAGTACATGATCTTGACGACACGCAGGTAGTAGAAGGCGCCGATCAGAGACATCATGACCGCATAGACGGCAAGCCAGACGTAAACACTGCCCTCGATGGATAGCAAAGCCTGAAGCACGGACAGCTTGGCATAGAAGCCCACCAACGGAGGAATACCCGCCAGGGAAAACATGCAAGCGGCCATGATGCCCGCATACAGGGGGCTGCGCTGGTTCAATCCGGCCAGATCGTTGATGTCATCAGACTCAAAACCCTCGCGGCTGAGCAGCATCAGGACACCGAAAACCGCCAGCGTGGTCAACACATAAGAGACCACATAGAACATGGCGGCACTGTAGGCATTGGTCATGTTGGCCGTGTCGCCACCCAGCCCGATGCCTGCCACCAATGCCAGCAGCATGAAACCCATCTGAGCAATGGTGGAGAATGCCAGCATCCGTTTGATGTTGGTCTGCGCCACAGCGGCCAGGTTACCGATCAGCAAGGACACCACCGCCAGAACAGCGAGCATCTGCTGCCAGTCGAAAGCCAGAGGAGCCAAGCCCTCTACCAGCAGACGTATGACGATGGCGAAGGCGGCCAGTTTAGGTGCCGAGCCGATGAACAGGGTGATGGCTGTCGGTGCACCGTGATAGACGTCCGGCACCCACATGTGGAAAGGAACCACGCCCAGCTTGAACGCCAGACCCGCCACCACGAACACCACGCCCAATACCAGCACTTGAGGCTGGTCAACGCCCGCCGCAATGACCTGGCTGACGGTCTGGATGTCCAGCGAACCCGTGGCGCCGTAGACCATCGACAGACCGTACAGCAAGAAACCACTGGCCATGGCACCGAGCACAAAATACTTCATGGCTGCTTCGGTGGCCTTGAGGTCATCACGCCGCAAAGCGACCAGCGCATAGCTGGACAGGGTGAGCAATTCCAGACCGAGGTAGATGATCAGGAAATTGTGGCCCGAAATCATCACGAACATGCCCAGGAGGGCAAACATCGACAACGTGAACAACTCGCCGCCCCTGAGCATGCCACGCGCACCCGCGTAGTGACGACTGTAGATCAACGTCACCATCATGGCGATGGCCGCAAAGGTCTTGAGCCAGTTACCCATGGGGTCGCTGACATACATGCCGCCAAACCCACTCAGGATCTCACCGGTACTGGCCATGTAAGCGGTCAGGGCCGCCACGACCGCCAGGGTCAAGAGGGTGAGTCGATGGGTGGCGTCGCGCATGGGCGAGGTGACGAAAAGATCATAGATCGCAATCGCACACGCCATACCCAGCAACAGCAGTTCGGGGGTGACCGTGGCCCAGCTGATACTGTCAATCATCTTGTAGCTCTTTCAAATCCGGTTGGAATGGTTCAGGGCAGCTTGGAAACGGCCACATGCTGCAGCAGTTCGACCACGGAAGGCATCATCACGTCGGTGAAGGGCTTGGGATAGACACCCATGAACAACACCATGAAAGCCAGGACAACCATGACCAGGCATTCGCGAGGATTGATGTCGAGCAAGGCCTTGACGTTGGCATTCCCCACGGGACCGAGGTAGACACGCTTGAACATCACCAGCGAATACGAGGCACCCAGGATCAACGCAGCAGCAGCGGCCATACCGATCCAGAAGTTGGCCTGGACGGCGCCCAGGATGACCATCCACTCCCCCACAAATCCAGCCGTCCCTGGCAAACCGGCGTTCGCCATGGTGAACAGCAAGGCAAACGCAGCAAACTTGGGCATCGTATTGACCACACCGCCGTAGTCAGCGATTTCGCGCGAATGCATGCGGTCGTACAGGACCCCGATACCCAGGAACATGGCGGCCGATACAAAGCCGTGCGCGATCATCTGCACAATCGCACCCGCCACAGCCAGTTCATTGAACAGGAAGAAACCCAGGGTCACAAAGCCCATGTGTGCCACTGAGGAATACGCGACCAGTTTCTTCATGTCCTGCTGAACCAGCGCGACCAGACCGACATAAATCACGGCAACCAGCGACAGGCCGATCATGAGGCCGGCCCATTGCATGGATGCGTCGGGTAGGATGGGCAGCGAGAAGCGCAGGAAGCCATAGGCACCCAGCTTCAGCATGATGGCCGCCAGCACAGCTGAGCCACCGGTGGGTGCTTCCACGTGCACATCGGGCAGCCAGGTGTGCACCGGCCACATGGGCACCTTGACGGCGAAGGCCGCAAAGAAAGCGAAGAACAGCAGCGTCTGTGCGGTACTGCCCAGCGGCAACTGATGCCAGGTGGCCAGATCAAAACTGCCCCCGGACACGTTGTACAGGTAGATCAGCGCGATCAGCATCAACAGCGAGCCGAGCAACGTGTACAGGAAGAACTTGAAAGCGGCGTAAATCTTGTTCGGTCCGCCCCAGATACCGATGATCAGATACATCGGGATCAGGGTGGCTTCGAAGAAGATGTAGAACAGCAAGGCGTCTGCGGACGCAAAAACGCCGATCATCAGACCTGACAGAATCAGGAAAGCGCCCATGTACTGGTTGACACGCTCAGTGATGGATTCCCAACTCGCAATGACAACAATCACGGTGATGAAAGCCGTCAGCAAGACCAGCCACAGCGAAATACCGTCCACGGCCAGGTGATAGTGGACGTTGAAACGCTCGATCCAGACGAACTTTTCAACGAACTGCATCGACGCAGAGCCGACTTCAAACCCAGTGTAAAGCGGGATGGTGACGGCCAACCCCAGCAAGGCGCCGATCAGGGCGACCCAACGCACGAGATGGACGTGCTCTTCCCGATTGATCGCGAGCAAGGCGACACCGAAGAGGATCGGTGTCCAGATCGCTAGGCTCAGCAAACCCATGTTGTTGTTCTCCTTATTTGGCGAGCCAGACGAAGTAAGTCATGAAAGCCAGCAGCCCCACGATCATCACGAACGCATAGTGGTAGAGGTAGCCTGTCTGGACACGGCGCACGACGGCGGAAATCGCACCGACGAGCTTCCAGCTCAGGTTCACGACAGCACCTTCGATCAGCCCACGGTCCCCGCCCTTCCAAAGCCCAGTCCCCAGTGCGCGAGCGCCTTTGGCGATGATGTTCTCGTTGATCCAGTCCATGTAGTACTTGTTTTCCAGCACCACCACCGCCACGCGGAACTTCCGGGCAATGGCCGCAGGCAATGCGGGGTTGACCATGTACATATACCAGGCCGTCAAGGTGCCCGCAGCAGCCAGATAGAGCGGCGGCGTGAAGAAGGCATGGGCCACCATGCCAAGCGGGCTGCTGAAGATGGCGGCAAATTCCGCCATGGCCGGGTGGGCTTCGGTGTTGACGGTGATCGCGTCGGCAAGGAAGTCACCAAACACCATGGGACCAATCGTCATGTAACCGATGATGACCGACGGCACAGCCAGCAGCAGCAACGGCACTGTGACCACCCACGGTGACTCATGCGGTTTGCCGTCGCCATGGTCATCATGGTGATGATCATCGTGATGGGCATCCGGGTTCTGGTCATACCGTTCCTTGCCATGGAAAACCAGGAAATAGAGACGGAAAGAATAGAAGGCCGTGACAAAGACGCCCATCAGCAGCGCCACGTAAGCAATGCCAGAAGCGGGCAGATTGCTGAAGTGCACCGTTTCGATGATGCTGTCTTTGGAATAGAAGCCAGACAGGAATGGCGTACCGATAAGCGCCAGGGTCCCGATCAGGAACGTGATCCACGTGATGGGCATGTACTTGCGCAGCCCACCCATCCAGCGGATGTCCTGGTTGTGATGCAAGCCCATGATCACCGAGCCAGCCGCCAGAAAGAGCAACGCCTTGAAGAACGCGTGGGTCATCAGGTGGAAGACGGCGACAGAGTAGGCAGAAGCGCCCAGTGCCACGGTCATGTAACCCAGCTGAGACAGCGTGGAGTACGCCACCACCCGCTTGATGTCGTTCTGGATGATGCCCATGAAGCCCATGAACAACGCCGTGATGGCACCAATCACCAGAATGAAATTGAGGGCAGCGTCCGACATCTCGTAGATCGGCGACATGCGCGCTACCATGAAGATGCCCGCGGTCACCATGGTCGCCGCGTGGATCAGGGCCGAAATCGGGGTCGGGCCTTCCATGGAATCAGGCAACCACACGTGCAGCGGGAACTGGGCCGACTTGCCCATGGCACCGATGAACAGACAGATGGCCACCACTGTAGCGAGCATGACGTCCTGTCCCATGATGTACCAGGGGAATTCGACGTTGGCGATCAGCTCGGGCGCTCTTTCGAAAATCTCGGTGTAGTTGAGGCTGCCGGTATAAGCCACGATCAGGCCGATACCCAGAATGAAACCAAAGTCGCCGACCCGGTTCACCAGGAACGCCTTCATGTTGGCAAAGATGGCTGTCGGCTTGTTGTACCAGAAGCCGATCAACAGGTAGGACACCAGACCCACCGCTTCCCAACCAAAGAACAGCTGCAGCAGGTTGTTGCTCATGACCAGCATGAGCATCGAGAACGTGAACAGAGAGATGTAGGCAAAGAAACGGTTGTATCCGGTGTCTTCCTCCATGTAGCCGATGGTGTAGATGTGCACCATGAGCGACACGAATGTCACGACGACCATCATCATGGCAGACAGACCGTCAATAAGGAAGCCGATCTCCATGCGGAGGCCGCCAATCACCATCCATTCATAGATGGTTTCATTGAAACGGGCTCCGTGCGCGGCCACAGCCCAGAGGGTCATCACAGAAATGATGAATGACACCAGAACGCCCAGAATCGCGATGGAGTGGCACAGACGGCGGCCAAACCAGTTGCCACCCAGCTTGGTCCCCAGGATGCCGGCGAGCGCCGACCCAACCAGCGGGGCGAGTGGCACCGCGAGCAGCGTGCTTGCAGATAGGGTTGTACTCATGCTTTTATCGTCGTTGGGCCCGGAGCCTTAGCCCTTGAGCGTATTGAGATCATCCACATTGATGGATGACTTGTTACGGAACAGCAGAATCAGGATGGCCAAGCCAATCGCTGCTTCGGCTGCGGCCACCGTCAGTATGAAGAAGACAAAAATCTGTCCTTGCAGATCACCCAGGTAGTAGGCAAACGCCACGAAATTGATGTTGACGGCCAGCAGCATCAGTTCAATGGCCATCAGAAGAACGATCAGGTTCTTGCGGTTCAGGAAAATGCCAACGACTGACAGCGCAAAGAGAATGGCGCCCAGCGAGAGGAAATGACCCAGCGTCAACGTGCTCATGCTTTGCCCTCCTCCGAAGCGGCGGGCGCGGCCGACGGCTTGGGTGTGACCGGCATGGGAACCAACACCAATCGATCGGCGGCTTTCACGCGGACTTGCTGACCAGGATCGATGGCCTTGCTGTCCTTGCGCTGGCGCAGAGTCAGGGCAATGGCAGCGATCATGGCCACCAGCAGGATGACGGCTGCGATCTGGATGGGCAGCAGATAGTCGCTGTACAGTAGCAGGCCCAGCTCATAGGTGTTGGAGTGATCTGGTGCGTGCATGGCCGAAGTCGATGCCAGCTCGTTGACGGTCATGGACGGGAAGCCGAACCACAGGACCGTGATGAGCTGACCGGCAATCACCAGTCCCAGGACCAGAGCGACCGGAAAATGCTTCCAGAAACCCTTGCGCATCGCCTCGATATTGATGTCGGCCATCATGACCACGAACAGGAACAGCACCATCACAGCGCCGAGATAGACGAGAACCAGCGTGATCGCCAGGAACTCGGCCTTCAACAGCAGCCAGATGGCTGCCGCCTGTGAAAACGCCAGCATGAGGTACAAGACCGCATGAACCGGGTTACGAGCCGTGATGACTTTGAATGCTGAAAACAGCAAGACCGCCGAAAAGACGTAAAAAAAACCCGCTTGGTAATCCATGTTGTTCTCTGTTGGGCCTTTCAGCGGTAAGGGGCATCCGCTGCTTTGGCGGCTGCAATTTCTTTTTCGTAGCGATCCCCCACGGCCAGCAGCATGTCCTTGGTGAAGTAAAGGTCACCGCGCTTCTCGCCGTGGTATTCCAGAATGTGGGTTTCAACAATGGCATCGACCGGGCAGGCCTCTTCACAAAAACCGCAGAAGATGCATTTGGTCAGGTCGATGTCGTAACGGGTGGTCCGGCGAGTCCCGTCGTCACGGACAGCTGACTCGATGGTGATGGCCATCGCGGGACACACAGCTTCGCAGAGTTTGCAAGCAATGCAGCGCTCTTCGCCGTTGTCGTAGCGGCGCTGTGCATGCAGCCCGCGAAAACGAGGCGAAAGCGGTGTTTTCTCTTCAGGGAACTGGACGGTCACTTTGCGGCGCAGGGCATAACGACCCGTCAGAGCCATGCCTTTGACCAGTTCGAACAGCAGAAAACTCTTGAAGAAATCTTTGATGGAGAAAGGCGCAACAGCGGAAGCAGACATGCCGGTACCCTCCTTAGTTCCAGATATTCCAGGGGGTCTGCATCCAGGCCCCGACCACCAGCAACCACACCAGGGTCACCGGAATGAAGATCTTCCAGCCCAGACGCATGATCTGGTCATATCGGAAGCGCGGGAAAGTGGCACGAATCCAGATGAACATGGAGACGACCACAAAGGTCTTGATTGCCAGCCAGATCCAGCCAGGGATGAAGTCCAGAGCGGCCACCGGCGCATCCCAGCCACCCAGGAACATCAGCACCGCCAGAATCGACACCAGCCACATACTGGCATACTCGGCCAGGAAGAAGATGGCAAAGCGCATGCCGGAATATTCCACCATGTGGCCTGCAACGATTTCCGCTTCGCCTTCCACCACGTCAAACGGATGCCGGTTAGTCTCGGCCACACCGGAAATCAGAAAGACCACGAAAATCGGCAGAAGGGGCAGCCAGTTCCAGGACAGGAAATTCAGGCCCATGTCAGCGAACATGCCCATTTGCTGAGAAGCCACGATGGCACCCAGCTGAAGACTGCCTGCCGTCATGATGACCACGAGGAAACAGAAGCCGATGGCGATCTCGTAGCTCACCATCTGGGCTGAAGCGCGCATGGCCCCCAGGAAGGCGTATTTGGAGTTCGAGGCCCAACCCGCAATGATCACTCCGTAAACCTCGATGGAAGTGATGGCCAGAATGAGGAGTAACCCAGCATTGACATTGGCCAGAATGGCTTCAGGTCCGAAGGGTATGGCCACCCAGGCGGCCAAGGCCGGCATGATGGCCAGCAGAGGAGCCAGCCTGAACAGGCCCGTACTGGCCGCACTGGGACTGATAAGTTCCTTGCTCAGCAGCTTGATGGCGTCCGCGATCGGCTGCAGCAAACCAAAAGGACCCACGCGGTTGGGGCCCAGGCGGACCTGCATGAAACCCAGCAGTTTCCGTTCCCAGAGCGTGAGATACGCCACTGCACCGAGCAAAGGCAGCAGAACGGCCATGATCTTGATGAGGTTCCAGATCACGGGCCAGGCGGCGGTCTGCCACCAAGGGGCCCCTACTAGGTTGAAACCGCCGTTGTACAGGGCGTCGATCATGCAGTCACTCCCTCTGCTGCTGCAGCGGCACGGCCATCGGCGGTGAGTTGCAGGGACGGCGCGCGACGCACCAGCCCATCCAGTTGGTAAATGGAGGCCACACAAGGCACGCTCTGGGTCACACGGGTATCCATGACCGCCTTTGTGGTGTTATCCAGCCGGCTGGCCTCCACGAGGGTGCCGACTTCGACACCAGGCAGCGCTTGCGCCAGCACGGCCTGGGAGCTGTCCGCATCGAAACCGGGGAGGCTGAGCAGATTGCCCAGGACCCGAATGACTTTCCAAGCCGGGCGGGTGTCGCCCAACGGTTTCACGACGGCATGGAAGCTTTGCAGACGCCCTTCGGCATTCACAAAAGAGCCCGAGGTCTCCGTGAATGGCGCGATCGGCAACAGCACGTCGCTGACGTCCAGATTGGTCTTGAACGGACTGAGGGTCACGACCATATCGGTGTTTTGCAAGCCGGCCGAGCACACGGCTGTGTCTTCGCCTGGCTCAACATTCAACAACAATGCCGCTTTCAAGCCTCCGGTCAGCATCGCTGTCGCGTGCAGCCCGCCGGGGCCTGGCAGTGCTTGAACCAGTTGTGCGCCCACCGTGTTGGCTGCTTCGGTCAGGTAACCGACACGCGCTCCCGTCTGTTGACCTATCCACTGGGCGATCGCCAGCAAACTCGATGCCTGCTCGTGATGAGCCGCAGCATTACCCAGCAAGATGGCCTTGCGCTCACCCGTCAGCAGGGATTGCGCCACGGCACGGGCCTCAGGGGTGACCTCGACAGAAACTGGCGGCGCCATGGACTGGGCTTCTGCCACAGCGGCTGCAATCCCTGCCAGCGCAACGGCCCAGTAACCTGCATCCGCACGAACCGCGTTCGACACAGGCAAAGCCCAGTCTTGCGTCGCTGCCCACAAGACGGACACTTGCGCACCTTTGCGTGCGGCCTGGCGGATGCGTTGGGCAAACAGCGGATGGTCCTTGCGAAGGTTGGAGCCCACCACCAGCACACGATCCAGCATCGAGAGATCGGCAATGGGCATACCCAACCAGCGAGCCGCACCCGGTTCAGCGGTATTGGTGACATCGGCCACCCGCAAGCGCGTATCGATATTGGTGCTGCCCAGTCCCCGCACCAGTGCGCCCGCAAGGAACAGCTCTTCCACCGTGCTGTGTGGACTGGCCACGAGACCGATGGCCGCAGCACCATGATCGGCCTTCACCTGGCGCAAACCATTGGCCACGTATTCCAGCGCGGTCTGCCAGTCGACCTCTTTCCACTCACCCCCTTGCTTGAGCATGGGCTTGGTCAGGCGATCGGGCCCATTCAAGGCCTCGTAACTAAAGCGATCACGATCGGCAATCCAGCACTCGTTGACAGCCTCGTTTTCCAGGGGCACCACACGCATGACCTGGTTGGACTTGACCTGGACGATCAGGTTGGCCCCGGTGGAGTCGTGCGGGCTGACGCTCTTGCGCCGAGACAGTTCCCAGGTGCGGGCCTGATAGCGGAAGGGTTTGCTGGTCAGCGCACCCACCGGGCAGATGTCGATCATGTTGCCCGACAACTCGGAGTCCACCGTGTCGCCCACGAAGGTTTCGATCTCTGAATGCTCGCCCCGGTGAGACATGCCGAGTTCCATGATGCCGGCAATTTCCTGTCCGAAACGGACGCAGCGGGTGCAATGGATGCAACGGCTCATTTCCTCCATGGAAATGAGCGGCCCGACGTCCTTGTGAAAGACCACGCGCTTTTCTTCCTGGTAGCGCGAGCCGGAACCACCGTAACCGACTGCCAGATCTTGCAGCTGACACTCACCGCCCTGGTCACAGATGGGGCAATCGAGCGGGTGGTTGATCAGGAGAAACTCCATGACCGACTGCTGCGCTTTGATGGCCTTGTCGGATTTGGTGCGCACAATCATGCCCTGGGTCACGGGCGTGGCACAGGCGGGCATCGGCTTGGGCGCTTTTTCCACGTCCACCAAACACATGCGACAGTTGGCCGCGATGGACAGCTTCTTGTGGTAGCAGAAATGAGGAATGTAGGTGCCGGCCTTATCAGCCGCATGCATGACCATGCTGCCGGGCGGAACCTCTACCTTCTTGCCGTCGAGTTCGATTTCAACCATTGTTTTTGCCTCAGACGTAGGCCGGAACCATGCAGGTCTTGTGTTCGATGTGGTGCTCGAACTCATGTCGGAAGTGCTTGATCATGCCGCGAACGGGCATGGCGGCTGCATCACCCAGGGCGCAGATGGTACGCCCCATGATGTTCTCGGCCACATTGTCCAGCAAGGCCATGTCGCTCGGCTTGCCTTCGCCGCGTTCGATGCGGTCCACCATGCGCCACAGCCATCCAGTGCCTTCTCGACACGGCGTGCACTGACCACAGGATTCGTGCATGTAAAAGTAGCTCAGCCGTTGCAGGGACTTGACCATGCAACGGGTGTCGTCCATCACGATCACCGCGCCGGAGCCGAGCATCGACCCCGCCTTGCTGATGGAGTCGTAGTCCATCGTGCAGTCCATCATGATGTTCGCGGGCAGGACCGGCGCGGACGAGCCACCCGGAATCACCGCCTTGAGCTGACGACCGGCGCGCACGCCACCGGCGAGTTCCAGCAGCTTGCTGAAAGGGGTACCCAGCGGAATCTCGTAGTTGCCCGGGCGTTCCACATCACCTGAAACCGAGAAGATCTTGGTGCCCCCGTTGTTGGGCTTGCCGCATTCCAGGTAGGCCTGCCCCCCGTTACGGATGATCCAGGGCACAGCCGCAAAGGTTTCGGTGTTGTTGATGGTGGTCGGCTTGCCGTACAGGCCGAAGCTGGCCGGGAACGGCGGCTTGAAGCGCGGCTGTCCCTTTTTGCCTTCCAGGGATTCGAGCAGCGCGGTTTCTTCGCCACAGATGTAGGCACCAAAGCCGTGAAAGGCGTGCAACTGGAAGTTGAAATCGGATCCCATGATCCGGTCACCCAGGTAACCGGCTGCTCTCGCCTCTTCCAGGGCTTCTTCAAAACGATCATAGACCTGGAAGATTTCGCCGTGAATGTAGTTGTAACCCGCTGAAATGCCCATGGCATAAGCAGCAATCGCCATGCCTTCGATGACGATGTGCGGGTTGTACATCAGGATGTCGCGGTCCTTGCATGTGCCCGGCTCGCCCTCGTCGGAATTGCAAACAAGGTATTTTTGCCCAGGAAACTGGCGGGGCATGAAGCTCCACTTCAAGCCCGTGGGAAAACCTGCGCCGCCCCGGCCCCGCAATGCGGATTCCTTGACGGTGGCAATCACCTGGTCCTGCGACATCCCTTCGCCACCGTCTCGACCCAAGATCTTGCGCAGCGCCTGATAACCCCCGCGCGCCTCGTAGTCTTTCAACGACCAATTGCCGCCATTCAGACCCGCATAGATTTGCGGATTGATGTGACGGTCGTGAAAGCAGGTCTCCAGTCCCTTGGCCTGGAATTGGGCAAGTACTTGATTGACGTTCATGACTGACTCTCCGCCGACTTGAGTCCTTCGATCAACTGATCGATTTTGTCGTTGCTCATGAAGCTGCACATATGACGGTCATTGACCAGCATCACCGGCGAATCTGCACAGGCTCCCAGGCATTCGCTCTGCTGGAGCGTGAAAAGACCGTCCGACGAGGTTTCACCCATGTGAATACCCAGCTTCTGCTCCAGGTACTGCAGCGCCTTGCCGCCATCACGCAGCGTGCAAGGCAAATTGGTGCAGACGTTCAACTTGAACTTGCCCACTGGACGCTGGTTGTACATGTTGTAGAAGGTCGTGACTTCATGAACGGCAATGGCTGGCATTCCCAGGTACTGGGCAATCCCTTTTTCGGCTGCCGCCGTCACGTGACCCAGCTCCTGTTGGACGATCGACAAGCAGGCCATGACCGCCGACTGTTTCTGGTCGGCTGGGTACTTGGCCACTTCGCGGGCAAAACGCGCCAGCGTGGCATCCGAAAACACCTGGGCATCAGTGGTCAATTGTGGCGCGCTCATCGATCGATCTCTCCAAACACGATATCCATGGTACCGATGATGGCGACCGCATCGGCCAACATGTGACCCTTGGCCATTTCGTCCATGCAGGCCAGGTGCGCAAAGCCGGGCGCACGGATCTTCAGACGATAGGGTTTGTTGGCGCCGTCGCTCACCAGATAGATGCCAAACTCCCCCTTGGGGTGTTCGACCGCCGCGTAGGCTTCGCCTTCGGGCACATGGAAGCCTTCGGTGAAGAGCTTGAAGTGGTGAATCAGCTCTTCCATGTTCGACTTCATCGACTCACGAGCGGGGGGTGCCACCTTGTGGTTGTCAGTGATCACCGGGCCCGGGTTGGCACGCAGCCATTGCACGCACTGCTTGATGATGCGATTGGACTGATTCATCTCCTCCATGCGGACGAGATAGCGATCGTAGGTATCACCCGTTTTGCCGACAGGGATGTCGAAATCCATGCGGTCATAGACATCGTAAGGCTGCTTTTTACGCAGATCCCAGGCAATGCCTGAGCCTCTCAGCATCGGACCTGTCATGCCGAGATTAAGCGCACGCTCAGGCGACACCACACCAATGCCGACGGTTCTCTGTTTCCAGATGCGATTATCGGTCAGGAGGGTGTGATATTCATCCAGGTACTTCGGGAAGCGCTGGGTGAAATCGTCAATGAAATCCAGCAACGAGCCCTGGCGATTCTGGTTCATTTCTTCCAGTGCCTTGGCATTGCGGATCTTGTTCGCTTTGTACTGCGGCATGGAATCCGGCAGGTCGCGGTACACGCCACCCGGACGGAAGTAGGCCGCGTGCATACGAGCACCCGAGACCGCTTCGTACATATCGAACAGGTCTTCGCGCTCACGGAAGGCGTAGATCAGGATGGTCGAGCTGCCACAGTCGTTGCCATGCGAACCCAGCCACATCAGATGATTCATGATGCGCGTGATTTCGGCATACATGACCCGGATGTACTGGGCACGCAGGGGCACCTCAATGCCCAGCAGTTTTTCAATAGCCAGGCAGTAGGCGTGCTCGTTGCACATCATTGACACGTAATCCAGTCGATCCATGTACGGCAACGACTGGATGAAGGTCTTGCTCTCGGCCAGCTTCTCAGTCGCCCGATGCAGCAAGCCGATGTGAGGGTCGGCGCGCTGGACGACTTCGCCATCCAGCTCCAGCACCAGACGCAGCACGCCGTGAGCCGCCGGGTGCTGCGGACCGAAGTTCAGGGTGTAGTTCTTGATTTCAGCCATGTTGCATCTCACGATGAGGCGACGCCTCAGTGCAGCCCCCCGTAGTTGTCTTCGCGGATGATGCGCGGGGTGATTTCGCGCGGCTCGATGGTCACAGGCTCGTACACCACGCGGCGACGCTCCGGGTCATAGCGCATTTCCACGTGACCGGAGAGCGGGAAGTCCTTGCGGAAAGGATGCCCAATGAAACCGTAGTCGGTCAAGATGCGACGCAGGTCGTCATGACCTTCGAACAGGATGCCGTAAAGGTCGAACGCTTCACGCTCATACCAGTTGGCTGATGACCAGAGTGAGGTGACGGAATCGACGACTGGAAACTCATCATCAGGGCAGAACACGCGGACGCGCACCCGCTGATTCAGACTCACCGAGAGCAGATGGGCAACCACAGCAAAGCGACTGCCTTCCCAGGCCCCGTCCCGGTATTCCGAGTAATCCAAGCCACACAAGTCCACCAGTTGCTCGAACTGGCAACCGGGCGCATCACGCAGGGCTTTCATGGCTGACAGGTAGCGATCAGCAGACACCACCACCGTGATTTCACCGCGCTCCATGACAATGGAGGTTGCCTGGTCACCCAAAGCCGTCTGAACGGTTTCCATGAGCGATTCCAGTGGTACCGCCGACCAGGAACCGACGTGGACCGCACCTTTGTTAGCAACTGTCATGTCTGAACTCCGGCACTCAGGCGCGCGCAATGGTATTGGTACGACGGATCTTCTGCTGCAGCTGGATGATGCCGTAGATCAGTGCTTCGGCTGTGGGGGGGCAACCCGGCACATAGACGTCGACTGGCACGATGCGATCGCAGCCGCGAACCACAGAATAGCTGTAGTGGTAGTAGCCACCACCGTTGGCACAGGAGCCCATGGAAATGACCCAGCGTGGTTCGGCCATCTGGTCATAAACCTTGCGCAAGGCGGGGGCCATCTTGTTGCACAACGTACCGGCCACGATCATCAGATCCGACTGGCGGGGACTGGCGCGGAACACCTCGGCGCCAAATCGGGCCAGATCGTAACGGGCAGTGGCCGCGTGCATCATTTCGACCGCACAGCAGGCCAGACCGAAAGTCATGGGCCACAGCGAACCGGTCTTGGCCCAGTTCACCACCGAGTCGTAACTGGTGGTGATGAATCCTTCTTTGAAGACACCTTCAATCATGCCGATCTCCTTGTACGAATGAAACGGTCACTCCCAATCGAGCGCACCCTTTTTCCACTCGTACACAAAACCTACCACCAGAATGGACAGGAACATCACACCTGCCCAAAAGCCCACAGGACCAATATCCGAAAAGGCCACCGCCCAGGGAATCAGAAACGCGATCTCCAGGTCGAACAGAATGAAGAGGATCGCCACCAAGTAATACCGGACGTCAAACTGCATTCGGGCATCTTCAAAAGCCTCGAAGCCGCATTCGTATGGTGAGTTTTTCTCAGGATCCGGGCGATTGGGGCCCAGAATGTAGCCAAAGACCTGGGGCAGCACCCCGACAGCAAGACCGACCAGGATAAACAAGAGTACTGGGAGGTATTGCTCTAGGTTCATTTGGCTGTCCTGCAAGCGCCCATGGGGCGTCTCGTTGAATTGGTGCCGACGGCGAGACTCGAACTCGCACAGCTTTCGCCACTACCCCCTCAAGATAGCGTGTCTACCAATTTCACCACGTCGGCAAGGGAATGCTGGTCAATGGCGGGATCTCGCTGTACCTCACCCGCCACCCAACAGACCATGATTCTACCCCGAAAACTCAGGGTTTTTTCTAATGTCTGGCTTACTGGCCGGGAATCTGGGAGGCATTGCCTGGGGCAGCCGGGACCGTGTCGGGGATCTGGCTTTGAGGCACAGCCGGGACCGTAGTGGGCGGCAAGTTTTCCAGCACACTACCGCTCGGTGCTGAGGGGCGTGCATTCCCGAAGTAGGCCAGGGCCAGCGTGCACGTCAGGAAAACCGTGGCCAGAGCCGCTGTGCTGCGCGAAAGGAAGTTGGCGCCACCACTGGCGCCAAAGAGAGTGGCGGAACCCGCCCCGCCGCCGCCAAATGCCGCACCTGCATCGGCGCCTTTGCCATGTTGCACCAGAATCAGCCCGACCATGGCAATGGCAGACAACAGCTGAACGGCGAGAAGAAAGGTAAGCAAAACGTTCATGAAAGACTCCTGAAATACGAACCGTCAGGGCCGACAGGCCGAAACGATAGACAAAAGTTGATGGGCATCGCGGGAGGCTCCGCCAACCAGCGCCCCATCGACATCCGAAAGCGTGAGCAACTCAGCTGCATTGGACGGACTCACGCTGCCACCATAAAGAATCCGGTTGCGGTCTGAGTGGCCGGTGGCGGCCTGTAACTGCGCTCTAAGCACACGGTGCACCGACTGGACTTGCTCAGCCGAAGCGTGCTCTCCCGTACCGATGGCCCAGACCGGTTCATACGCAACGATGAGTTCGCTGGTGCAATGACCCACCGCATGGATGACTGCCGACAATTGACGCTTGACCACGAATTCGGTGCGCCCCGCCTCACGGTCGCGAGCGGTTTCCCCCACGCAGACAATCGGGGTGAGTCCTGCAGCCAGTGCACGCTGGGCTTTAGCAGCAACCAGATCATCGCTCTCACCTTGATACTGACGCCGCTCCGAATGTCCAACGATCACAAACCGACAGGCAAAATCCTTCAGCATGGACGCACTGACTTCGCCGGTGAAGGCGCCCGACTCATGACTGGAGACGTCTTGAGCGCCCCATTCGATGGACGATGCCGACAGGCACGTTTGCAACTGAGACAGGTAGGGCGTGCTGCCACAGATCGCGAGATCGGCATTGGCCGGATCAAAAGCCTGGCACAAAGACGCCAGCAACACCTGATTCGTCTGCAGGCTGCCGTTCATCTTCCAGTTGCCAACAATGAGTTTTTTTCGCATGAGAAACACTCACCCGGTGAGCGACCAGTCGATCAGCAGCTTGCCAACATGCCGATTGGACTCCATGAGGGCGTGCGCCTGATCTGCTTGCGAGGGCGGATAGACCTGATAAACGACAGGACGTATTCTGCCGGAAGCCAGCCAGGGCCAGACATGCGCACGCAGTTGTGCAGCGATGGCCGCCTTGAAAGCCACAGGTCGCGGACGAAGCGTGGAACCCGTGATGGTGAGTCGGCGGCGAAGGACCTGACCGGCATGAACCTCGGCCTGCACGCCGCCCTGCACCGCAATGATGACCAGTCGGCCATCCTCGGCCAGGCAATCGATCTCGCGGGCCACGTAGGGGCCGGCCACCATGTCCAGAATGACATCGACCCCGCGACCGCCGGTGATGTCGGCGACTTCGCGCACAAAGTCCTGCTTCTTGTAGTGGATGGCATGATCGGCACCCAGAGCGAGGCAGGCCTGCGCTTTGTCATCGCTGCCAACGGTGACGATCACCGTCGCCCCCATGGCTTTCGCCATCTGAATGGCGGTGACGCCGATACCGCTCGACCCCCCCTGAACCAGCAGCGTCTCGCCCGGTTGCAGACGACCCCGCTCGAACACATTGCTCCAGACCGTGAAGCAGGTCTCGGGCAGGCCCGCTGCATCCAGCGTTGACCAACCAGCAGGGACGGGCAGGCATTGACCCACCGGTGCCACGCAGTATTCGGCATACCCACCGCCTGCGACCAGCGCACAGACAGCATCGCCGATGGCCAGGCCCGCCTGCTCCAGGGCTTGTGTGTCGCCGGATTCGATCACACCGGCCACTTCCAGGCCCGGAATGTCGGACGCACCGGGAGGCACCGGATAGTTGCCAGTTCGCTGCAGCACGTCGGGCCGATTGACGCCCGATGCAGCCACGCGGATCAGACACTCGCCGACCCCGGACTCGGGGCGGTCGCGCGTCGTCAGGCGCAGCACCTCGGGGCCGCCGTAAGACGTGATCTCAACCGCTTGCATCGTGCGTGTCATGCCTGGGGCACTCACTGCTGCTGTTGTTGCTGCTGAGCAGCACTGTCTTCGCGCTCGATCAGCGCCTTCATGGACAGCTTGATCCGGCCTTTTTCGTCGGTTTCCAGCACCTTGACCTTGACGATCTGGCCTTCCTTGAGGAAGTCGGTGACTTTTTCGACGCGCTGATGGGCGATCTGGCTGATGTGCAGCAGACCGTCCTTGCCAGGCAGCAGGTTCACCAGGGCACCGAAGTCCAGGATCTTGGTGATCGGGCCTTCGTAGACCTTGCCGATTTCGACTTCGGCGGTGATTTCGGCAATGCGGCGCTTGGCTTCTTCGGCCTTGGCGCCATCGGCGGAAGCAATGGTGATGGTGCCGT
>JAUVYR010000102.1 GCA_030602985.1 Burkholderiales bacterium
GGACCAAGGCCAAACTGCGCGAGGCAGCCAACGAACACATGGCCATGCTGGAGAACTCACCCGAGCGGGTGATGAGCTACTTCCAGGACCCCAGGGTCAAATACGCCGCCGGTTGAAACTTCTAGGGGCCGGAGCAATAAGCTTGGCTTAGCCGGGGGGGGCAAAGGCTCAAGATTTGATGGATAGAAAACGTTGCTCCATCTCGCGACGCATGTTTTTGCGTAATTCGGCGTCTGCATGCCGGCGGCGTTCGTCGGGGGTGAAGGGTCGCAGCGGCGGCACGGTGGTGGGTTTGCCCGATTCATCCACCGCGACCATGGTGAAGAAACAGCTGTTGACGTGACGCTTTTCCTGCGTGCGAATATGTTCGGCAATCACCTTGATGCCGACTTCCATCGACGACGAACCTGTGTGGTTCACTGACGCGAGAAAAGTGACCAGCTCACCCACATGGATCGGTTGCCGGAACATCACCTGATCCACGCTCAGCGTGACCACGTAATTGCCCGAGTAACGGCTGGCGCAGGCATAGGCCACCTGATCGAGCAGTTTGAGGATCACACCCCCGTGCACCTTGCCGGAGAAGTTGGCGGTGTCCGGAGTCATCAGCACGGTCATGCTGAGTTGGTGGGCGGGAAGTTCCATGGTCGCGATGAGTATAGATGGGAATCTTTCTGCACCTGCCGTCTTGATTGGGCCAATGCTCGAGAGAGCGCAGAACTGTTTTGGTAGCCGGCCAGGCGCGCAGCCACTTTGAGCCCTTGACCCATATCAACCGCACGCTGCGCAATGGCGAGTCGAATGGCGGCCAGATACTTCCCGGGTGGGCGCCGCATGATGGCATGGAACTTGGTGGCGAAAGCCGTTCTGGACATGCCAGCCTCCAGCGCGAGAAGCTCCAAGTCCCAACCGAAAGCGGGGCGCTGGTGCATGGCGACCAGTGCTTTGGCAATCCGGGGGTCGGCCAAGCCATTGAAAAGACCGTTTCCATGAGCACCGGGATGAGCCACGAGATGGCGCAGCAGTCCGATGAAAAGAATATCGCCGGCACGATTGAGCAGGGCGGGTTGTCCACAACGCGGGGCGTTCAATTCGGACTCGATCATGGCCATCGCTCCACCCAGAGCAGGCTCGTCGTTGGTCAGAGGCACCGTTCTCGGTTGAGTGAATTCTTCCAGAAACAAGGGAGCAATCGGCCCTGTCAATTTCACATGGACAGCGATCAGCCGACATGGATCCTCGGTGGTCAGACGCTGCAGGTCCAAAGCCTGCCTGGCCTGCGCGACGAGCAGCGCCGGTGATTCGATTGTCTGAAGTTCGCCCTTCACCTTCAGTTCAGCACGCCCGCTGATAAGGAGGTGCAGTTCTAGACCGCTCTC
Organism: Burkholderiales bacterium; assembly: GCA_030602985.1. GTDB lineage: Bacteria > Pseudomonadota > Gammaproteobacteria > Burkholderiales > Burkholderiaceae_C > UBA997. Next base: position 1,380 of record JAUVYR010000102.1, read on the forward strand.
ACTTTCCCTGTGGGCTTCAACTCGAAGGGCCGCTTCCGAGGGGGTGCCGATCGTGACCACGGGTGCCAAACCTTCAAGAAGGGCTGACAAGCGATCCAGCTTGACATGACTCATTTTGTACGAAATGCAAAAATATATGAATTTTATTTTGCTGATAATACGTCAAAATACATGCTCATTGAATCTATTCGGTCTCAATGGCCCCCTTTTGAAAGAGCATCACATGAGCACGATCGCACTGACACCTCGCCAGCCTGTGCCCGCATTGAGCGTCCCTCTGGTAAGTGGTGAGCGATTCGTTTTAGGTGCCGCGCCGGCCCCAACGTTTGACCTGATCGTGTTTTATCGTGGGCTTCATTGCCCCATCTGCGCCAAGTACCTGATGGAACTCGAACGCTTGATGCCCGAATTCGAAAAGCGCGGTGTGCGCGTCGTTGCGGTGAGCAGCGACGATGCAGAGCGTGCTCAGGCCATGTCTGAAAAGATCAAAGCCGTTCACTTGCGTGTGGGATACGGGCTGACCCTGCCTTCTGCACGCCAGTGGGGCCTGTACATCAGTGCGTCGAGGGGGCAGACGTCCATCGGCATTGAAGAGCCTGCGCTTTTCAGCGAACCGGGTGTGTTCCTGGTTCGACCCGACGGTACGCTCTACTACGGTTCCACACAGACCATGCCGTTTGCCCGGCCATCCTTTCAAGACCTGATCGGCGCCATTGACTTTGCCGTTGCCAAGGACTACCCGGCGCGTGGAGAGTACACGGGTCAGCTTTGAAGGTTGAACGGCTTGACCTCAAAGGGATTTAGGGTCTGGCGGAGAGAGAGGGATTCGAACCCTCGATACGGTAGAAACCGTATACCGGATTTCGAGTCCGGCGCATTCGACCACTCTGCCATCTCTCCGTGTGCCGAAGCTGGCATTCTAGCTTATTCGGCGTTCCTCAGCGCCTGCAAAGCCGCTTCGATCTCGGTGCTGGAGACACCCGCCGCGCCTTGTGCTTGTGCATGCAGGTCCATGCAGGCCGCATAGCCCTCCGCCTTGAGCCGGGCAATGGCTTGACCCGCTTGCTTGGGCGCTTCAAAGCCTTGGCTCTGCAATAGCAGACGCCCTCTGGCGTCGGTCAGTTTGAAATAGAACAGGCCGTCCGATTCACGGTATTGCTTGAAAGCGGGTAACGTCGTTTTGTCCACCGGCGCTTTCTTCTCAGCCAGCTGGGCCTGCAAGGCGCGAAAGCCCGCAGCATGGCGCACACGGGCCGCAAACGGCGTGGCCACGGCCCGCGCTTTGGCCGCCCCTACCTGCAACAGGTCCTCCACCCTGTCGGGGTGGGCCATCAGTTCGTCGTACGTGGCCCGCATGGGCGCGACTTCACCGTCGATGCGTTCGAACAGCTTCTGTTTGGCATCGCCCCAGCTGATGCCGTCGGCGTAGGCCAGGGCCATGGCAGCGGTTTCCTCAGGGGTGGCAAAGGCCTGGTAAATCTGGAACAGGGCAGACCCTTCGGTCGATTTGGCTTCGCCGGGCGCCTTGGAGTCCGTGACGATTCCCATGATCAGTTTGCGTAACTGGTCGGGTGGTGCAAACAAGGGAATCACGTTGTCGTAGCTCTTGCTCATCTTGCGCCCATCCAGGCCGGGCAGGGTGGCCACGCTCTCTTCAATCACGGCCTCGGGCAGCGTGAAGTAGTCCCCGTACAGGTGGTTGAAGCTGCTTGCCATGTCACGTGCCATCTCAATGTGCTGGACCTGGTCACGCCCCACCGGCACCTGGTGAGCATTGAACATGAGAATGTCCGCCGCCATGAGTACCGGGTAGATGAACAGGCCTGTGCTGACGCCATCGTCAGGCTCATTCCCTGCAGCGGCGTTTTTGTCCAGCATGGCTTTGTAGGCATGGGCCCGGTTCAGCAGGCCTTTGCCGCATACACACGCCAGAAACCAGGTCAGCTCCGGAATTTCTGGAATATCGGACTGGCGATAGAAGGTGACCCGCTCCGGATCGAGTCCGCAGGCAATCCAGGTGGCTGCAATCTCGAGGGTGGAGCGCTGCAGCCGGGTCGGGTCCTGGGTGGTGATGAGGGCATGGTAGTCGGCCAGGAACAGAAAACTGTTCACCCCTGACTGGCGACTGGCGCGCACGGTGGGCCGGATGGCCCCGACATAGTTACCCAGATGCGGGGTGCCCGAAGGTTTGATACCGGTGAGGACGCGGACAGAATTCATGATGTGTGCAAGCGATTCAGAAAAGGACCCAGCGCAGGGGACTCAGAAACAGATCGATCAGGCCCGCAGTCAGGTTCATCAGGGGGCGCAGCCAGTAAGTGCCCAAAAGGCCGGTGAGCACCAGCCCGAGCACAATGAAAAAACCGAAAGGTTCCACGCGCGACACCGCGATGGCCTGAGGCGTGGGTAGCAAGCCCACCAGGATGCGACCACCATCCAATGGGGGCAAGGGGAACATGTTGAGGGCAAACAGCACCAGATTCACCAGCAAGCCGGCGCGGGCCATCTCCAGGAAGAAGCGCTCTTCCACACCGAAGGTGACCAGCAGATAGCCAAAGATCACCCACATAACGGCCATGATGACGTTCACGCCCGGCCCTGCCAGCGCGACCCAGATCATGTCACGCTTGGGGTTGCGCAACTGGCCGAAGTTGACCGGGACCGGTTTGGCGTAGCCAAACAGAAAAGCCCCGCTGGTGGCAAACAGCAGCAGCAGAGGCACGGCAATGGTGCCCAGCGGGTCGATGTGCTTCAACGGGTTGAGTGTGATGCGGCCCAGCATCCAGGCAGTGGGGTCGCCGAAATAACGGGCGGCATAACCGTGCGCCGCTTCGTGGACGGTGATGGCGAACAGCACCGGGATCGCATAGATCGCCACGGTCTGCACGAGGGAAGCAAAATCCATGAACCGTTCCTTGGAGGCGTTACAAGCCCAGGGTGGACAAGGGGCCGGCGCCTTCGCGCAAAACCAGCGGGTCCCCGCCAGTGCCCATGGGCGTTAGATCGACCACGGTGGTGGGTGCCAGCGGGCAGGCACCGGCATCGATCACGCCCGCCAGTTCGTGCTCGAAGCGATCGCGGATCTCGTGGGCATCGTTGAGCGGGTCGGTGTCGTTGGGGGGAATCAGGGTGGTGGCCAGCAGTGCGCCTTCATGCAGCGCCAGCAGTTCCTGCAGGGTTTTGTGATGGGGCACCCGAAGGCCGATTGTTTTGCGAGAAGGGTGACTGATGCGCCGGGGCACCTCTTTGCTGGCTTCGAGTACAAAGGTGTAGGCGCCGGGCGTGGCCTGTTTCAGCAAGCGGTATTGGCGGTTGTCCACTCGCGCATAGTGCGACAGCTCGCTCAGGTCACGACACAGCAGCGTCATGTGGTGCTTCTCGTCGACGCCTCGGATGCGACGCAGCCGATCCGCCGCAGCTTTATCGTCCAGATGGCAGACCAGGGCGTAGCTGGAATCGGTGGGTACAGCCAGCACGCCGCCCTTGTGCAAAAGCTGGACAGCCTGTTTCAGCAGTCGTGCCTGCGGGTTCTCGGGATGGACTTCAAAAAATTGCGACATGACCGCATTGTCCCACTCTGGCGCCACAGGCCTAGTCGCCGTCCGGCCGGGGTGTACGAGCCGCCAGCCAGGCCATGGTGGCGCCACAGGCCACGATGAGGCCGATCCCGCTCATTTCCAGCCAGCCGGGCACGTGGTCAAATACCAGCCAACCGGCCAGCACGGCGAATCCCACTTGCGCGTACAGGTAAGGGGCCAGTGTGGCGGCGGGTGCGCGCGCGAACGCCTGGATCAGCAGGAAGTGACCGACAGTGCCCATCAACCCGGCCAGGAACAGCAAGGCCATCGTCTGCGCATCGTCGATGCGTTGCCAGAACCAGGGCACCTGCCCAGCCGGTATAAAAATGCATGGTCATGGGGTCTTCGGTCCGCGCCATGCGGCTGGTCAATATCTGGAAAACCGCGTAGAAAAGCACCAGCACCAGCGGTATCACCACGGCCCATCCGATCGCTTGGCCGGTGGGCTGTATCACCAGCAGCGCGCCGCTGAATCCGCCGAGCACCAGCAACCAGCGCAGCACACTGACCTGTTCTTTCAGAAAAAGCGCCGCCATCAGCGTCACCACCAGGGGCGTGAGCATGATGATGGCGGTGAATTCACCCAGCGGCATGTAGATCAGGCTGATGAAGCCCAGCACACTGACCGTCAGTAACAAAGCGCCGCGTACGGCGTGCAGCACAGGGTGTCGGGTCTGCAGCGAACGCCAACCCCTCGTGGGTAGAACCACCGCCGCCATCACGATGGCCTGGAACAGGTAGCGAAACCAGACCGCCAGCAAAACCGAAATGGTGGCACTGAGCACTTTGACCGAGGTGTCCAGTGTCGCAAAGCAGGCGACCGCAAGCACCAGAAACAACACCCCCAACAGGGGGCGATGGTGGGGCAAAGACATAATCAGCGCACCCGATCGGTCAGCAACTCCCATACGGGCTGGAGGCGGCCCTCCAGAAAGGGCAGGGCGCCGAGGTCGCAGTGGCTTTCGTCGGGGCTGTG
>JAUVYR010000178.1 GCA_030602985.1 Burkholderiales bacterium
CGCACGCTCTTGCCCGATTCTTCGATGATCTCGCGGGCGGCGCCCACGCGCTCGGCGCTGTAGTTGGCCAGCAGTTGCGGGCCGCCCACGCCCTTGACGGTGTAGGCCAGGTGCCAGCCCAGCGACTGCGCGTCCTGGAAACCGGTGTTGGCGCCCCGCACGCCGAAGATGGGCAGCAGGTGGGCGGCGTCGCCGGTGAAAATGACGTTGCCGTGCACGTAGTCGGTCAACGTGAGCGTGCGGGCGGAATAGACCGAGCTCCAGTCCATTTCCCATTCAATGCCGGGGAAGCCGATCATGGCCAGCTGCGCGTCGATGCGGGCCTTGAGCGACTCGGGGCGCAGCGCCTCTTCGGGCGTCTCGCCTTCGGGCAGCTGGTAGTCCACGCGCCAGATGCCGTTGGGTTCGCGGTGCATCAGGATGGTGTTGCCAGGGTTCCACTCCGGGTCGAAATAGGCCAGGCGCTCGGTGGGCAGCGGGAGGTCGACCTTGATGTCGGCGATGACGAAGAAACCTTCGTAGGAGGCGCCTTCCATCGCCAGGTTCATGGCGGAGCGGATGACCGAGCGGCCACCCGACGCATCCACCAGCCAGTCGGTATCGAGCCGGTATTCGCCTTCCGGCGTGTCCACCGTGGCGGTGGCGTAGCCGTCTTTCTGCTCCACCTTCACCACCTTGTTGCCCCAGCGGAAGTCGATCAGCGGGTTCGCCTGGCAAGCGTCGTGCAGGTACTCTTCCATGTACTGCTGCTGCACGTTGATGATGGGCCAGAAGCGGTCGTCTGCGTCGTGCGGGGCTTCCATGCGGAAGCACAGCTGGTTGCGGTAGAACGAGTTGCCAAAACGCCAGGGCAGGCCGCCTTCGGTCATGCGGTCGGCCACGCCCACCTGCTGCAGGATTTCCATGGACCGGCGGGTGAAGCAGATGGCGCGGCTGCCCTGCGAGAACTGCAGTTCGGCGCTCAGCACCACGCTGGGCACGCCATGGCGGGCCAGCTCCAGCGCCGTGACCATGCCCGACGGGCCGGAGCCCACGATCACCACTTGCTTGCGCTCCTGCGCCGGGTGCTGCGACGGCAGCCAGGGCTGGAACACCTGGTAGCGGTAATAGATCGACGGGCGGGGTGTGGTGGTGGGTTGGTGCATGCGGGTCTCCAGAATCGTTGGAAGGCAGTGTAGGCAATGCAGCCCAGCCCAATATCCCTAAAAAGGGACAACACCATAGAGGAAAGACTTTGAGCGACGGACCTTAGCCCAACGCGTCGCCCTGCACCAGCAGGCCCATCAGCTCGCGCTGGCTGCCTACACCCAGTTTGCGGTGCACGCGCTTCACATAGGTCTGTGCACTCGACAGCTCCAGCCCGAGCCGTTGGGCCAGTGCTTCGTTGTCCAGCCCCTGTAACAGGGCGCGCAACACGTCCACGTCGCGCTTGGTCAGTGCCGGGTGGCGGCGGTGCAGCCGCGCCAGCAGCCACTCGGCCAGGTCGGCATCGAACAGCTGGCCGGCATAGTGCAGGCGCACGGCATGCACCACCAGAGGCGCCAACGCCTCCAGCCGGCGCAAGTCGTCGGCCTGCAGCGGCCCATGTTCCTGCCCGCGATAGAAGTTCACCGACAGCCAGCGCCAGCCTTCGTACAGCGCCAGCACCGCCACCCGTTCGGCCACCTGGGGCAACTCGTAGCACACATGGCGGTAGTCGGGGTGGGCGATGTCCTGCGGGCGCTGGCGGTGCAGCACGATGTGCGGCTGGGCGGCGCTGGCGCGGCGCGCGGCATCCAGCTCGGCCCGCATGGCCTCGCGGCAGCCGTCCAGCGGGTGGTATCGGGTCACATAGTCGTGGGTGATGCGGCGCAGCGCCGCGGTGCGCGAGCGGTCGCCCACGGCCACGGTGCGCGGTGCCGACTCGCCTTCAAAAGAAAAAATGGTGCACTGCGCCATGGGCACCTGGGCGCTGACGATGCGCAACAGGTCTTCGGCCACCTCGTG
>JAUVYR010000159.1 GCA_030602985.1 Burkholderiales bacterium
CGCAGGCCCCCAGCCAGCGGCACGTGGGCGCGCGCCAGGGCTGGCTCGATGCGGTTGACACCTTCACGATCGAGCAGCTCAAAAGGCACGCCACAGGCCTGCAGCACCTCGACATCGCGCTGTGCCGCATCGAGTTGGGCCTGTGTGCGGAAGAGCTGCAAGGTGCCACCGCTGCGTTCGTCGTAGTGCACGCCTGCTTGCTGGCGCCAGTCGCGCAGGCAATCACGGCTGTACTCCGACAGGCGCATCATCCGTTCCTTGTTCACGGCATAGCGGCCAGAGGAGCAGTTGGCCAGCATGGCCGCCATCCATCGCATCTGGAACCAGGAGCCATCCAGCCGGATGGCCAGCGGCGCATGGCGCTGAAACAGCCATTTCATCGCCTTCAGGGGAATGCCGGGCGCGGCCCAGGGTGTCGAATAGCCGGGGGAGACCTGGCCTGCATTTGCATAGCTGGTTTCCAGGGCCACCCCTGGCTGCCGATCCACCACCGTGACCTCGGCCCCCTGGCGGGCCAGTGCCCATGCCGTGGTCACGCCTATCACTCCACCACCCAAGACAGCGACTTTCATTGCAAACGCTCCATGACTGCGATGAAGAGTGATGGTAGGCACGGTCAGCCAAAAATTTTTCTGAATTACATCGGGTTTTCGGTAAGAATTGCTGACAACAAACCCTTGCTGCGTGGCGGAGCCGAAAAATGTCTGAACTGGACCGGATCGACCGAAAAATCCTCGATGTGCTGCAACGTCAGGGGCGTGTTTCCATCACCGAACTGGGTGATCTGGTGGGCCTGTCCACCTCGCCGTGCTCAGAGCGGGTCAAGCGTCTGGAGCGACAGGGTTACATCAGCGGCTACCATGCTCATGTGGACCCGAATTTGCTGGGGCGATCCCTGTTGGTGTTCATCGAGATCACGCTGTCGCAGAAGTCCCCCCAGATTTTCGAGGCGGTCAAACGCGAAGTCGGGCAGATGCCGGAAATCCTGGAGTGCCATCTGGTCTCGGGCAGTTTTGACTATCTGTTGAAGGCGCGATTGCGCGTCATGACCGAGTACCGTGAGCTGCTCGGGAAAATCCTCAACAAGATCCCTGTGCCGGCCCAGTCCAACAGTTATGTGGTCATGGAGGAGATCAAGGAAACCACGGTCATGCCGATGGATCGTTAGATGAACCGTCAATCGGTGGTGGGCAGCCGGTTCGAAATCCCACTCGCCACATGCCCGGCCGGTACGTGCTGAGCAGCGTGCTCGATGTGGCCGGTCTGGTCGTCGAAGAAGAAATCGGGCTCGAATTCACGCAGGAATTCCCCCTTCGCCAGCCCACCGAGGAACATGGCCTCATCGACTTCGATATTCCAGTCCATCAGGGTCCGGATGGCGCGCTCATGCGCCGGTGCGCTGCGCGCGGTCACCAAAGCGGTGCGGATGCGCATGTCAGCAGTACCGGCGTTTTGCAAGCGGTGCAAAGCTTCCAGCAGCGGCTTGAACGGGCCACCCGCCAGGGGCAAGCCGGCTTTGCTGGCTTCATGCTGCTGAAAGGCATTCAGGCCCTGAGCCTGAAAGACCTGTTCGGCTTCATCGGAAAACAGCACGGCGTCGCCGTCAAAGGCGATGCGGACCTCGTTGGGGTGAGCGCCGCTGGCCCGCACCGACTGGGGGTACACCTGAGCGGCCGGCACGCCGACCTCTAATGCGGCACGCACGTCACTCAGGTGGGCCGAAAGAAACAGGTTTGCCCTCAGGGGCCGCAGATAGCGCCAAGGCGCCTGGCCTCGGGTGAACACCCCACGCTGAATCGTGAGGCCGTAATGCTTGGCCGATCGGAAGACACGCATGCCTGAAACCGGGTCATTGCGCGAAAGGATCACCACTTCCACCCGTGGATGCTCGGGTGTGTTGAAGCTGAGCAGCTTGTGCACCAGAGAAAAAGCCACACCACACGCGGCTGGCTGGTCCAGGCGATCCAGTTGCAGCTGCATGTAGGCCCGGTCGTCGCCTTGCTCGAAAACCTGGTTTTCGGCTTCGAAGTCAAACAGGGCGCGTGACGAAATGGCCACCACCAGTTGGCCGTCAAGGGAAATGGGCATGAGCGGGATATTAGCGCGTCTGCGTGCGGAGCACCGGGGGCAGGGTGTGGATCTGCCACGACCCAAATGCACAGGGCGTCATGGGCCAGTCTTTGGCCTGGAGGGTGTTCAAGGCTTGAGGGCTTCGGGAGATCAGGCATTCGACGGCCCGGATGACGCCTGCATGGGTCAGCCAGATCAGGGTCTTGATGCCTTGTGCCTGTGCGGTCTGCAGACCAAGGGTCAGGGCTCGCTGTGTCCGGTGTAGCAGCGCGTCCACCGATTCACCCCCGCCAGGGCGGTGGGTCAGGAAATGCTGGGTCCAGGCGTCGATCTCGGTCCGTTCAATCGCGTCCCAGGCCAGGCCTTCCCACTGGCCGAAGTCCATTTCCAGCAGGTCGGCCTTGGGCTCGGAAGCCGGCAGTCCCGCTTGCGCACACGCGGTGGCGAGGTCCGCACATCGGCGGGCAGGGGAGTGCCAGACCAGAGTCGTTTCGGGAGCAGCCTTGTGAGATTGCCACGCGGCGTGCAGTTGATGGGCGGTTAATCGTGTGTGATCCGGGTCGGCCTGCACCTCCAGCCGGCCATAGCAGGTGCCGGGGGCCACCCTTGGCGTGGCATGACGTACCAGCCAGAGGGATAGATGGGGTGATGCCATCAACGCACGCCCATGGCCAGCGCCATGGCGAGGTAGAAGGCGATTTCACTGACCTGCTGCTCGGCACCCAGGCCATCGCCGGTGAACCCTTGCAGGCGGCGCTGCAGGCGCCAGTGCACCAAAGCCCAACCCACGGCCGACCCGAATAC
>JAUVYR010000027.1 GCA_030602985.1 Burkholderiales bacterium
CTGCACTTCTTTTTCGGTGAACTTGCGGCCGATCAGGCGCTTGGCGGCGTACACCGTGTTCTTGGGGTTGGTGACGGCCTGGCGCTTGGCGCTGGCGCCGACCAGGATTTCACCGTCTTCCTGGTACGCGATGATGGACGGGGTGGTGCGCGCGCCTTCGCTGTTTTCGATCACGCGCGTGGTGTTGCCTTCCATGATGGCCACGCACGAGTTGGTGGTGCCCAGGTCGATGCCAATAATTTTGCCCATGTGTTACTCCTGAGAATACGTAAAAAAATGGAATTGAGTCGGATGTGTGGATGGCAGCCGGATTTTCAAGGTTGCCGTTCTGGGCTTATTTCGGTGCCGCCACGGTGACCAGGGCCGGGCGCAGCACGCGCTCACTGATCAGGTAGCCCTTCTGCAGCACGCTCACCACGGTGTTGGGTTCCTGGTCGGCGGGGACCATGCTGATGGCCTGGTGCTGGTGCGGGTCAAATTTTTCGCCCGCGGCCGGGGCAATGGGCAGCACCTTGTTGCGGCTCAGCGCGCTCTGCAACTGCTTGAGCGTGGCTTCGGCCCCTTCACGAATCTGCTGGACCGTGGCTTCCTGGATGGCCAGCCCGGCTTCCAGACTGTCAAGCACAGGCAGCAGGCTTTCAGCAAACCCTTCCACCGCAAACTTACGGACCTTGGCCACTTCTTCTTCCGTTCGGCGACGCATGTTCTCGACTTCGGCCTTGGCGCGCAGGTACTGCTCGGCCAGTTCGGCGTTTTGCGCCTTGACCACCGCCAATTCCGCGGCGGGATCGTTTTCCATCGCCTGTGCTGCGGCAGCGGCTTCAGCCTCCTCGGGCGTCATGGGTGCGTTCTGGGCGTTCGGGTCGGGTTTGGCGTAGGTGGGGTCTTGCGGGTGTTGCATGGGTCGATTCGGCGTGAGCAGTCAAGTGTTGACGATCAAAACAAACAATCGTCTACATGGGGATCAAGTGATAGGCTTCAAGGCCTGCCGTCCGTCTGTCATTCAAACGGATGCGTCAAGCGGGCTCGTCGCGCTCGTAGACCTTGCGCAACAGCTGGATCAGGGTTGCCCGCTCGACCTCAGTCAGCCGGTCGGTGGCGTCGGATTCGAGCGCAGCGACCACCGCCTGGGTTTCGGCTTGCAAGCGCTGGCCGGCCGGGGTGACATAGAGCCCTTGCGCACGCCGGTCACTGGGGTGTGGTCGTTTTTCAATCAGCCCACGCGATTGCATCTGCCGAACCATGCCCACCAGATTGGGCGGCAGAATGGACAGTGTTGAGCTGAGCTGGCGCGAGGTGATGCCTGGATTATGGGCAATAAGGGTCAGAACGGAGAAGTCGACCACGCGAAACCCATAGGGTGCCATGCGTTCCAGAAACACCCCGATGACCGCGATGGCCGCTCGGCGGGCGTTGTAGCCAACCAAACCTTCCAAAAAGGTGTTGTCAATGACGGTGGGGGCTTCAACACCGTCAGGTGGGGGAGATGCGATGGGATGATCAGGCGCAAGCGACATGGGGTGAATGTTACCCCGATGCCGCGCTGATCATCTCCCAACGCATGGGGCATTCCGGCCAGATCCACCGGATAAAGGCTTCATGCAGGCCCGATTCGTGATCGGGCGCTGCAGCGAGTTTGTGCATGGCCCAAGCCATCAGCGTCAAGGCAACCACGCGCAAAAAATCGCCGGCCACCGGGTACAGATCTGCTGCAGGGGCGTCGAGCAGCCTGGGAAGCGTATGCCTCAAGCGTTCGACGGCCGAGCGAGCGCGGTGTCCTGTCGGACTGGGCAGCGAGGTCAGGTCGTCTTGCAGGCGGTCGAGCCAGGCACACAGCATCAACCCCTTGTCCGCAAGCACTTTGCGCAGCAGCAGGTCCTGGGCCTGGATCTCATTGGTGCCCTCATAAATCATGGCCACCCGGATGTCCCGCACCAGTTGCTCAATGCCCCATTCGCGGATGTAACCGTGCCCGCCAAATACCTGCAGGCAATCGCTGGCACCGCGGAAGCCCTGTTCCGTCCAGGCCGCTTTGAGCACTGGTGTGACCAAAGCACACCAGACCTCGGCTTGTCGGCGGCGGCCAGGGTCTGGGTGGTGTTTGGCCACGTCCAGTTCAATGGCCGTCTGGTAGGCAATGACGCGACCGGTGTCGACCCAGACGCGCTGGGTATCCAGCAGGCGCTGCACCGCTGGGTGGTCGATGATCGGATCAGCGGCCGCTGTCGGGTCACGCCGGACGGGAGCGCGCATCTGCCGACGCTCAAGGGCGTAGGCCTGCGCCTTGTGCCAAGCGGCATCGAGCACCCCCACGCCCTGCAGGGCGACATGCAACCGGGCCGCGTTCATCATCAGGAACATGGCGTTGAGCCCTTTGCCCACGTCACCGACCAGCCAGCCATTGGCTGCGTCAAATCGCATGACACAGGTCGGGCTGGCATGCAAGCCCATTTTTTCTTCTATGCGTTCGCACACCACAGGGTTGCGAGTGCCGTCTTCATGGATCTTGGGGACCAGAAAGAGCGACAGCCCTTTGGGGCCCGGTGGGCTGTCGGGCAGACGGGCCAGCACCAGATGGACGATATTCTCTGTCAGGTCGTGCTCCCCCCCGCTGATGAATATTTTGGTGCCAGTGAGCTGGTAGCTGCCGTCGGCCTGGGGCAAGGCCCGTGTACTGACCAGGCCCAGGTCGCTGCCTGCCTGGGGTTCCGTGAGGCACATGGTCGCGAGCCATTCGCCCGTGGCTACTTTGGGCAGGTAGATACGCTGCAGTTCAGGGCTGGCGTGGTGCTTCAGGCATTCATAGGCGCCATGTAGCAGGCCAGGGGCCATGGTCCAACCCAGGTTGGCACCGCTCAGCCATTCATACAGCACCATTTCCATGACGGCGGGCAGACCTTGACCGCCGTCTTCAGGGGCGGTTGACAGGGCAGGCCAGCCGGCTTGCCAGAAAGCCGCGTAAGCTTCACGTGCACCGGGCGGCAATGTCACCTCTCCAGCGTCCCAGCGTGCACCGGTTTCATCGCCTGTGCGATTCAGCGGAGCGATCACGCCAGCGACAAATTTGCTGGCTTCGCCCAATATTTGTCGAAGCAAGTCGGGGTCCGCATGTTCAGCCAGGCGGGGCAGTTCAGCCAGTTGGCGGTCGACTTGCAAGACCTCAAACAGCAGACGGCTGACTTCACCGGCCGGTGGCTCGTACGGCGTCATCGCGTATCGTCCTTCAGCGAGGGCTCATGCGCAATGCGCCATCCAGGCGGATGACCTCGCCATTCAGGTGACCATTGGTGACGATTTGCAGGGCCAGCTGGGCAAACTCTTCCGGTTTCCCCAGTCGCTTGGGGAAGGGAATGGACTCTGCCAGTGACTGTTGTACGGTTTCAGGCAGCTCTTTCATGAGTGGTGTGGCAAACAAGCCGGGGGCGATGGTGCAGACGCGAATGCCATGCTGAGCCAGGTCCCGAGCCATGGGCAATGTCATGCCCACCAGCCCACCTTTGGAGGCGCTGTAGGCTTGCTGGCCCACCTGTCCATCGAATGCGGCGACCGAAGCGGTGAACATCATCACGCCACGTTCGCCATCGTCGAGTGGCGGTAAGGCGACGCAGGCAGCCGCAAACAGGCGGCTGATGTTGTAGGTGCCGATCAGGTTGACCTGAACCACCCGAGCAAAGTCCTCCAGAGGGGCTGGCTGACCATCCCGGCTGACGATGCGTTTGGCCGTCCCGATGCCTGCGATGTTCATGAGGATGCGGGCGGGGCCGTGGGCCGCCGCCGCTTGGGCCAGTGCGGCAGTCACACTCTCGGTCTGGGTGATATCGCAATGGCAGGCGATGCCGCCGATGTCTGCGGCCACTTGCTGCGCGCGTTCAGCGTTGACGTCCAGTATGGCCACACGGGCCCCTTGGGCGGCAAGGGCGCGCGCCACGGCTTCACCCAGACCGGATGCTCCACCGGTGACCAGAGCGGCTTGTCCTTGAATGTTCATGATGGGTTCACCTGTCAGTACGGGGTTTGAGGATGTGAGGTGCCTGATCGGCATGCAGGGCTTCAACCAGTGCATCGCGGTGCTTGAGCACCATGCGCTGATTGATCGAGCCTTTGTCGGTCACCTCACCCAGGTCGATGGAGGGCGGCGTGTGCAAGAGCACAGCTCGGGCGATGCGGGTGGCGCTGCCGGTGGCGGTCTTGGCCAGATCGTCGATCACTTGCTGGAAATGTGCGAGGACCGCTGGGTGAGTGAGTACCTCTGCCAAGGGAGCCTCGGCCGGTAGACCACTGAGCGCCCTGACATGCGGGGTGGGGAAAATCATGGCCCCGACTTCGTGTCGGTTGAGGCCGGTCAGGACGACGTCCTGCACATAAGGGGCCCCGGCGGCGATGATTTTCGCTCGCATGGGGCCGACGCTGACGAAGGTGCCCGTGCTGAGCTTGAAGTCCTCTGCGATCCGGCCATCAAAGCGCAACCCCTTGTCCGGGTGGGCCGGATCGATCCAGGTCACCGCATCACCGCTGCAGAAGAACCCCTCCTCATCGAAGGCCTCTTGCGTGGCTTCGGGGCTACGCCAGTAGCCGGGGGTGATGTTGGGTCCTTTGTAGCGCACCTCGGTCTTGCCATCCACCTCGATCAGCTTGAGCACCAGTCCCGGAGCGGGCACCCCCAGGTCGCCAGCCCTGACAGCCGTGCTGTTGACGGCCATGGCAAATGGGCCGGACTCGGTCATGCCCAGCCCGGTACCCATGACGATGCGTTCGCCGATCTCGCGTTCCTGGGCGGCGTGCAAGGCGTCCCAGATAGGTTGGGAGAGGGCCGCTGCCGCGTAAAAGAACATCCTGACTCGACTGAGCAGGTTCTTGCGCAGGACGGCGTCGGTTTTCATGACGTCGGCAATCACTTCGAACCCGGTGGGGACGTTGAAATAGACGGTCGGGGCGATCTCTCGCAGGTTGCGCAGGGTCTCGGGCATCAGTGCGGGGACCGGTTTGCCATCGTCGATGTACAGGGTGCCGCCGTTGTAGACCACCATGCCGAAGTTATGGTTACCACCAAAGGTGTGGTTCCAGGGCAGCCAGTCGACCAGGATCAAGGGCTCCTCAGCCAGCGGGGTCAGGAACTGGCGCATCTGCTGCTGGTTCGAGCACCACATCCGATGGGTATTGATGACCGCCTTCGGCATCTTGGTAGAGCCGGAGGTGAACATGAATTTGGCAATCGTGTCCGGTGTGACTTGTTCGTAGGCGTCATCGACAGCGGAGGTGGGCTCCACGGCCATGAAAGCATCGAACGTTGTGCAGAAGCCGTCTGACCGTTGGAATGGGCCGGGCTGGGTCAGAACCACTGGGCAGTCCGCAGGCACGGTGGCTTCAATGGCAGCGCCGTAGCGCTTGCCGTCGCTGGCGAATACGAGGCCAGGTGTCAAGGTGGCCATGACATGCTTGAGCTTGCCGAAGTCGGTACTGATGGTGGAATAGGCTGGCGAGGTGGCGCAATAGGGCACACCGACAGTGAGGCAGGCCAGGGCCAGCAGGGCGTGCTCGATGTCGTTCTCACTGAGAATGACCACAGGCCGCTCCGCACTGAGGTTCAGGCCCAGGAGGGACTGACCGAGGCGGCGAGCCCCCGCGAGGGCTTGCGCGAAGGTGAGGTGCTGCCAGTCACCGGTGGACCCATCAGCCAGCCGTATGCGCCGTGCGAAAAGTGTGCGATGGGGAGCGACGCGGGCCCAGTGCGCCAGCCTTTCGCCCATGGTGCGGGCATACGGCGCCAGCGCAGTGTCGCTTTCCAGGTAGCGGGTGCCAGCCGCCCCTTCCCAGATACGCACCGAACGAACACCAAACTCAACCGGGCGGTAGCGCGGGGCGGACAAATCAGAGGTCATTGCATGTCTCCGTATGGTGTCGCCCCTCATTGGACGGCGCTTTTTTGTACTTTTCCGGCGCGCCCCTCCAGGAAGGCTCTCATGCGGTCTTTGGCTTCAGGGGCGGACTGCGCAATGGCCGCCATCAGGGACTCGGTCATCAGCCCATGGTCGGCACTCTGGTCAGCGATGCGCGGCAGTACATGGGTGAGTGCGTAATTGGTGGCGGGCGCATTCTGCGCAATTTTCTGAGCCAGTTCCAGCGCCTTGTCCAGGGCCTGCCCGGTGGGTACCAGATACTGCGCAAAGCCGGCTCGCTCACCTTCCTGTGCGTTGTAGACCCGCCCGGTGAGCATCATGTCCGTCATGCGGGCGACGCCAATCAACCGGGGCACGCGCACCGAGCCGCCGCCGCCCACAAAAATACCCCGCGAACCTTCGGGTAGGGCGTAAAAAGTGGACTCATCGGCCACGCGGATATGCGCCGCGCTCGCCAGCTCCAGGCCACCACCCACGACCGCGCCGTGCAGGGCTGCGACCACGGGTACACGACCGAATTGCACCGCGTCCAGTGCCTTGTGCCACATGCGGGAATGATGCATGCCCTCGACGGCATCACGTTCACTGAGTTCACTCAAGTCCAGGCCAGCGCAGAAGTGCGAGCCTTCTCCGGTGATCACGGCTGCCTTGATATCCGGCCCCATGTCTTCAAAGACCTGTCGCAGTCGCATGATCAGCCCGTCATTCAGGGCGTTGCGTTTGGCCGATCGAGTGAGGCAGACCAGGGCCACGGCACCGTGAATGTCTACGGAGAGGTCGTCAGAAAGAGGGGAGTGAGCCATGGCATGTCCTTGCTTAATTGATGGTATCTGGTTATAGTTTATAAATAAATAGATGTATTCGCAATGGGTTCTAGGGTTAGCCCTAGGTTCTGACTGACTTCACGCATCAGGAGACGGCATTCATGCAAGCGTTCATTCCCTACGGTATCTACTGGTCGACGCCGTTTGCCAAATGGCAAGGGGCTTTGTCGACCATGAATGCCTTGCCTCTGGCGGCGGCGGTGGGCAAGCAGGCCCTGCTCGCCCGTGGCTTTGATCTCGCCCAGACGGACCTCGGGATTCTGGGAATCACCAACCCTCAGAAAGGCAGCTTTTACGGTCTGCCCTACGTCACTGGGCTCATGGGGATCGATCGTGTGGCCGGGCCGACCGTGCAGCAGGCTTGCGCCACCAGCGTGCGTGCCTTGCAAATGGCCTCTCAGGAAGTGGCCCTGGGAAGCGCCCAGTGTGCCTTGGTCATCATGGCGGACCGTCAGTCCAATGGACCGGTGGTGTACTACCCGGATCCCGGTGGCGTTGGAGGGTATGGTGTGACCGAACACTGGGTGCCAGACAACATGGCGCACGACCCCTACGCACGCAATCCAATGCTGCAAACCGGTGAAAACGTCGCTTCTCGCTACGGAATCAGCACGGCAGAGCAGCATGATCTGAAGCTGCACCGTTACCACCAGTATCAGGCCGCCTTGGCAGAGGATCGCGCTTTTCAGAAGCGCTATATGGTGGATGCCCCGATCTGGGACCGCGCATTTCGCAAGCAGACCGGGGTACTGACGGCGGACGAAGGCGTTTTCCCGACCACAGCCGAAGGACTGGCCAAGCTCAAGCCCGTGAAAGAGGGGGGCACGATCACCTTTGGGGGGCAGACCCACCCGGCCGATGGCAACGCGGGCGTGGTGGTGACCACGCGCCAACGCGCCCGAGAGCTGGCGACGGATGCCGGCATCGAAGTCGAAGTCCTGGGATTTGGGATGGCGCGAGTGGAGCCTGGCTACATGCCCATGGCCCCGGCCCCGGCGGCGCAACGGGCTTTGCAACAGGCGGGTGTGCCCATCTCGGCGGTGGATGCACTCAAAACCCACAACCCTTTTGCTGTGAATGACATCGCCCTGTCACGCGACACGGGGTTTCCCTGGGAGAAGATGAATCAATACGGCAGCTCCATCATCTGGGGGCATCCACAGGCGCCGACCGGTATGCGGGCCATCGTGGAAATGATTGAGGAACTGGTTTTACGAGGCGGTGGGGTGGGGCTGTTCACCGGCTGTGCGGCGGGTGACACGGGTCATGCCGCCGTGATTCGCGTCACCGACACCCGGCGAGGATGAAGTCATGAAAGCGTTTGCAAGACAGTTTTCCCAGGTGTGGCTGGTCGATGGGGTGCGCACCCCGATGGTCGATTACTGCGGTGTATTTGGCGACCTTTCGCCAACTGACATGGGCATCAAGGTGGCGCGTGCGGTCATCGAGAAAACCGGCGTCGATGCGGCGGATGTGGACTCCGTCATCACGGGCTCCATGGCGCAGGCGGATTTTGATGCCTACGTTCTGCCACGTCACATTGGCCTGTACGCCGGTGTGCCCATGACCACGCCGGCCATTCTGGTGCAACGCATCTGCGGGACGGGCTTTGAACTCTTCCGTCAGGCAGCCGACCAGATTGCCCTGGGTTATGCCGACCTGGCATTGGTGGTGGGGTCCGAATCCATGACGCGCAATCCCATTGCGGCGTACAACCACCGCACCGGGTTCAAGCTGGGCGCGCCAGTGGGCTTCAAGGATTTCCTGATGGAAGCCCTGAACGACACGGCTGGCCCGGTCACCATGATCGAAACGGCGGAAAACCTCGCGCGGCACTATGGCATCAGCCGCTCGGATGTCGACCAATACGCTGCTCGATCGTTTGAGCGTGCCCTGCAAGCCCAGGCGGATGGGTTTCTGGCGGGTGAAATCGTGCCGGTCCGCTCAGAAACCTTTGAGCTGGCGGGCTACCACCCTCGGGGCATTCGATTGCCTCGAAAGGTGGATGCCGTCACCCAAGACACGCACCCCAGGCCGTCGCCACTGGAGACACTGGCTCAGTTGCGGCCCGTCTATCAGGGGGGTGTCCAGACGGCAGGAAACAGTTCGGCGCTGGTAGATGCCGCCGCTGGCGCGCTGGTCGCGAGTGAGGCTTACATGCAGCGCCGAGGTTTGCAGCCATTGGCCCGTCTGGTGGGCGCAGCGGCTGTGGGCGTGCCCCCCGAAATCATGGGGATCGGACCGGCCCCTGCCATACGTGCCGTTCTGGCGCAATGCGGCCTCTCGTTGTCTGACATCGATCTGTTCGAGATCAATGAAGCACAGGGCGCGCAGATCATCGCGGTGGAGCGTGAACTGGGTCTGGACCGCGACAAGCTCAACGTGAACGGCGGTGCGATTGCCTTGGGTCATCCACTGGCTGCCACAGGCGTCCGGTTGACCATCACCTTGGCGCGCGAACTGCGACGTCGTGGGCAGCGCTATGGCATTGCTGCCGCCTGTGTGGGCGGTGGGCAGGGCATGGCCCTGTTGATCGAGGTCTGATACATCATTTTATGGAGCGGAGACACACATGAAAATCATCACAGCAGACGAAGCCGGCGCCCTCATCCCCGACGGCGCCACGATATTCCTCGGGGGGCTGGCCGTGACCGGTCTGGCTGAAGAAGTATTGCACGGGCTGGAGCGGACCTTCCTGAAGACCGGACACCCCCGTCAGCTCACCACCTGGGCTTGTGGCGCCATTGGCAACGCCGGCGACGCGGGCATGAAGCATTTTGCCCACCCCGGGATGATCAAGCGGGTGGTGGCCGGCCACTTTGGCCAGACGGGCAAAGAGATGATGAAAATGGTTTTTGACGGCGAGATCGAGGCCTACAACTTCCCTCAAGGGTCGTTGTCGCATCTCACCCGTCAAATTGCCAATCGCTCCCCCGGTTTGTTGACCCAGGTCGGGCTGGGTACCTTTGTGGACCCCCGTCTGGAAGGGGGCAAGATGAACAGTCGCTCGACGGAGGATCTGGTCAAGCTGGTCGAATTCGAAGGGCAGGAGTGGTTGTTTTACGCACCGCCCAAGATCGATGTGGCGATCATCCGGGGCACCTTGGCCGACGAACGCGGCAACATCACGCTCGACAAGGAGGGCATGTTGCTGGAGCAGTTGTCGATCGCGCAGGCGGCCAAGCGCTGTGGCGGCATCGTGATCTGTCAGGTAGAGGCGGTGGTGAAGGCCGGTACCCTGCACCCGAAGTCTGTGAAGGTGCCCGGCATGCTGGTGGATTATGTGGTGATCGGGCAACCCGAGCATCACATGCAGAGCATTGCCACCCAGTTCAACCCCGCTTTGTGTGGAGATATCCAGGTGCCAGTGGACCGGCTCAAACCCATGCCGCTCGACGAGCGCAAGGTCATTGCCCGCCGGGCTGCCATGGAGGTCATGCCGGGGGCGGTCACCAATCTGGGTATCGGTATTCCGGCGGGTATACCGGCTGTGGCCGCGGAAGAGGGCGTTTCAGACCTGCTGATGCTGTCGATCGAGTCCGGGGTCAATGGCGGTATCCCCGCGCAACTGGGTGACTTTGGCTTGGCTTACAACGCGGAGTCGATCATTGAGCAGAGCGCGCAGTTCGACTTTTACGACGGGGGCGGCCTGGATGCCAGTTTCCTGGGGCTGGCCCAGACGGATGCCCACGGCAATGTGAACGTGAGCAAGTTCAACGGACGGCCTGTGGGGTGCGGGGGCTTCATCAACATCACACGGGCGACCCGCAAGCTGGTGTTTTGCGGCAGCTTCACGGCAGGCGGCCTGAACGTGCAGGTGGGTGATGGGCGTTTGACCATCATTCAGGAGGGCAAGGCTCGCAAGTTCATCGACCAGGTCGAGCAGATCACGTTCAACGGCCATGACGCAGCTGTACGACAGCAAGAGGTCGTTTTCATTACGGAGCGGGCGGTCTTCCGGTTGCGCGAAGACGGCCTGGAGTTGACCGAAATCGCGCCCGGTGTGGACCTGGAACACGACGTCCTGGCTCACATGGCTTTCCGCCCATTGATGAAGGCGGTCAACACCATGGACCCCGGCATTTTCAGTGAACGCTGGGGAGGACTCAGCGCCCACCTGGGGCGATGAGGGGTTACAAGGCCAATACCAGCCGGGGGCTCAATGCCCTTGAGCAGCAGGGCAGGAACTGATCGTTGGCTGCCCGCTCCTCGTCGGTGAGGTATTGGTCGCGGTGATCCGGCAAACCGGATTGCACACCCGTCAGGCAAGTTCCGCAGACCCCTTGCTCACACGACATGGGCACCTCGATACCGGCCGCCAGCAGGGCGGCCAGCGCCGTCTGGTCGGGCCGGACCGGTATCACCCGGCCATCACTCGCGAGTTCGAGCTCGAATGCAGTATCACCTGCCGTTGAAACGGGAGCTACACCAAAGTATTCGCGATGCAGGCGCTCCTCTGGCCAGCCTGCCTCGCGTCCGGCCTTCAGAGCGGCCTCGATGAAGCCTTGTGGGCCGCAGACGTACAGATGCGTCCCCGCCGGCACTTGCTGCAAGGTCGCGCTGATGTCGAGCTTCTGGTGGTCGGCTCCGTCATCAAAATGGTGCTGCACCTGGCTGGCGTAGGGTGCAGCGGCCAGCTCAGCCATGAACGGGGTGCGTTCGCGGGAGCGCGTGCAAAAGTGCAGCCGAAAGGGCTGGCCGGCCTGTGACAGTGCTTGTGCCATGGCCCATAGAGGGGTGATGCCGATACCACCGGCCAGCAGCAGGTGAAACGGCGCCGCGTCGGCCAGCGGAAAGTGGTTGCGGGGCGAGCTGATGGCCAGGGTGCTGCCTTCGAATAAGTGTTCGTGAACAGCCTGAGACCCGCCCCGACTGGCGGCGTCGCGCAACACAGCGATGCGATAAATCCCGCCATCGCCCGGGGGGTTGCACAAGGAGTACTGGCGCATCAGTCCGCCGGGCAAATGCACATCAATGTGCGCACCGGCCTCGAAGGGCGGCAGCGGTGTGGTGTCCACGCTGGCCAGGTCGAGGCTGACGATGTCCTGCGCGGCCTCACGCCGAGCAACCACACGCACGGGGATAGTGACCGCGCTCATGCGACCACTCCTTGCTCGGCGGCGAGCAGGCGATCGATGATCTTGCGTGACTGCACCCCACCGGTGTCGATGTTGAGCATCAGCAGCTTGCGGTCCGGGTGGGCGCTCAGGTTCTTTTGCTGGCGCTCCAGCATCTCCAGATCCTCGGAGAAGATCTTCCCCTGGCCTTCACGGATCTTGTCGGTCAGTTCCTGATCGTCGGGTTTGAACCGACGGGCCATGCCCCAGAAGTAGTGGATGGAGGTGTCGGTTTCCGGCGTGATGAAGTCCACCACCCAGCTGGCTGCCTTGACCGCGTCCGGGGCGTGGTAGCCGCCGTGGCCTGCCAAAGCCACGCCCACCTCGATCATGACGTGGCTGGGGGGCGTGAAATGGCAGACCTGCCAGCGGTCCACCGGCTGGTCGTCGGGCAGGCCGTTGAGCCGCAGCGCCATCTTCCAGAACGGGGGCGCTTCGATGTTTTCCATGTACCGTTCGGTGATGACGTGATCGCCCTCCACACGGGTCTTGCAGGGGACTTCGTCGATTTCTTTCTGACCGATGCTGTTGCTGTGCACGTAGGTTTCGTGCGTCAGGTCCATCAGGTTGTCGATCATCAGCCGGTAATCGCAGCCAATGTGATAGAGCCCACCGCCGTATCCGAAGGCCGGATTGCCCATCCACTCGAAAGCGGGGACCAACGCCACATCGGCGCGGCTGGCGTCGCCGGGCCAGACCCACACAAACCCGTTGGCCTCGTGGACCGGGTAGCTGCTGATGGCCGGAAACCCCCGGACACGCTGGCAGGGCATCGAGACGGTTTTACCGTCACCGCCCATGGCCAGACCATGGTAGCCGCACACCAGGGTGTCGCCCTGCACGAAGCCCAGCGACAGGGGAGCCCCCCGGTGTGGGCAGAAATCCTCCACGGCAGCGACCTGGCCGGCGGCGTTGCGGAAGAACGCCATGGGTTGGTTGCAGATGCGCCGCCCCAGCGGACGTTCGGTGCCGATTTCCTCGCTGCGCGAAGCGACATACCAGGTGTTGAGTGGGAACATGCGGTCTCCTGTGGAATTTACATTCAGTATACTGAATGAATGGTATTGTTAACCAGATGTGTGCATTCAGCAAGAGGGTTGGCCCGTATCCCCAATATGGGTCTGGGTATCTTCCAGACGGACAAATTTAGCCAGCAGTCGCAGGAATTCGACTTGTTCTTCAGCAGAGAGGGGTTGCATCAACTGCCCGTACATGGGGTCCACATGCGGCAGCATGCGATCCAGTATGGCTTGACCTTCATCGGTCAGTCGCAAGCGGCGCTGCCTGCGGGGTAGCAGCTCGCGAACGATCCAGCCTTTCGTTTCCAGCCGCGCGGCAATGTCGGCGGTGGTCGAGGTGTCCAGCGCTACTTTGTCAGCCAGCGTGACCTGATCGATACCCGGGTGCTCGGCCAAGGCGCGCAATACCGCGTATTGCACAGGGGTGATGTGACGGCCATGCACAGCGTGAAATGTGGCGACCGCCAACTGGTGCGCCCGACGGATCAGGTGTCCGGGCTCATGGTAGAGGTGTTCATCGAAACGGGGCTTCACAGGCCTGAAGGATACGACAAGCCTGTGAAGCCCCGATGGAGCAGTCAACCGTCAGCGTTACTGGGCAGTGATACCGACTTCGCGAATGAACTGACCGAAGCGGGCACGGTCACTGCTCATGCGCTCAGCAAATGCCTGCTGGCTCAGTGCCAGCGGGTCGGCGCCCATGGCGCGAATGGCGTCCTGCACCCGAGAGGTTTCCAGTGTCTTGTTGATTTCCTGGTTCATCCGCTGCAGGATGGGGGCCGGCGTGCTGCTGGGCATGTAGATGCCGAACAGGGTGTCAACGTCGAAGCCTGGGAAACCGGATTCGGCCAGCGTCGGTGCGTTGGGTGCCTGTTGAGAGCGAACCGGGCTGCCGACACCCAGCAAACGCAGGCGGCCTTCTGCGGCATGGGGCAGGCCCGGGCCGGAGTCAAACATGAACTGAATCTGGCCGCCCAGCAGGTCGGTCAGCGCAGGCGCTGCACCGCGATACGGCACGTGGGTGGCTTGCAGACCCAACTGGCGCAGCATCATCTCGGCTGCCAGGTGGGGCGAGCTACCAGGGCCGTTGGAGCCGTAGTTCAGGCGCCCCGGATTGGCGCGAATGTAGGCCACCAGTTCCTGGATGCTGTTGGCCGGCACAGACGGATGTACCATCAGGAAAAGAGACAGGCGAGCCACCGAAGCGACAGGTGTGAGATCACGATCCGCGTCGAATGGCATCTGCGAGAACAGGAACGGATTGGAGATCATCGTGCTGCCCGGGGTGAACAGCATGGTGTAGCCGTCACCGGCTGCGCGGGCGACTACCGAGGCGCCCAGATTGCCCGAAGCGCCCGCCTGGTTTTCCACCACCACGGGTTGGCCGAACGCTTCACCGAGTGCCGCTGCGATTGGGCGGGCCATGGCGTCAGAACTGCCTCCAGTGGGGAAATTCACAACCATGCGCAGTGGGCGGCTGGGCCAGTTGGCCTGCGCCCAAGCGGGCATCATGGGGGTGCTCAAGGCCAGTCCGGCGCCCATGGCAAGGAGGTGGCGGCGATTCAGATGGAGGGGGCGATCGGTCATGGTTGGCTCCTGGTTGGGCTTTATGTCACGGCTCTACCCTCAAACAGCTGGGTAGATGGTTATAAAGCTTAATCAAATAATCGTTATTTCTCATCAGTGTTTACCCGAATCCAGATCAACGACCTTGGAAGACGGGCAGACGCCGATCCGCGAAGGCTTGACGGCCTTCGGCGAAGTCCACACTTCGCAACGTTCTGAGTTGTCGTTGCCGAAGAGGTTCCAGATCATCGGTCCCCAGGGCGATTTCCTGCAACGATTGTTTGGTGCCTTGAATGGCCAGTGGCGCCAGATGTCGAATCTCTTGAACCAACGACCCAATCACATCCTCGAAATCTGTCGGATCGACCACGTCCATCAGCACCCCCCACCTTTCCAGCTTGTCGAAGCTGATGGGTCGAGCGGTCAGGAAGGCCCAGCGGGCACCATTGATCCCCAGGTGTGCCACAAACCGGCGCAAACCGCTGGGGTAGTAATGCAGGCCCAGTGCAGTCGCGGGCATCCGAAACACGCCACCTTTGAGGCCGATGCGGATGTCACAGGCCAGCGCCATGTCTGTGGCGCCCCCGTAGACGCTGCCATTGAGGGCGCCGATCAGCACGGGGCGCAAGCCAGCCAAAGCCTGAACCATGTTCTCAAACAAATCGGTGTCCTGAGCCGACCCTTCAAAGCCACCCATGTCGTAACCCGCGCAAAAGGTGGGTTGCGGTTGACCGGCCGTGTTGGCGGTCAGCACCACCACGCGCAGGTCAGGGGCGTCATGGATGCGCTCGCAGTGGGCCATCAGCAGGCGCAGATCCTCCGGCTCCAGCCGGTTGCGCTTCGAGGGACGATTCAGGCGCAGCGTGGCGACCTGATGGTCGATGATCAGCTCCGGGGGCGATTCTGTGTCGGGGTGGCTCATGGCAAGGATCCGCGTGATTCGATGGAGGCACCCAGGCGGCGCGATAGCTGGATGGAGAGACTCCGCAGGGCTTGAGTTTGGGGGCTGGACGTGCGCAGGTCGAGCATCTGGCTAGGGCTGATCGCAGCGATGGCCAGCGCCAGTCGGTCAAAACCGTCGAATACAGGGACGGCCATGGCGCTGATCCCGGGCATCCATTCGTCTTGCACACGTGCAATGCCGGTGGTTCGTATGTCAGCGAGTTCGGCCGCAAAGTCGGGTTCATCCAGTGCGCCGACGGCGTTTTCGCGTGCCAGCGCCTGTTCCACCTCGGGGCGGGTGTGAAAGGCGGCAAAGACTTTACCCGTGCCGGTATGGCGCAGGGAGGCCGGACTGCCATGGCGCATGGCCACATGCACGGGGGTAGGCCCTTCTTCCACCCGTACGATGACGGGCCCGGCCGAACCCCAAACGGCGATAGAGACCGTACATCCCAGCTGCATGGCCAGCCGAGGCAATTCGTCGATAGCCAGTCGAACAGGGTCGACCTGCTGCAGACTGATCAGCCCCAGTTGCATGGCCAGGGGGCCTAAACCGTACTGACCACTGACGGGATCCTGTTCGATCAGCCCCAGTTTGCCGAAGCTGACCAGATAGGGGTGGGCTTTCGCCGGAGTCATGTCGGCGGCGCGGGCCAGATCCTTCAGGGCCATGGAGCACCCGGTATGGGCCAGGGCTTTGAGGAGTTGGCCGCCAACTTCGACACTCTGTATGCCGCGCGGGGTGTTTTTTGACGAACGCATTTGTCAATGATAAATAAAAGGAGTAAGATTGAAAATTGTTTTATGGCGAATTTGTTCGTCATAGTTGAATTTTGGTGGGCTTTTGTTCGCCCCCTTTTCTTCGCTGACGCCATCAGCCCCTTCAAAGGAGACTTGCCATGTCACTCATTCAGCAGATTCATCATGTGGCCTATCGCTGCAAGGACGCCAAGGAAACGGTCGAGTGGTACACCCGCCATCTGGACATGAAATTCGTGCTGGCCATCGCCGAAAACGAAGTGCCCTCCACCAAAGCCCCCGACCCTTACATGCACATCTTCCTGGATGCGGGGAATGGCAACATTCTGGCTTTCTTTGAGCTGCCGACGCAAAAACCCATGGGGCGCGACGAAAACACACCGAGCTGGGTCCAGCATCTGGCGCTGAAGGTGGATTCCATGGACACACTGCTGGCCACCAAAGACCGCCTGGTCGCGGCTGGTATCGACGTCATCGGCCCGACCGATCACACCATTTTCAAAAGCATCTACTTCTTCGATCCCAACGGTCACCGGCTGGAACTGGCCGTGGATGTGGGAACGCCTGCCATGTACCAGAAGCTCGACGAGGTGAAGTGGGACATGCTGGAAGAATGGAGTCTGACCAAGCAGGCGCCCAAGCACGCTGCCTGGATGCACGACGGCAGCATGGCCAGTTGAGAGGACTGTCATGACTCGATTGAACGAAACGCATGATGCAGCCCTTCAATGCTGGCTGGCTTCGGCCCACGCGGAGGGGACGGATTTCCCGATACAGAACCTGCCTTTTGCGGTGTTTCGCCGTCGAGGTACCACGGAGCCGTGGCGCGGCGGTGTGGCGATTGGTGACCAGATCATCGACCTGGCCGCCTGTCACCAAGCGGGCTTTTTGCAAGGGCTGGCAGCGCAGGCCGCTGAAGCGGCGGCCCAACCCAAACTCAACGGCCTGATGGCCATGGGGCCGTCGGCGTGGTCGGCCTTGCGTCTGGCTTTGTCGCGGGGGCTGCGCCAGGGCAGTGCGCATCAGTCGGACCTGGGGGCGTGTCTGGTGCCCCAGGCTGAAGCCGAGTACGGTGTGCCTGCTCAGATTGGCGACTACACCGACTTCTACACCTCGGTGCACCACGCCACCAATATTGGCAAGCAGTTCCGCCCTGACAACCCGCTGCTGCCCAACTACAAGTGGATTCCCATCGGCTATCACGGTCGATCGTCCAGCATTGTGGTGTCAGGCACCGATTTTCACCGTCCCAAAGGTCAGCTGAAAAAACCTGACGCTGACGCGCCTGTGCTGGGTGCCAGCCAGCGCATGGATATCGAACTGGAGCTCGGGGTCTTCATCGGCGCGGGCAATGCCCTGGGTGACTCCGTGCCGATCGAACAAGCCGAACAGCACGTGTTTGGCCTGTGTCTGCTGAATGACTGGTCAGCTCGCGACATTCAAGGCTGGGAATACCAGCCTCTGGGTCCCTTCCTGGCCAAAAACTTCGCGACCCATATTTCCCCCTGGGTGGTGACGCTGGAGGCACTGGCCCCGTACCGGACAGCCTTTGAGCGGCCGTCGGACGATCCTCAACCCTTGCCTTATCTCGATTCGACTGAGAACCGTCTGGCAGGTGCCTTTGACATCCAGCTTGAAGTCGGCTTGCAGACCCAGACCATGCGTCACGAAGGGCAGCCCGCCGCCCGCATCAGCGCGACGAGCTACCGCCATGCTTACTGGACAGTCGCTCAAATGGTGACGCATCACACAGTCAATGGCTACAATCTGCAGCCGGGCGATCTGCTGGGAACGGGCACGTTGTCAGGGCCGACGCTGGACCAGGCCGCGGCGCTGATCGAACTCACCCTCGGGGGCAAGCAGCCGATTCAGCTGCCCAATGGTGAAGCGCGCACCTTCCTGCTGGATGGCGACGCCATCGTCCTGAAAGGGTGGTGCGTCAAGCCTGGGGCGGCACGCATCGGTTTTGGTGAGTGCTGGGGAACGGTGCTGCCAGCGCGCCCCTGATGGCCGTTTTCCATACCTAGGTCGATCATGGGCGTGTGGTCCAAACGCATCCTCTGGCTCGCTTTCGTCGGGGTGGCAGTCGCTGTATCCTGGCATTTTCGCGTCCATGCCCTGCTGCATTACGCCGCTCTATCGCTCGGGGTGAAAGAGCCGACTCGCACTGCGCTGTCGGTTCTGCGTGATCACCATGTTCAGCTGGAAGCCAAGCCGATCGCGGGTGTCGATCGCAATTTGTCAGGGCTGACATTCAGTCGCTACACCCAGACCTTGTTTGGTGTGGTCAATCGCCCGCCTGCTGTGGTGGAAATTGATACGAACGGCGTCTGGCTGCGAACCATCCCCCTCGCGGGGTTCCATGACACCGAGGGCATCAGCCATGTCCGTGATGACTGGTTCGTGATCAGTGACGAACGCCATCATCGCCTGCACTGGGTCCAGTTGGGCGTTGCAGTCACCGAGGTGGACGCATCACAGACCATATCCATGCAGCTCCCCTTGTTGCCACGCAGCAACCTGGGTGTGGAGGGGGTGTCCTGGGACGATGCCCAAGGTCGTCTGGTGCTGGTGCAGGAACAATGGCCCCAGCGCGTCTGGGTACTCCAGGGGCTGGATCAGATGCCGGAGGGTCGATTGAGTCGTCTGGATATCGCCACCTGGCAGCGACCGCGCTGGCTGGACATCGTGGCGGCGGACTTGTCGTCCGTGACGGTGCATGAGCCGACGGGGCAGTGGTTTTTCCTGAGTGCGGCTTCGGGGCTCGTGGTCCAGTACGATGAGTCAGGGCGGTTGGTGGATACCTTTCCGTTGTGGCGGAGCTTTCGGGGGCTGACGCATTCCATCCCTCAGGCGGAGGGCATGACTTTCGACGACCAGGGGCGCCTGTTCATTGTGTCCGAGCCGAACCTGTTTTACCGTTTCGGCCCTCCTTAGACAGACCATCGGATTGCCAGGCGCTGCAAGCACGTCGTATCAGGTCGGCGGAGGCCTGCAGCGCAGGGGTGCTGGGACGACTGGCGCTGGTGGCCAACGACACGTTGATCATCAAACGGGGTTGACCGATCGGTCGTGTCACATACGCCGAGGGTCGTACGGAACCCGCCACCGCATGGGCCGACAGGATGGCACTGCCCATACCGTCTGCGACCAGATCCAGAATGGCGCCCACCCCATCGATTTCCAGTGCAATCGTCGGGCGCAAGCCCTGGCGCGCCATTTCAGTTTCGACATGCATGCGCAGGGCGTTGGGTCGGCTGGGTATCACCAGCGGGTACTGCGCCACCTCCAGCAGACTCACGGGCGGAGGCGGGGGGTCTTCCTGCAGGCCGGGTTGGCGGGCCTGTACCAGCACAAGCGGCTCATCGAAGAGGGGGGACAGTTCGATGTCGGCGATGGCTTGTGCGTTGTATAGAACAGCCAGATCCAGTCGGCCCATAATCACGCTGTCGACCATGGCCGTCGAGAGGCCTTCCGTGATGGACAACTGCACCTGAGGCATGTGCTGCCGAAAGGCGCGGGTGAGGGGCACGGTGAGCAATCTCGCCAGTGTGGGGGGAAGGCCGATGGCCATGCGCCCCATCAGGCCACCACGTACCCTTCGCATTTCGTCACGTGCGCGCTCGACCTGATGCAAAATGCCTCGACTGTGATCGAGCAGCAGCTTGCCGGCATCGGTCGGTGTGGCTCCACGCCCGTTGCGCAACAGCAGCGTTTGCCGCAACTCCACTTCCAGCAGGCGGACCTG
Organism: Burkholderiales bacterium; assembly: GCA_030602985.1. Classification (GTDB taxonomy): domain Bacteria; phylum Pseudomonadota; class Gammaproteobacteria; order Burkholderiales; family Burkholderiaceae_C; genus UBA997. The sequence goes on from JAUVYR010000027.1 coordinate 19,873, forward strand.
CCGACTCAAGGCGGGCTGCGCCACCCCCAGCGCTGACGCTGCCTTGGTAAAGCTCCCCATCTCGGCGACGCGCACAAAGTATTCGAGCTGTTTCAGGTCCATGTGACTCATTGTAGATAGCTTCTTCGTAGCGATAGCAAAAATGAATAACTGCTAGTGGGTCTGATGACTTGAGAACCCGCTGCCAAGCAAGCAGAATTGGTGTTAACTGATAAACAACCCATCCAACATGTCGCGCATGCTCCAAGGGATTTCGTCGATGGCCACGCGCCAGGTGCTGCAGGAACTCGCGGCGGCTTATCGTGAGCGCAGCGGTGTCCTCCTGCAGCTGGAGTCTGTGGGTGGCGTCGATGCCGCCAAGCGCGTGCAGGCCGGTGAGGTGTTTGACGTGGTGTTCCTCGCCGCCGATGCCCTGGACAAGCTGGCCGCTTCCGGACACGTGCTGCCGGGCAGCCGGGTGGATCTGGTGCGTTCCGGCGTGGCCGTGGCGGTGCGTGAAGGCGCCGAGCATCCGGACATCTCCACCGAGGCGGCCTTGCGCAACGCCGTGCTTCAGTCCCGTTCGCTCAGCGTCTCCACCGGACCCAGCGGCGTTGCCCTGTTGGGATTGTTCGAACGTTGGGGCCTCACGGAGACGCTGCGGCCTCGCATCGTCACCCCGCCGCCAGGCGTGCCGGTGGCTTCGCTGGTGGCCAGTGGCCAGGTCGAGCTCGGTTTTCAGCAACTCAGCGAAATGCTGCACGTGCCCGGTATCGCTTTGCTGGGTGGCCTGCCGGCCGGCTGCGAGATTGTCACTGTGTTTGCCGGCGCGGTGGCCACAGCGTCACCGCAGCCCGACGCGGTGCGCAAATTGCTCACCTTCATGGCCGGCCCCGACACGGCAGACGCCAAGCGCCGCCAGGGCATGGACCCGGCCTGACTTCCCTCCCTTGCACCCACTACAGGAATCCCCATGCGCAAACCCCTCATCATCGACGTCCACGGCCAC
>JAUVYR010000139.1 GCA_030602985.1 Burkholderiales bacterium
ACTGAAGGGCCCCGGTCCGTTCACCGTGTTTGCGCCCACCGATGCCGCTTTTGCCAAAATCCCTCAGGAAACACTGAATGGTCTCTTGAACGACCGTGCCGCATTGACCTCTGTGTTGACGTACCACGTCGTCGCGGGCCGTGTCATGGCTGCTGACGTCCGTGCGGGCCAGGTGCCCACCGTGCAGGGCAGCTCGATCACCGTGACCACTTCTGGGGGTAACGTGCAGGTGAATGGCGCCAACGTGGTGCAGACCGACATCGTTACCAGCAATGGTGTGATCCACGTAATCGACGCCGTCATCATGCCCCGTTAAGGCTTGTTCTCGCCCGGCAGAAGCCGGGCGATTCCATGGTAAGGTGCGGTTTCACTATGGCTCGACCGCAAGACCTTCCGGAAAAAATCCGCCTAGACAAATGGCTCTGGGCGGCTCGCTTTTTCAAGACCCGCAGCTTGGCCGCCGACGAGATCGACAAAGGTCGCGTCAAAGTCAACGGACAGGTGGCCAAAGCCTCCCGCGAGCCCCGGCTGGGTGACGAAATCGAATTCAAGAGTGGCTACAGCAGCCGGACGGTGATCGTCAGGGGCCTGAGTGCTGTGCGCGGCCCTGCGCCGCAGGCTGCACTGCTGTACGAGGAAACACCTGCTTCGGTCCTTGCTCGTACCCAAGCCGCCGAGTGGCGCCGCCTGGCGCCCGAACCGGCTCACACCCTGTCTCAGGGCCGGCCCACCAAACGGGATCGACGGCAGCTCAGTGACTGGAATCAAACTGGCACGCCCAGACAATGGAATGATCGCTGGAGCGCATCGCTGGATGAATGATCCCAACCCAATAATAAGCCCCAGGAGACTGACATGACCACGACTCGTTACCCATTCCCGGACCTGAACACCTTGCCACAAGACATCCAGGACCGCATCATGGACGTACAGGAAAAAGCGGGTTTCATTCCCAACGTGTTCCTGGCCCTGGCTCGTCGGCCGGCTGAGTGGCGCGCTTTCTTCGCTTACCACGATGCGCTCATGACGCCTGAGACTGTCGGCCGAGAAAGCGGGCTGACCAAAGGGGAGCGAGAAATGATTGTCACCGCCACCAGTGCGACCAACCAGTGCCTGTATTGCGTGGTGGCGCACGGGGCCATTTTGCGTATCTACGAAAAAAAACCCCTCCTCGCCGATCAGATTGCCGTCAATTACCGCAAAGCCGACATCTCGCCGCGACAACGAGCCATCCTGGACTTCGCCATGAAAGTCTGCACGCAATCGCACACCATGGAAGAAGCTGACTGGGAAACGCTGCGCACCCACGGGTTGACGGACGAAGACGCCTGGGACATTGCCGCCATCACCGCTTTTTTCGGGCTGAGCAACCGCATGGCCTCTTTCAGTGGCATGCAGCCCAACCCGGAGTTCTACCTGTTGGGCCGGGTGCCCAAAGGCGCCCCCCACCGCTGATCAATTCAGCACGGCTCGCAGTCGATCCGGTATGGGCACTGATTGCTTACGCGGAAAATCCACCCAGACGACGGTCGCCCCACCATTGGCATACACGGTATCGGGTTCACCAACGAGGCTCAGCTCGTGATAGGTATCAAACGACGAACGGCCAACAGCGCCGCAAAACGTATGAATCAGCACATCGCCCGGGTAGGTCAGTTGGCGGATGAAGTTGCAGAAAGCATTCGCGATGACAGGCCCTTCACCCTGTGGGTTGGCCGGCACACCCGACGCCGCCATCCATTCCAGTCGAGCGATTTCCATGTAGCGGAAGTACAACGTGTTGTTCACATGCCCCATGGCGTCCATGTCGCCCCAGCGAATCGGGATCTGCATGGTGTGCAGCGATTTCTTTTGTTCCGGGATCAGCAATTTCAATTGAATTCCTCCATTTCACAGGCGCAACTTGATCGTAATGCCCCTATTGAGACTCGAATGTCGTTCAACTGACAGCGATTCCACCGTTGACGCCCCTAAAATCGGTCGCGTGCATGACAGCTTAATGTAAGAAACACCTATGAAAACACCTGCCTCCCTTCTTGAAGCACATGGCCCGCGCGAAGCCATGGAATACGACGTGGTCGTGGTGGGCGGTGGCCCAGCCGGTTTGTCCACGGCCATCCGACTGAAGCAACTGGCCAGCGAGAAGGGCAGCGAATGCAATGTCTGCGTGCTTGAAAAAGGCTCGGAACCCGGGGCACACATTCTCTCCGGGGCTGTTATGGACCCACGCGCCATCACCGAACTCTTTCCCAACTGGAAAGAGCTGGGAGCCCCGCTGAACCAACCCGTCAGCGGCGACGATGTGCTCTTCCTGAAGGAAAGCGGCGCCACCCGCACACCCAACTGGCTCATTCCCAACAACTTCCACAACGATGGCTGCTATGTGATCAGCCTGGGCGCGGTCACCAAGTGGCTGGGTGAACAGGCCGAGGCGCTGGGTGTGGAAATCTTCCCCGGTTTCACGGCCGCCGAAGTGCTGTACCACGACGATGGCTCCGTCAAAGGGGTGGCGACTGGCCACCTGGGGCTGGGCAAAGACGGTGAAGCCACCGACGCTTTCCAGATCGGCATGGAATTGCATGCCAAGTACACGGTGTTTGCCGAAGGCGCACGTGGCCACCTGGGCAAAGAACTGATTGCGAAGTACCAGCTGGATGAAGGCAAGGACCCGCAGACGTACGGCATTGGCATCAAGGAACTGTGGGAAATTCCTGCGGAGCAAGCCAAACCCGGTCTGGTGGTGCATACCGCCGGCTGGCCGCTGGACGGCCATACCTACGGGGGGGGCTTCCTCTACCACCTCGAAGGTAACAAGGTGACGCTGGGCTTTGTGGTGGGTCTGGATTACCAGAACCCTTGGCTCAGCCCATTTGAAGAGATGCAGCGCTGGAAGACGCACCCCAGCATCAAGGCCCACATCGAAGGGGGCAAGCGCATCGGCTATGGGGCGCGTGCCATCGCCGCGGGCGGCCTGATGAGCCTGCCCAAGACGGTCTTCCCAGGCGGTGCGCTGGTGGGCTGCGACGCGGGCTACCTGAATGCCGCTCGCATCAAGGGCAGCCATGCGGCCATCAAGAGCGGCATGCTTTGCGCTGAAGCCGCGTTTGAGGCGGTGCAGGCCGGTCGTTCAAGTGACGAACTTGCGGCCTACCCCGCCGCGTTCGAGAAGAGCTGGCTCTACGAGGAACTGGACGCCTCGCGCAACTTCAAGAGCTGGTTCAAGAAAGGCAACACCGTTGGCGCTCTCATGACTGGTATCGAGCACTGGCTGCTCCCCCGCCTGGGCATGAAGCGCCCACCCTGGACACTGCATCGCACGGCTGCTGACCACACCTTCTTGCGTCCGGCCGCCGAGATGCCCAAGATCGACTACCCCAAGCCCGATGGCAAGCTGACCTTCGACCGTTTGAGCAGTGTGTTCATCAGCAACACCAACCACGAAGAAAACCAGCCCGCCCACCTCACGCTGAAAAACACCAGCGTACCGGTCAATTTGAACCTGGCCAAATTTGCAGGCCCGGAGAGCCGCTACTGCCCGGCTGGGGTATACGAATTCGTGAACAAGGATGGGGCTGACCAGCTCGTGATCAACGCCCAGAACTGCGTGCACTGCAAGACATGTGACATCAAGGACCCCTCGCAAAACATTGTCTGGGTAACACCAGAAGGTGGTGGCGGCCCGAACTACGCGGGCATGTGATCCCGTCATCTCGTCATCCATGCAAAAAGGGCCCGATGGGCCCTTTTTTATTCAGCGCATTGGCTGATCAGTACGCGCGACGCTGCTCGCTGCGGTAGCCACCGCCACCACCGAAACCACCAGTGGATTCTTTCGGGCGGGAGATGTTGACCACGATCGCGCGGCCACCGACGGACATGCCGTTCAGTGC
>JAUVYR010000001.1 GCA_030602985.1 Burkholderiales bacterium
TTTGAAAACCCGAAGCAGGCGGCGCACGGCGACTTTGCCTGCACCGCCGCCATGCAACTGGCCAAGCCACTGAAAGCGAATCCGCGTCAGCTCGCCCAGCAGCTGGTCGATGCCCTGCAGGCCACGTCCGCCTTCGAGCGATGGGTGGATGCGCTCGAGATCGCCGGCCCTGGCTTCCTCAATATTCGGCTGAAGCCTGCCGCCAAGCAGCAAGTGGTTCGAGAAGTGCTGGACGCCGGGTCCACCTTTGGCCAGCAACCCGCCAACGGTCAGCGCGTGCTGGTGGAATTCGTCTCGGCCAACCCCACCGGCCCGCTGCACGTGGGCCACGGCCGCCAAGCCGCGCTGGGCGACGCCATCTGCAACTTGTTCGAGACCCAGGGCTGGGCCGTACACCGCGAGTTCTATTACAACGACGCGGGCGTGCAGATCGAAACCCTGGCCCACTCCACCCAGCTGCGTGCCAAAGGCTTCAAACCCGGTGATGCCGAGTGGCCCGAAGCGGCTTACAACGGCGAATACATCCAGGACATCGCCAACGACTTTCTGGCCAGAAAGACCGTCAAGGCCGACGACCGCGCATTCACCGCCAGCGGCGACGTGAACGACCTCGACGGCATCCGCCAGTTCGCCGTGGCCTATCTGCGTCACGAGCAGGATCTGGATCTGCAGGCGTTCAGCGTGAAGTTCGACCAGTACTACCTGGAGTCGAGTCTCTACACCAGCGGCCGTGTGGATCAGACCGTCAAGAAGCTGGTGATGGTCGGCAAGACCTACGAGCAGGACGGCGCGCTGTGGCTGAAGTCCACCGACTACGGCGACGACAAAGACCGCGTCATGAAAAAGTCGGACGGCGGCTACACCTATTTTGTGCCCGACGTGGCCTACCACATCACCAAGTGGGAGCGCGGCTACACCAAGGTCATCAACATCCAGGGCACCGACCACCACGGCACCATCGCGCGGGTCCGGGCGGGTCTGCAGGCGGCGGGCGTGGGCATTCCCCAGGGCTATCCCGACTACGTGCTGCACACCATGGTGCGCGTGGTCCGCGGCGGCGAGGAAGTGAAGATCAGCAAGCGCGCGGGCAGTTACGTGACATTGCGCGACCTGATCGAGTGGACCAGCAAGGACGCGGTGCGCTTCTTCCTGCTCAGCCGCAAGCCCGATACCGAATACACCTTCGATGTGGACCTGGCCATCCAGCAGAACAACGACAACCCGGTGTACTACGTGCAGTATGCTCACGCGCGCATCTGCTCGGTGCTGGCAGCCTGGCGAGACAAGGATGGGGGCGATGTGCCCAGCCTGAAGGACGCCGACCTGTCGGCGCTGCAAGGCCCGCAGGCCCAGGCGCTGATGTTGCAACTGGCCAAGTACCCCGAGATGCTCACCGCCGCCGCGCAGGACTTCGCCCCGCACGACGTGACCTTCTACCTGCGCGAACTGGCCGCGGCCTACCACAGCTACTACGACGCCGAGCGCATCCTGGTGGACGACGAGAGTGTGAAAAAGGCCCGCCTGGCCCTGGTCGCTGCCACGGCGCAAGTGTTGCACAATGGGCTGGCCGTGCTCGGCGTGAGCGCGCCACAAAAAATGTGAAAGGCTGACACGATGAATCGCCAACCCCGAGCCTGGCTGCAACGCGGTGGAACCCTGCTGGGACTGGTGGCCGGCCTGCTGCTCGGTCTGGGTATTGCCCTGGCTGTGGCGATCTATGTCACCAAGGCCCCGGTGCCGCTCATGGATCGGGGCGTTCAACGGCCCAGCTCTTCGCCGGCCATCGAGTCGGAGCGACTGCGGAACTGGAATCCCAACGCCAACCTGTCCACGCAGCCGGCAGCCCCTGCGGCCCCTGATGCGGCGGCCACTGCCCCGGCAGATCCCGTGCGTCCCTTGGCCGACGACCCCATCGGCCAATTGATCGAGCAGCGCGCGACGACAGCCCCCACCGGCGTCGTGACAGTCGAGGCCCCCCCGCTGGTCGACCCCTTCATTTACTTTGTGCAGGCCGGCGCCTTCCGCACGGCCCCGGACGCGGAGGCCCAGCGAGCCCGACTGGCCATGCTGGGTTTCGAAGCCACGGTATCGGAGCGCGAACAGGCCGGCCAACCCGTATTCCGTGTACGCATCGGCCCCTTTGACCGGCGGCTGGATGCCGAACTGATGGAGCAACGCGTGCTGGGCAATGGCTTCGAAACCGCTCTGGTACGTGTGCAACGCTAGACCGGGCGGAACTTTTCTGTTCCTGTCTGCGCCCAAAAGATGTGTTTGATGCCGAATTGAGGAGTGACTTTGATGCAACGCCGTGCTTTTTCGACTGCCGCCCTGAGCCTGACGGCTGCCACCGCATTGGGCATTCCCGCGGTGGCCTCTGCACAGGCTTCCGCCTTCCGTGAAGGCACCGACTTCCGCCGCCTGCGCCGACCCGCCCCGGTGGACGCCCCGGCCGGGCAAATCGAGGTGCTGGAGTTTTTTGCCTACACCTGCATCCACTGTCACAACTTCGTCCCAGTCTTCAAGGAATGGTCGAAAACCGTGGGGTCCGACGTGGTGATCCGCCACGTGCCGGTTGGTTTCAATGCGTCTTTTGAACCCTTGCAGCGTTTGTACTACACACTGGAGGCCATGGGCCGGGTAGAGTCTCACCACGAGCGGGTTTTCCAGGCCATCCATGTGGATCGTCAACGCCTGAATACGCCTGACGCGATGGCCCAGTGGGCCGAGCGCAATGGGCTTGACAAGGCCCAGTTCACCCAGGTGTTCAATTCCTTTGCGGTGGCCGGGCGGGCCCGTCGTGCGACCCAATTGCAAGACGCCTACGAAGTCGAGGCCACGCCATCGGTGGGTGTGGCCGGCCGATTCATCATCGGTGGTCAGGCTGCCCGAACCGTGCTGGTGGCCAACGCCCTGATCAACGAAGCCCGTCGGGGCTGAGCGACCTGGCCGGTTGCCGCTTGCGGCGACCGCAGTCTTGGGCACGGGCGCAAGGTATCGCTACAATGCGTCAGCAAATGCAATTTTCGTGCCGACCATGAATCCTGAATCTTCTGTCTCACTGGCGCCGCGCTTCGCCTGGTCGGTGTGCCTGCTGCTATTGTGTCTGCTGATGGCCAGTGGCCAGGCGCTGGCTCAACGCGCCGACCGGCTGGCCCCGATGAACATCGAAGCCGACAAGCTGCAATACGACGATGCGAACCAGGTCAGCATCTTCACAGGCCATGTGGTCGTGACCAAAGGCTCGCTGATTTTGCGGGGTCAGCGCCTGGAAGTACGACAGGATGCCCAGGGCAATGCCCGTGGCGTGATCCAGGGCGGGGACAACAGCCGGGCTTTTTTCCGCCAGAGGCGTGACGGCCTCGATGAATTTGTCGAGGGTGAGGCCCAGCGGATCGAATACGACAGTCTGTCGGAAACCGTCATCTTCACCGGTCAAGCTGTGCTGCGACGCTACCGTGGCACCACCCTCAGCGACGAAACCCAGGGCTCACGCATTGTGTACAACGGCGCTCGTGAGACCTTCACCGTCGAGGGTGGCACTGACGGCCGGACCACGGAGAACCCGACAGGCCGTGTACGGGCTTTGCTAACCCCGTCTGGCACCAATGAGTCGACGCCACCTGCGACCGATTCGGCCCCCGCACTGACACCCAGCCCCCGCCTGGAGTTGCGCCCGTGACGGCTTCAACCCCTGCCAGCCAACTGGTGGTGCGTGGTCTGAAAAAGGCCTACGGTCGGCGGCCTGTGGTCAAGGATGTATCCCTGACTGTACGCAGTGGCGAGGTCGTCGGGCTGCTGGGCCCCAATGGCGCGGGGAAAACCACGTCCTTTTACATGATCGTCGGGCTGATCCGGGCCGATGCGGGCGAAATCCTGCTTGATGAGGCGCCCATTCAGCGCCTGCCCATCCACCGCCGCGCCACGCTGGGCTTGGGCTATTTACCCCAGGAGGCCTCAATCTTTCGCAAGCTCACGGTCGAAGAAAACATCCGGGCCGTGCTCGAACTGCAGGAAGACGAACGGGGTCAGCCACTGAGCAAAGCGGCCATCGACGCCCGCCTCACCGCCCTGCTGGAGGATCTCCACGTCTCGCATCTGCGCGAATCGCCGTCGCCGGCCTTGTCTGGCGGTGAACGCCGCCGTGTCGAGATTGCGCGGGCGCTCGCCAACAACCCCCGTTTCATCCTGCTGGACGAGCCGTTTGCCGGGATCGACCCGATCGCCGTCATCGAAATCCAGCGCATCATCGGCTTTCTGAAAGAGCGCGGCATCGGCGTGCTGATCACCGACCACAACGTGCGCGAGACGCTCGGCATCTGCGATCACGCCTGCATCATCAGCGATGGCCGCGTACTGGCCCAGGGCACGCCGGCCGAGATCATCGAGAACCCCGACGTGCGCCGGGTCTACCTCGGCGAACATTTCCGGATGTAAGCGCGGCCATGAAGCAAGGCCTGTCGCTGCGGGTTTCACAACACCTGGCGCTCACCCCCCAGTTGCAACAGTCGATTCGATTGCTGCAACTCAGCACGCTTGAAATGGCGCAGGAAGTCGAGCAGATGCTCGACGAAAACCCCTTTTTGGAACGAACGGCCGAAGAGGCCGAGCGGGAATCGTTCGGCGTCGACCGCCTCGACGCACCGGTGAGCCTGGGTGACCAGATTGCCGAGCGATCAAGCACCGAGCCAGAGGCTGAAGCCCGCGAGGACGACCCGAGTCTGGACAGCAGCTGGGAGGGCGACGGCTCGGTCGAGATGCGGCCGGACGACAGCGAATGGGGGGGTGACGCCCCGCCACGCACCCACAATGGGGATGACGACACCGCCACGGCCACCGACTTGGCCAGCCAGCCGGTCCGCCTGCAAGACCACCTGCACGAACAAGCGCTGGGCCTGCGGCTGACCGATGACGAGGCGGCTGCCCTGTATTTTCTGATCGAGTCCCTCGATGACGATGGTTACCTGAACGAGCCCATCGAGTCGCTGGCCGATGCATTGCTGGTTCAGGAAAGCTGTGCCCGTGGGCTGACACCAACCGATGCCGATCAGGCGGAGCGACAGGAGCAGTGGACCCAGACCTTGCGCACCGCGCTGCACTGGTTGCAGCACATGGAGCCAGCAGGTGTCGGCGCCCGATCCCTGGCCGAATGCCTGAGTCTGCAGATCCAGGAATTGCGCAACACCCCGGAAGCCCAGGCCGCGCTGGCCATGTGCGCCCAGCCGATGGAGTTGCTGGCCCGCCGCGACACCCGCCGACTGGCTGCCCTGTGCGGCTGCAACGAAGCCATCGCCAAGGCGGCCCTCGCCCTGATTACCCGGCTGGAGCCCAAACCAGGCCGGCGCTTTGCCGATGTCGAGCGCCAGGTGGTGGTGCCGGACGTGATCGTCACCCCTCAGGGGCGTGGCTTCAAGGTGCAGCTCAACCCGGACGTGATGCCCCGCCTGCGGGTACAGGACATCTACGCCAACGCCGTGCGCGGCGCGCGGGGCGAACAGGCGCAGGGCATGCAGCAACGCCTGCAGGAAGCGCGCTGGTTCATCAAGAACATCCAACAGCGCTTTGACACCATACTCCGCGTGGCCAGCGCCATCGTTGAACGCCAGCGCAGCTTCTTTCAGTACGGCGAACTGGCGATGCGCCCACTGGTGCTGCGCGAGATCGCTGACGAACTCGGGCTGCACGAATCCACCATCAGCCGCGTGACCACCGCCAAGTACATGGCGACCCCGTTTGGCACCTTCGAGCTGAAGTACTTCTTTGGCTCGGCGCTGGGTACCGAAACCGGCGGCAACGCGTCCAGCACGGCCGTGCGCGCCCTGATCAAACAGCTGGTGGCCAGCGAAGACCCCAGCAAGCCCCTGAGCGACAACCAGATCGCCGACATGCTGAAAGAACAAGGCATCGAGTGCGCCCGGCGCACCGTGGCCAAATACCGGGAAGCCCTCAAGATTGCGCCGGCCAACCTCCGAAAATCACTCTGACCCGCCATGCAGCATCTTCATCTGTTCTTGCCCTGCGCCGCGGGGGTTGAAACCTTTCTGGCCGAGGAGGCCAGCCGCATCACCCAATGCCCGCCGAATGATGTGCAGGCCCACCGCGCCGGTGTCTCACTCACAGGCACCTGGCGCGACATGATGGCCCTGAACCTGCACAGCCGGCTCGCGCAGCGCGTGCTGGTGCGCCTGGCTCATGAACCCTACCGTGACGAACACGACCTCTACCGCGTGGCCCAGCAAGTGGCCTGGGAAATCTGGTTCACCCCGCGCCAGACCATCAAGGTCGAGATCACCGCCCAGCACAGCCCTTTGAAAAGCCTGAACTTTGCCGCGCTGCGGGTCAAGGACGCCGTGTGCGACCGGCTGCGCGAGAAAAAGGGCGAACGCCCCAGCGTCGACACCACGCGCCCCGACGTGCGGGTATTCGTGCACCTCACAGCCGACGCGGTGTCCCTGTACATCGACACCTCCGGCGAGCCTCTGTTCAAACGCGGCTGGCGCGAAGACAAGGGCGACGCCCCCCTGAAAGAAACCCTGGCTGCGGCCATGCTGGCAGCCAGCGGCTGGACAGGCTGGTCCGAGGATGGCTCACCCGTGCCCTTCTACGACCCGTGCTGCGGCAGTGGCACCCTGCCCATTGAGGCGGCGCAGAAGGCGCTGAACATCGCTCCCGGTCAGCAACGCCGCTTCGGCTTTGAAAAATTGCTGCCCTTCCAGGCCCACGTCTGGCAGGCGCTCAAGCAGGAAGCCGCATCCGCCGTGCGGCCCTGGCCAGCGGGGCAGCCCTTCATCCACGGCAGCGACGTGGCCTTCCGCATGGTGGACTTTGCCCGGCGCAACGCCGTGCGCGCCGGGGTGGCGCACGCCATCGAATGGCGGGGTGGCGACGCGTTGCAGCGTATGCCTCCTTCATCCCCCGGTGTGCTGATGTTGAACCCGCCTTATGGCGAGCGCATTGCAGCAGCGGGCACCTCCGGGCAATCGGCGCGCCAGCGTGCCTCTCAGGTCGCCAGCCGCGAGACGGCCGTGCACCACGACGGCCAGGAAAACACCACATTCTTCAATGAACTGGCAACGCACTGGAAAAAACACTACGGCGGTTGGACCGCCTGGATGCTGACCCCCGACCTGAAGCTGCCCGGCAAGATGCGTTTCAAGGAGACGCGCCGGGTCCCGCTCTGGAACGGCCCCATCGAGTGCCGCATGTTCCGCTTCGATATCCTGCCGCCCAAGCCCACCACACCATGACCAACACCGCCCCCCGGCAGGTGGTGATCGACACCAATTGTGTGCTGGATCTCTGGGTGTTCGACGACCCGGACAGTGCCGGCCTGAAGGGCATGATCACCAGCGGCAAGCTACAGTGGGTGGCCACGGCTGCCATGCAGGACGAGTGGTGCCGGGTTCTGGATTACCCACTGATCCAGCGCGCGCGACTTCAGCGTGGGCTCGATGCAACGACCATCTTGGAGGCCATCGAGCCCTGGGTGACCTGGATGCCTACCGCCGACCGCTGCTCAACCTTGTGCCGCGATCCGGACGACCAGCTATTCATCGACCTTGCGCTGGCCCACGGCGCTTTGCTGGTCAGCAAGGACCGTGAGGTGCTGGCCTTGCAATCTGCCCTGATGCGACAGGGTGTTCGTGTTCTGAAGCCGGTACAGATAAAAAATCTGATAGATTAAAAATCTTCAAACCGTCGCTTGCTTTTTGTCATTTGTCTGTTTTATACTCAAAGCGGGCCGTTTTTCAACGGCTCCCCGCTTTTCCTCCCTGAGCGGGTGCCTTTGTGTGTGACAGCAAAAAGGCTTCCAACCCGGCTCATTGAGCCGGGTTTTTTTTGTCTGCCGATTTCATCATTTTGAGCCCGCCTGGAGCAGGTAGTAGTCCGCCATGACTGGTTGCCGCTGATCCTCGCGAATGGGGGCCTCCACCTGACGCACGACGGTCCAACCATGCTGAGCAGCGCATTGGCGGATGTAGTCCGGCGCATGGGTATAGCGCAGGCTGGGCTGGAGCTGAGCCCCTGTCCCGGCCTGGCCCGACTCGACCGTGAAGGCCAGGTAACCGCCAGGCTGCAACACGGGCGCCAAAGCGGCAAAGGCGGCGGCCAGCTCGCCGACGTAAATGAACACATCCGCCGCCACGACAGTATCAAAGGGCTCGGTCGATGTGGGTAACCAATCATGAAAATCGGCGCACAGCACCGCATCGTAGAGCTGGCGAGCCTGCGCCTGCGCCACCATGACGGGCGACAGATCGACACCCACCAGACGCATGGCACGAGGACGCAGCCGCAGCGCACACAACCCCGTGCCACAGCCCAGGTCGAGCACGCGCCCCAAGGGGCCTGACGGCAACAAGTCAATCAGCGTTTCGTGGCCCCGATACCCAAGCGTACCCACCAGATGGGCATCAAATTCGGGAGCATATTCGTCAAACAGGGTTTGTACATAGACCCGGGGAGGGCGCGGCACATGCCCTTGTCCGGTGACTGCAGCGAGCAGGTATTGGGTCCATGACGCGTCCGCTCCCTGTGCCTGGCCCTGGCGATACGCATCCGCCGCGTCGTCCCAGCGACCCGCGATCCGGTGCATCTCACCCAGCTCCACCCAGGCATCGTCCAGTCCAGGTTCGTCGGTCAGCAATTCGCGGTAAGCGGCGAGCGCGTCCTCGAAGCGGCCCAGGCGATTCAGGACACGCGCACGGCGCCATCGCCATTCCGGGGCGTGCAAGCCCAGCATCAGGGTTTGATCCAGCGCCTGCAAGGCTTCGGGCCAGCGACTGGTGGCTTCGCAGGCCGTGGCCAGGGCCGCCCAGCCATCGGCCATCTGCGGATCGGCGGCCAGGGCTTCCTGCAGGGAGGCAATGGCTTCTGCAAAGGCCCCAAGCCGGGTGCGCGTCACACCCAGATTCAGCAAGACCGAGGGCCGACCCGGCACATGTTTCAGTGCCTCGATGAATGCCGCCTCAGCGGCTGAAAGTTGACCGGCTTCAAACAGGGCAATGCCCTGCATGAAATGCTGTTTACCCAGTTCAAGTGCGTTGTGCATGGGCCGCAGTGTAGCGGCCCCGATTACTCGAGGCGCAAGCCTCCGTCGGCCTTGCCTTTGCCCGCCCGTGCCGGGGGCTTGCACAAGCCACACACATAGTGACGAGGGTTTTCGTACTGATCGGTCACGAAGTGCCCGCCGCAGCAGGAACACTTGGTCCTGACCAGCATGCCCGCATCCATGAACTTGCTCAGGCGCCAGGCCCGGGTGAAGCTCAGCAGGGGCTCAATGCCGCAGGTGGCCATTTGCTCTTCGTAGAGCTTGAAGGCCTTCATCACCACGTCGATGGAATCGAGTGCAACGGTCTTGTTCAGGTATTCCGCGATGTTGGCGTAAAGCGAAGAATGGATATTGGGTTGCCAGCTCAGGAACCAGTCGGTCGAAAATGGCAGCTGCCCCTTGCTGGGTGACTTGCCGGCCACTTCCTTGTAGAGCTTGAGCAGCTTCTCGTAGGACAGGCTGGTCTCACTTTCCAGCACTTGCAGGCGCGCGCCCAGCTGGATCAGCGCCACGGCGCGTTCGATGTCCCGACTCTCATTGACGATGCTCTTGACGGCGGCCATGGTGTGCACTCCTGCTGCAATGGGGATGGAGAATCAGGCGGCGGCATCCGCCAGGCGGCTGGACATCAGGATGTTGGCGTGCAGGCGCTGGGTGGTGTCATTGCCCACCCGGTTGGGGGTGTGGCTGCTGGTCAACAGTCCCCAGACCATGTCTTCGTCGGCACGGAATCGGCACAACAGGGTGTTGGTGGTGGAGAGCTTGAACACCTGCGCAGGCGACAGGGCCTCGATGAGTTCAGCCGACTCCTCGCTGATGCCCAGGCGATAGACGGCTTCGGCTTTGTCCGCACGGATCAGCTGTTGCGCCAGCATGAGGTAGGTCATGTTGGCTTCGCGGATCTGCTCCATCAATGCGTTGCTGGCTTCGTTCATTTCACCCTCCGGTTCCCTTGTCAACGCCGCCGCTTGAGGTGGATAACACGGCTGAAAAACGTTGATTCGTTGAAATGGATTGTGAAATCGGCCCTACAAACCTTGAATCCGAAAACGGCTGTTCGATGCGTCAGCCGAACCCACCGCCGGTGTCAGACAAATTCCTACACAGCCGGCTTCTGGGTGCGCGCCATGGCGGTGGCGAGGTCGGCCTGACCCGCGGCCTGCAGTGCGGCCACCGCGCCCAGCCTGTCGGCAGCGTCCTTGTTCTGGCTGAGCTTGGCCTTGCCTTCGAGCCGGGTGACAGCGATCTCGATGCCCACGATGGCGCGAAGCATGGCGTCGAGATAGTCCGGCGGAGCGTCGCCCATTTTCCAAGGCTGGGGCTGCGTGGCTTCATGCGCACGCGTCAGGCGGGCGACCACCCCGCGCACAAAGCGCTCGTCGTCGCGAACGGTGAGGCGGCCATGCACGTGAACCACCTCCTAGTTCCAGGTGGGCACCTGGCGATGCGTCGCCAGCTTGCTGGGATACCAGTTGGGCGAGATGTAACCCTCCACCCCACGGAACACCACCAGCACATCGGCACCGTCGCGACACTGTTGCCACAATGGGTTGGCGCGAGCCACATGGCCGGTCAGGGTGCCCAGTGGCCCATGGGCAGGGTCGTACTCGAACGGTATGTGATTGGCATCGAGTCCCTCAGGGCCGTGGGTGACCAACACGCCGAGTGGGCGCTCGCGCAGGAGTCGGAGGACAGCCTGCGTGTCCGTCAGCTGAAAGTGGGGCGGGGTGTACACGTCAGGCCTCGCCGCGCTGCATGCGCTCGCTTTTCCAGTACACGTCGTCGCCGCCCTGTCCATCCGGCCTGTGGCGGTTGAGCACCCGCGCCAGCACGAACATCAGGTCGCTCAGGCGGTTGAGGTACTGGCGCGGCGCATCGTTGATGGCCTCTTCCTGCCCCAGGGCCACCACGTGCCGCTCGGCCCGCCGCGCCACGGTGCGACAGATATGGGCCTGTGAGGCGGCCCGCGTGCCTGCCGGCAGGATGAATTCCTGCAGACGGGGCAACTGGGCGTTGTAGTGTTCCAGGGCCTCGTCCAGGGCCTGCACCGCTTCGGCCTTGAGCAGCTCAAAGCCGGGCACGCTCAACTCGCCGCCCAGGTTGAACAGCTGGTGCTGGATCTCAACCAGCAAGTCACGCACGTCCGTTGGCAGCTCTTCGCACAGTAGCAGACCGATATGGGAATTGAGTTCGTCCACATCGCCCATGGCGTGCACGCGCAGACTGTTCTTGCTGACGCGCTGGTTGTTGCCCAGTCCGGTGGTGCCGGCATCACCGGTGCGGGTGGCAATCTGTGTCAATCGGTTACCCATCAAGGCCTCCAGGGGTTGTAAAGCGATAATCCCTGCATTATCCTGACCCTGGTCCGCCCCTGAGTTGCATATGGGCAGACGACGGAGACTTGCCATGAACGCCCCACTGCCCACTCACCTCTTGCCTCAAGTGGATCTGCGCCCGGTGCCAGACGCCTTTCTGGAGGCGCTGAAAGCGCGTTTTGGCGCCAACTGCTCCACGGCCCTCGTGGTGCGTGAACAACATGGTCGCGACGAATCGCCGTTCACGACCGTGCCGCCACCGGCCGCCGTCGTCTTTGCTGAATCCACTCAGGATGTGGCCGATGCAATTGCATTGTGTGCATCGCACCGCGTGCCTGTGATTCCTTATGGCGTGGGCTCTTCGCTCGAAGGTCATTTGCTGGCCGTGCAGGGGGGTATCAGCATCGATGTCAGCCGCATGAACCGGGTGCTGAGCATCAACGCCGAAGACCTCACCGTGACGGTCCAGCCGGGCGTCACGCGCAAGCAACTGAACGAGGCCGTCAAGGACCAGGGCCTGTTTTTCCCGATCGATCCGGGGGCGGATGCCTCCATCGGCGGCATGGCCGCCACCCGCGCCAGCGGCACCAACGCCGTGCGCTACGGCACCATGCGCGAAAACGTGCTGGCCCTGGAGGTGGTGACCGCCCAGGGGCGGGTGATCCGCACCGGCACGCGGGCCAAGAAGTCCAGTGCCGGCTACGACCTCACGCGGCTCATGGTGGGCAGCGAAGGCACCCTGGGGGTGATCACTGAAGTCACGCTGAAGCTCTACCCCCTGCCCGAAGCCATTTCGGCCGCTGTGTGCTCCTTCCCGAGCATCGAAGCGGCCGTGCGCACCACGATCGCCATCATCCAGATGGGTATTCCGATTGCCCGCTGCGAATTGCTGGATGCCGCCAGCGTACGCGCCGTGAACGTGCATTCCAAATTGTCGTTGCGCGAAGAGCCGATGCTCCTGATGGAGTTTCACGGCTCACCGTCCAGCGTACAGGAGCAGGCCGAGTGGGTGCAAGACATTGCCCAGGACCACGGCGCCGAGGCCTTTGAGTGGGCCACCACGCCAGAAGAGCGCACCCGCCTGTGGACCGCACGGCATAACGCCTACTTTGCCGCCATTCAGAGCAAACCGGGCTGCAAAGCCGTGACGACTGACACCTGCGTGCCCATCAGCCGGCTGGCCGACTGCCTGCTGGACTCCGTGACGGAGGCCGATGCGGCCGGCCTGCCCTACTTCCTGGTGGGCCATGTGGGTGACGGCAACTTCCATTTCGGTTACCTGATCGACCCTGACAACCCGCAGGAACGCGAAACCGCTGAACAGCTGAACCATCAGCTGGTCACCCGTGCGCTGGCACTGGGTGGCACCTGCACGGGGGAACACGGTGTGGGTCTTCACAAGATGGGATTTCTGCTGGTGGAGGCCGGCGCGGGCGCCATCGACATGATGCGCACCATCAAGCAGGCCTTGGACCCGGACAACATTCTCAATCCCGGCAAGATTTTCTGAGTGACGGACACATCCAACCCCTCACCCACGCCATATCGTCGAGTCAACGGCCCCTCGTTCGCCCTGACGATTGCGCTCGTCTACGCCGCCTTTGGTGCGCTGTGGATTCTCCTGTCTGACACCCTGCTAGGCTGGCTGCTGCAGGACCGCGATCTGCTGTTGCTGGTCAGCACCATCAAGGGTTGGGTGTATGTCTTTCTCAGTGCGTTGCTGATCTTCGTGGTGGCCATGCGCTTCCAGCGTCCTCGCGAACGGGCTCCCAGTACCACCGACTGGCAGATGCGGACCCCATGGCTGGCCCTGGGCGTGACCTCGCTATCGATCGTGGGGGTGATCCTGACCAGTGTGGTGCAGACATGGAATCAGGAACACCAGCAGATGGAGCGCGTGATGCGCGCCACCGGACAGGGCATGGCACAGCGCCTGGCCGACTGGCACAAGGAACGGCTGATCACGGCCCAGCAGATTGAAAAACGGCTGCTGGTGGCAGAACTGTGGACGCAATACCGTCAGCGCCCCGACCCCGATACGCTGGACCGTCTCACGCAGGCGTTGAGTATCCATCTGTCTATGAAGGACGTCACCGGACTGACGCTGCTTGACGCCAATGGCCAAGCTGTATGGCGCTCAAGTCATACCAGCACGCCCTTACCGCCAGAACCCGCCCTGTTACGGATGGAACAGCGCCTGATGCGCCGTGAGGCAGGCTGGATCGGCCCGCTAACTGATGCCGATGGCCAGTTGCGCGTGGATTACTATGACTGGATCGCGCCTCAAGCGGACTCCCCCGCGCTGTTGCTGATCCATGTAAACGCCTCACGGATTCTGCAAGAAGTGCTGGACGACTGGAGCGCCGTGGAGACAGCAGGCCGGGCCCACTTGCGCTCGGCAGACCACCCGGCTGCCCCTTGGCTGGAAGTGCCAACACGGCCAGAAGCAGCCTCGACATCTGGTCGTGTCCTGTCTGTCGAATATCCAGTCACCGGGACTGACTGGGTCGTGGCACTCGAGGTGGACACCCGACTGATCTGGGCGCAGGTGCTGCGCCGAGGGGGCTTGTTCACCCTGGCGGGCTTGCTGGGTATTTTCAGTGCCTTCGCGGTGGCCTACCTGGTCCTGCAACGGCGGGCCTTGGCTCAGCGTGCGATGGCACTTGAACGGCTGAAGGAATCACAGGCGCAGCTGAGTACCAGTGAGTCGCGCTATCGGCTGCTGGCGGAAAACGCCGCTGATGTGGTCTGGCTCATGGATCTGAAGACCCAGCGGTTCGTTTACGTGAGTCCTTCTGTTGAGCGGATGACCGGCTTTACGCCGCAGGAAGTGATGGACCGCCCCCTGGAGGCGCTGGTGGCGCCGGACTCGCTGATGAAGCTGAACAACCTGCTGCAGTCGCATCTGACCCGGTTTGACGAGGGCGATGACACGGCTGTACAGGCCGTCCTCGAACTGGAGCTGTATCACCGCCAAGGGCACACGATAGGTGGCGAAATATCGGCGCGTCTGGTGCTGGATGCGTCCGGTCGACCGGTACAGGCCCAGGGGGTCACACGTGACCTCAGCGAACGCCGCCGGTCAGAACACCAGATCCGTATGCTCTCGCAGGCGACGGAGCAAAGTCCGGTCTCGGTCATCATCACCAACGCACGGGGGTTGATCGAATACGTCAACCCAGCCTTTGAACGCATGAGCGGCTATGCCCGTCACGAAGTCATCGGCCATAACCCCAGACTGCTACAGTCCAGCCGGACGCCACGGGACACCTACCGGCGAATGTGGGACGCCTTGTCGCAAGGGCAGCCCTGGCATGGGGAGCTGGTGAACAAGCGCAAAGGGGGTGGGCATTATCTGCAATCGGTCACGATTGCGCCCTTGCGCAATGAGCGGCAAGAGGTGGTGCAGTACATCTCGGTGCAGATGGACATCACCGCGCAACGTGCAGCCGAGGAGCGCCTCGAACTGCTGGCGTGGTTCGACCCGATGACCGGCCTGCCCAACCGGCACCGGCTGCTGGAAGACATCACCCAGGCCCTGGGGGCAGCGCTGACCCGGCGTGATCATCTGGGGCTCATCATCCTCAACGTGGACCGGTTCAAGTCCATCAACGACGCGCTGGGCCGGGCTTCTGGCGATCAGGTGCTGCAAGCGGTGGCAGATCGCCTGCGACCACTGGTGCATGCCGGCGATGTGCTGGCGCATCTGAATGGCGATGAATTTGGCCTGCTGGTGCCTGCGCTGGGCCGCGATGTCAGTCTGGCCAACGATCAGCTGCTCCGGCGCGCAGAGGCCATTCATCAGCAGATGGAAGCTCCCTTGCAAATGACGATCGACACCCTGGCAGTCACACTGAGTATCGGTATCACGCTGGTGGGCACCACGGCCGATGACAGTGCAGTCGAAGCCCTTCGACGTGCAGACACCGCTTTGCACCGTGCCAAGGAAGCCGGGGGCCACCAGACCGCCTTCTTCGATGCCGACATGGGCCAGCTGGCCTCTGAGCGCTTTGCCATCGAGCAGGACCTGCGTCGCGGCATAGAAGCCGGTGAATTGCAGCTCTACCTGCAACCGCAGGTCAACAATCAGCGACGGGTGGTTGGCGCCGAAGCGCTGGTTCGCTGGGCGCACCCGGACAAGGGGCTGATCAGCCCGGCACTGTTCATCCCCGTGGCCGAGAATTCAGGCCTGATCAGCCCCATCGGGCAATGGGTGCTGGAAGAGGTGTGCCGCCTGCTCGCCCAGCTACAGCAGGCTGGACGGCGTCTGACCATCGCCGTCAACATCAGCCCCCGGCAGTTCCACCAGGTGGACTTTGGCGTCAAGCTGTTGAAGTTGCTGGAGGATACCGGGGCGCCACCCGGTGATCTGGTGCTCGAAATCACTGAAGGGGTGGTGATGCGCGAAGTGGACGCGGTGGTGCGGCGCATGAACGAGCTGACCCGTCACGGCATCCGCTTCTCGATCGACGACTTCGGCACCGGCTATTCCTCGCTGTCGTATCTGAAACGTCTGCCCATCCACGAGCTGAAGATTGACCGCAGCTTTGTGCAGGATGCCCCCACCAGTGCCAACGATGCCGCGCTGGTGGAAGCGATCCTCTCAGTGGCCAGACACATGCGGTTGAATGTGGTGGCAGAAGGCGTGGAAACCGAGGCGCAGGCCGAATTTCTGACCCAACGGGCCCAACTCGTGCAGCAAGGCTACCTGTACGGCCGGCCAGAGCCTGCGCATACTTTCATGAAGCGCTGGCTGTCAGATCTGTAACGCTATCGGTAGGCGGCATCTGATACAACCACACGGAACGGCCGTCTGGACAGGTCCACGTCGCCGTGGGGGGCTCATCCGGGACGGCGAACTCGAGGCTGGCCAGCCAGGCGCCAGGTGACATCTCGGCACGGGCTTTGGCCATGGCCGGGGCCATGGTTTCCGGGCGTTGAAATACGTACACCAGGTCGGCATCCGCCCAGGAAT
Organism: Burkholderiales bacterium; assembly: GCA_030602985.1. Classification (GTDB taxonomy): domain Bacteria; phylum Pseudomonadota; class Gammaproteobacteria; order Burkholderiales; family Burkholderiaceae_C; genus UBA997. Next base: position 16,340 of record JAUVYR010000001.1, read on the forward strand.
GGCGCCACATGTCGCCTTGCCGGATACGTGCAGAGGGGCAACGCAGACGCGACAGCCAGACCAGTGGCCAGCTGCGTTCAACCCCCATCAGTCGGGCGTCGGGATAAGCCTGCTCCAGGGCCTTCAGGCCGTCACCCACGCCGGAACCGACATCCAGAATACGTGCCATGGGGGGCAGTGGAGCCACGTCGCGCAAACCATCCAGCGCGTCGGTGGGCGTGGGAAACAGCGGTGCGTCTCCCCAGGTGCTGGGCGGGTACAACACCAGCACCATGAAAGCCACGCCCAGCCATAAGCCTGCAGGCACGTCGGCCACCCCCTGCGACAAAGCCCACGACAATGGAAAGCCCACAGCCATGAGCAGCCGACGCCATGGCACAGGCTGCAACCAGGCACAGACAGCCCCTGCCAGGACAGCCGCCAGCAAGGCACGGCCGCTATCGGCGCCCCAGGTCATCAGCACGCCATACACAGCCCAGGCACCCAGCCAGACCAGCAAGGCCGGCAGAGGCCAGGGCCAATCCAGCCAGCGTCTCATCACACGACGACGTTCAATGCCCACGCAGTCGCTCGATCAAGCCGTTGAGCGCGTCCAGCGAGCCAAACTGGATAGCCAGTTCGCCCTGTTCCTCGACCCGGCCGTGGCGCTTGACGCGCTTTTTCACCCGCACCTCGACCGCGGCGGTGAGCAGGTCCGACAGTTCCTCCTCCACCCGGCGGATGTCGCGTGACTTGTCCTTCTTGGGTTTGAGCGGCGTCAGGGTGAACTCGGCCCCGAGCTTCTTGACCAGCCCCTCCGCCTCCCGAACCGACAGCGATTTCGCGCTGATCTGGTGCGCGGCGGTGATCTGTGTGGCCTTGTCCAGCGACAGCAAGGCTCGGGCATGACCCATGTCGATGTCGCCAGCCATGAGCATGGTCTGTACCGGCTCGGCCAGATTCAGCAGGCGCAGCAGGTTGCTGGCCGCGCTGCGAGACCGCCCAACGGCCTGGGCCGCCTGTTCGTGAGTGAGTCCACACTCACGCACCAAGCGTTGCAAACCCTGGGCTTCTTCCAGGGGGTTGAGGTCTTCACGCTGGATGTTTTCGATCAGCGCCATGGCCGCAGCGGCCTCATTGGGCACATCGCGCACCAGCACCGGCACGCTGTCCAGTCCGGCCAGCCGGGCAGCGCGGAAACGGCGTTCACCCGCAATGATTTCGTACACAGGCCGGGCGCCACGCGGCACCGCCGGCAGGCCCTGGGCCTGGCACCAGTCGGTCAGTCGGCGCTCGCCGTCGGCGTCATCCAGCCGGCGCACCAGGATCGGTTGCATGATGCCCTGGCTGCGGATGCTTTCGGCCAGTTCGTAGAGCGCGCCCTCGTCCATGCGGGTGCGGGGCTGATAGGTGCCGGGGACCAGATCGGTCAGGGCCAGGGTCGACGGCAGATCGCGTTGCGCCATGTCCAGGTTGGACGCATCGTCGAGCTTCGGGCCCAACAAGGCTTCCAGGCCGCGGCCCAGGCCTTTGGATTTTTTGGTGACCATGGGTTCCTCCTTATGGATTCATGAGATGCGGGGCCAGCCAGGGCTGAAGCCACTGACGCCCCTCGGGCCAGTCGCCCAAGCCGGATTCGGCGTTGATATGCCCATACGGCCCCAGATCGTGCCACTGGCTGCCCCAGTCCGCCGCCATCTGCCGGGCGCGGTCCAGCGTGCAGTAGGGGTCGTTCTGACTGCCCACCAGCACCGAAGGGAATGGCAACGCCTGGCGCACGATCGGGCGCCATCCGGGCAGAGGCGGCACCGGCCCTCCATCCACCTCCACATCGCCCGGCGCCACCAGCAGTGCTCCGCATACCTGGGCCGTGTGTCGCGACACACTCGCCCAGGCGGCCACCAGCAGGCAACCCAGGCTGTGTGCCACCAGCACAACAGGTCGCGCCTGGGACTGAACCACCTCATCCAGGCGGGCCATCCAGTCGCCTCGGCGCGGACACTCCCAGTCGTGCTGCTCCACGCGGATATCGCCATAAAGCGCCTCCCAGCGGCTTTGCCAATGGTCAGGGCCGCTGTTGCGCCAACCCGGCAATTGCAGAATGACCGGCTGGCTGCCCTCAGCGCCTGGATGTACGGGTAGGGGGATCATGGCAACGTGTCGATACGGCGCACCATTTCACGGGCAAAGTCGATGAACGCCTTGCTTCCGCGCGCCGACGGGTCAAACACCACCCCGGGCAGGCCATAGCTGGGAGCCTCGGCCAGGCGCACGTTGCGCGGGATGACGGTGTCAAACACCTTGTCCCCGAAGCGTTCCTTGAGCTGGTCACTGACCTGTTGCTGCAAGGTGATGCGCGGGTCGAACATGACGCGCAGCAAACCAATGACCTTGAGGTCGCGGTTCAGGTTGGCGTGCACCTGCTTGATGGTGTTGACCAGATCGGCCAGCCCTTCCAGGGCAAAGTACTCGCACTGCATGGGCACGACCACGCCGTTGGCGGCGCACAAGCCGTTGAGCGTCAGCATGGACAGGGACGGTGGGCAGTCGATCAGCACAAAATCGTAGTCGGCGTCGACCGCAGCGAGCGCCTGCTTCAGTCGCTTCTCGCGTTGCTCCAGCTCGACCAGTTCCACTTCTGCACCGGCCAGCTCCCGGTTGGCCCCGAGCACATGGTAGCCACAGGCTTCGGCCAGTACCGCCGCCTGGGCCACCGTGGCTTCGCCCAGCAAGACGTCGTACAGGCTGAGCGCAAGATCCCGCTTGTTGATCCCAGATCCCATGGTGGCGTTGCCCTGCGGGTCAAGGTCGACCATCAGCACCCGTTGCCCGACCTTGGCCAGCCCCGCCGCCAGATTGACCGTGGTGGTAGTCTTGCCGACGCCACCCTTCTGATTCGCGATGCAGAATATTTTTGCCATGGTGTGGAGTGTCGCTTATCGGGACAAGGCCAGCCGTATCCCGAATCCGATCAGGAACAGGCCCGCCAGCTTATTGAACACCTGACTGACGCGGGGGCTGGCCTGCAGCCGTTGGGCCAACTGGCGGGTGAGCAGCACCACGGCCAGACCGTAGAGAAACGTGAGGACGGCGATGGTGGCGGCCATGAAGCCAAAAGTCAACAAGCCCTGGTGTTGCTGCGGGTGAACAAACAAGGGAAAGAAGGCCATGTAGAACACGATGGCCTTGGGATTCAGCAAGGTGATGGTGAGGGCTTGACGGAAGTAATGTCGCGGATGGATGTGGAGGATGGGCTTGTCCCCAGGCCGGGCTTTGAGCATCAGGAAGCCTAGCCAGGCCAGATAGGCGGCACCGAGCCACTGCACGAGGTGAAAGGCGGTCGGATACGCCAGCAGCAGGGCCGCCACGCCGGCCACGGCCAGCCACATGAGCACCTGATCGCCAGCGATCACACCCAGGGTGGCCCCCAGTCCAGCAGGCACGCCCCCTTTGCTGGTGGATGTGACCAGCGCCAGATTGCCTGGTCCAGGGATGGCCAGGAACACGAGGACGGCGATCACAAAGGCGCCGTAGTCGGCAACACCGAACATGCGATGGGCTTCTTTCTATGGATGGTTTTTGTCACACTGCCTTCGAAAAGGGTGACTTGGAGGGTCTGAGTTTACGTGGTTTCGCTGGTGGGATGTCTGTTTGATGAGGGTTGGGGTGGGCGCTGTGTTGGCGGCCAAGGTGCGCGCGCCCAGGCACTGACGCTTCAGCGAGGTGGCCGGTGCTGTGCACCGGCTTCCCTGCGATGCTCGATGCCCTGGCCATGCGGCGGAACTCACTGCGCGCTTGCAGCGCTCCGTTCAAACAGCCGCCGCAAGTCAGAGTTTGATGCACGCTGCGCGTGCGGCCACGGCCTCTGCGCTTCTCGGCACCTCACAGGCACGTCAGCGCCTGTGCGCACACACCATGGCAGAAGCGCTGTTGGTGCACCACTGATTGCGCTCCACCGTGCTGGTTGGCTGCGGCAGGCCTGGCCCTGTGCGGGCGATTTTCCGGGGTGGCTGCGTCTGACGGTTTGGAGCTGGGCGCGCCTGTGGCGCGCTTCGTGAACTGACTCGCGGCGGCTGTCTGAGCGCAGTGAGCGCCAGCGAACGGAGCGAGTTCCGCCGCGCCAGCCCCAAACCGCCAGACACGGCGAAGTCGGCAAAGCCGACCACCCTGGATGAGCCCGCGCAGGGCCAGGCCTGCCGCGGCCCGCGAGGTCACTCAGCTGAGGGCCGCATCCAGACCAGACAACGCTCAGCATCCAGCCCCGGCACCACCAACGGTTCCACGTGAAACACTTCCACCCCCCCTGGCAGAGCCTTCATCTAATCCACCGGCTGCTTGCCCTTCATGGCCAGCCACACGCCCTGCTCGGCCAGCGCACCCCCAGACCATTGCGTGAAGTCAGCCAGCGATGCAAACGCGCGGGACGTGATGACATCAAAGGGCTGGTTCAGTGATTCCACCCGGGCATGAACGCCATGCAGGTTGGGCAAACGCAGCGCGGCCGCTACCTGCTGAATGAACAAGGCCTTCTTGGCCACCGTGTCGACGCAGGTCACGTCCAACTCCGGGCAAGTGATGGCCAGCACCACACCAGGCAAACCCGCCCCCGACCCCACATCCAGCAAGCGTACAGGCGTCACGCCACGATCACTGAGATGCGCCTGCAACGGCTTCACCACCGCCAGACTGTCCAGCAGATGGTGGGTCAACATTTCGTCGGGTTCGCGAACCGCCGTCAGGTTGTAGACGCGATTCCACTTGATGATCCAATCGAAGTAACCCAGCAGGGATTGAATCTGGGCTTCAGACAAAGCCAAACCCAGCGCCATCGCGCCCGCTCGCAACCCCGGCTCCTGCGGATGAGGCGCGCCCATCAAGCCGCCACCGCTGCGTCGGCCTCAGCAGGCCCGGCGAAGCCCTTGAACTTGCCTCGCTTCAAGTGGATCAGCAGGAGAGAAATCGTGGCCGGGGTGATCCCCGATATGCGGGAGGCTTGCCCCAATGTTTCTGGCCGATGCTTGTTCAGCGTCTGCCGGGCCTCAATACTCAATGCCGCCACCTGCATGTAGTCCAGGTCGAGCGGCAACTTCAGGTTTTCAAAGTAAGCGGCGCGTTCGACTTCATCTCGCTGCCGATCAATGTAGCCTGCGTACTTGGCAGCGATCTCCACCTGGTCCAGCACAGGCTCGTAAAGCTCACCCAACGTTTCACGTGAAACGCCAGAAGCACCCGCCTGGAATCGGCCCGCCTCCATGGACATCAAATCCGCATAAGCCACGCCGGGGCGACGCAACAGGTCGAACAGGTTGTATTCGCGTTCGATGCCTTTACCCAGCACACGCTCGGCCTCAGCCTCGGACAGAATGCGCGGATTCACCCAGGTGGACTTGAGTCGCTCGGTTTCACGTGAAACCGCGTCTCGTTTGCGGTTGAATGCATTCCAGCGATCGTCATCCACCAAGCCCATGGCCCGCCCGATTTCCGTCAGTCGCATATCGGCATTGTCTTCGCGCAACTGCAGACGGTATTCGGCGCGACTGGTGAACATGCGGTAGGGCTCCGTGACACCTTTGGTGGTCAAGTCGTCCACCAGCACGCCCAGGTAAGCTTCGTCGCGCTGCGGGCACCACGCCCCTTCGCCACGCACCTGCAGAGCCGCGTTGATACCGGCAAACAGGCCCTGTGCCGCCGCCTCCTCGTAACCCGTGGTGCCATTGATCTGCCCAGCAAAGAACAGGCCCTGGATGGCCTTGGTCTCAAAGCTGCGCTTCAGTTCGCGCGGGTCGAAGTAGTCGTACTCGATGGCGTACCCAGGCCGGAGAATGTGCGCATTTTCCAGACCAGGGATGCTGCGGACCAGCGCATACTGAATGTCAAACGGCAGGCTGGTGGATATGCCATTGGGGTAAATTTCATGTGTGGTCAACCCCTCGGGCTCCAGAAAAATCTGGTGGCTGTCCTTGTCGGCGAAGCGGTTGATCTTGTCTTCCACACTGGGGCAATAGCGCGGCCCCACCCCTTCGATCTTGCCAGTGAACATGGGGCTGCGGTCAAAGCCGGAGCGGATGATCTCGTGCGTGCGCTCGTTGGTGTGGGTGATCCAGCAAGGCAACTGCTGGGGGTGCATGTCGGCACGCCCCATGAAACTGAAGACCGGCACCGGCCGATCGGCCGTGTCGGAGCCCGGCATGCCATCACCCGGCTGTTCCGTGCACTTGGAAAAGTCGATCGTGCGACCATCGAGTCGGGGCGGTGTGCCGGTCTTCAGGCGGCCTTGCGGGAGTTTCAACTCCTTCAGGCGGGCCGACAGGCTCACCGCAGGCGGGTCACCCGCGCGGCCGCCCGAGTGGTTTTCCAGACCCACATGGATCTTGCCATCCAGGAAGGTCCCTGCGGTGAGCACCACAGCGCGCGCCCGGAACCGGATGCCGATCTGCGTGACGGCACCGACCACCCGGTCGCCTTCCACCATGAGGTCATCCACCGCCTGCTGGAACAACGTCAGGTTCGGCTGATTTTCCAGCTTGCGCCGGATCGCCGCCTTGTAAAGAATCCGATCGGCCTGGGCGCGGGTGGCGCGCACCGCCGGCCCCTTGGAGCTGTTGAGAATCCGAAACTGAATCCCCCCTTCGTCTGTGGCCAGCGCCATGGCGCCGCCCAGTGCATCCACTTCTTTGACCAGATGACCCTTGCCAATGCCGCCGATCGAGGGGTTGCAGCTCATCTGCCCCAGGGTCTCGATGTTGTGGGTCAGGAGCAGGGTTTCGCAACCCATGCGAGCGGCTGCCAGGGCAGCCTCCGTCCCGGCGTGACCACCGCCGACCACAATCACATCAAATGCCTGGGGGTACAACATGACCGTCTTTCGTGCGTAAACGCTGCTAAACCTTTGATTTTACTTGACAGGGCACCACAAGGGTGATGCCCCTTCACGCAGTCATGCCTAGAATGACACCCATGCTGCCCGAACGCCTTCACACCCTGCTGTCCGCCTACCCGGCACTGACCCCCCTGGCCGAGACCCTCAGCACCCTGCCCATGCATCAGGTGCCGAGCCAGACGGTCCTGTTCAGGGAGCAGGACGACTGCCCGGGATTTCCCCTGATCGTGGCTGGCGAGGTTCGCGTCGTCCGTGGCAACAACCAGGGACGGGAACTGGAGCTTTACCGCGTACGGGCAGGCGATCTTTGTCTGGTCTCTGCCGCCAGCCTGTTTTCAGGGCAGCGACTCAGCGCGCGGGGCCTGACCGCTCACCCCACAGAATTGATCGTGCTGCCTCCCGCAGCATTTCGACAGGCACTCGCGCATGAAGCTTTCCGGGATTTTGTGCTGGGCCTGTTTGCTGAGCGGATGGCCGACCTCACGGCCTTGATCGAATCGGTGGCATTCCAGCGACTCGACCGCCGGCTGGCCAGCGCCTTGCTCGGACATGGCCCACAGATTCACGCCACCCACCAGGCTCTGGCAGACGAACTGGGCACCGTGCGCGAAATGGTCACCAGGCTCCTTCACCGCTTCGAGCGGGATGGCTGGGTTCAACTGTCCAGGGAATGCATCACCATACAGGACAGCTCCGCGCTTCGTGCCTGGGCATCCGGCGATGCCGATCACCCACCCCGCACCCTGTGACCACAGTCACAGACATATCTTGCAGGGGGGGATGCAATGAAGCCTCTTGGTTAACTGCATGAAAGAGAGCTAGAGCATGAAAAAAAATGTCGGCGGTATTGACCGCGCCTTGCGCATCGGGGTTGGTGTGGCACTGATCGGATTGGCTGCCACTGGCACGGTAGGTGTTTGGGGCTATATCGGCGTGGCCCCTTTGCTGACAGGCCTCGTGGGTTGGTGCCCACCTTACACCCTGTTCGGCTGGAACACCTGCAAGACCCGGTCCTGATCGACGAAAATGAGGGGATGACTGCATCCTCACTCCTCATTTTCGCGGGCAGCACGCGTGCCCAATCATGGAACCGCCGACTGGCACAGGCCGCCGCACAGGCCGCCCAAGCCCAAGGCGTGACGCCCACCGTCATCGAATTGGCCGACTTTGACGTGCCCCTGTACAACGCCGACCTGGAAGCTCGCGGCACACCTGCCGACGTGATTCGACTCAAGGCGTTGTTCCACGCCCACCCGGCGTGGATCATCTGTTCGCCGGAGTACAACGGCAGCTATACCGGTCTGCTCAAAAACACCATCGACTGGGTCTCCAGCCCAGTCAAGGGCGACCCGGAATGGTCCAGCGGCACCAAGCCCTTTGAAGGCAAGGTGGTGGGACTGATGTCGGCCTCCCCTGGCGCCCTGGGCGGCTTGCGCGGCTTGAGCCACCTGACACCCTTGCTGATGAACCTGCAATGCTGGGTGTCCCCCCGCCAGTTTGCGCTGGCGCGACCGGCCGAGGCTTTTGACGACGCGGGACAACTCAAACCCGGTGCCGCTCACGATGCTGTGCAGGCGGTGGTGCGCCAGACCCTCTGGGCCGCCAACGCCATGCAGCAAGCCCGTCCTGCGTGAACTGTCGGCCGGGCTGCGGCGCCTGCTGTATCGCCCCATCGATTTCCAGTCCGCTGCCTGAGCACCCACAGGGCAAGCCGGCGGGTGTGCCCTGCCCGCACCTGGACAGGGACTGCCGCTGCCAACTATTCGGTTTGCCGCAACGGCCAGCGGTATGCGCTTCGCTGTCGCCGAGCAAAGCCATGTGCGGTGACCACAGAACACACGCCATCGCCTGGTTGACGGCGCTGGAACTGGCTACTCAGCCCAGCAGCCCAAAGCGGGCGTCCAGCGCCTCCATAAACGCCGGCTGACCCGTCAGGGTCAAGGTCAGGGTAGTCCAACCGTCATCACCCTTGTCTTCGCAGACACTGGTGTCCCAGAGATGGCCGTCATCCAGCGGCCCTTGCTGATCGGGAAAGATCCCCTGTGCCCAGTCGATGATCTGGCGCCACTCTTCTTGCACCGCTCCCAGCCGCTCAGGACGCACGGACACCATGGCTTCCAGTGTGACAACGCCCGAGCCATCGTCAGAGACATCAAACAGCAGGAATTGGAAAGGCGACTCAGCAGGTTTCACGTGAAACGAATCAGTCGACGTACACAGGCGGCTCGCCAGGCGGCCGGGTTTTGAAGCGGCGATGAAGCCAGTGGTACTGGCCCGGCATGGAGCGAATGTGCTGCTCCAGTTCGGCATTCATGCGGCGAGCATCCACGGCATCGTCTCCCTGGGGGAAGTCTGCCCAGAGCGGGCCAATCTCCACGTGGTATCCCCCGGGGACCATGCGGCAGACCCAGGTGGCCACCGGCACGCCCGCCGCCGAGGCCAGGCGCGGCAGGGAGGTCACCGTGGCTGTCTGAATACCGAAAAATGGGACGAACACCGAGTTACGGGCCCCGAGGTCCATGTCAGGCAACAGACACAGGCTGGCGCCTTCCTTGAGCCCTTTGAGCAGGGGGCGAACCCCTTCCCGACGCGACACCAGGCGTGGATGGCCGAACCGCTTGCGGCCCGCTTTGACCCAGCGATCGATCGCAGCTTGCTCCTGAGGCGCATAAAACGTCCACCACCGTCGAGGCACGTCCAACGTCAGCTTGGCCCACCCCGCATCCATCCCATAAAAGTGTGGAACGAAGAACAACAGCGGGCCTTCTTGCTGTAAAACGCCGTGCGGGTCACTGAGTGTGACGCGCTGGCGAACACGATCGGGCGAGCCCTGCCACAGCCAGACCCGGTCCAGAAATGACTGTGAAAAATGCAGAAAGGTCTGCCATGCCCAGCGCCAGCGTCTGCTTGCTGACATGGCTGGAAAGCACAGCGAGAGATTGCGCATGACGACCCTGCGTCTGCGGGGCGCCAACAACAGGAGTGCAGCAGCCATGACCCAGCCGGCGGCTCGGAACACCGGCACAGGCAGATGCGCACTAACACGCAGCCACCAGGGCGAGGAATGAGAGGGAGCTGAACGGGCGGTCATGGAGGGTGTCGAATTATCGCAGTCTGCGGGCAACACGCGCGATAAGCGGGATCTGCAGACCTGACCCAGGCCCACTATCATCCCAATCATGACAAACAACCCCCTGTTTCAACCCATTCGCGTCGGCGCCTGGGACTTGCCTCACCGTGTGGTCATGGCGCCCCTGACTCGCAACCGGGCGCCCGGTCAGATCCCGACGCCGCTCATGGCCACTTACTATGCGCAACGGGCACACCCCGAACATGGCGCCAGTCTCATCATCACCGAGGCCACCCCGGTTTGCCCCGAAGGCCATGGCTACGCCGACACCCCCGGGCTGTATAACGATGCCCAGGTCGCAGGTTGGCGTCAGGTGACGGATGCCGTGCACGCCGTCGGCGGGCACGTGGTGGTGCAGCTGTGGCATGTGGGCCGGGTGTCGCACACCAGCTTGCAGCCAGGCGGACAACCGCCTGTGGCACCCTCCGCCATCCGCGCGGAAGCCAAAACCTTCATCTACACCGAGCAGGACGGGCAACAGGTAGGCGGCTTCGTCGACACCTCCATGCCCCGCGCGCTGTTGCGTGACGAGTTGCCGGGTGTCATCAAAGCCTACCGGGATGCCGCCCGACGGGCGATCGAAGCCGGCTTTGACGGGGTTGAAGTGCACGGTGCCAATGGTTACCTGCTGGACCAGTTTCTGCGCCGGGGCAGCAATCAACGGACCGATGACTATGGGGGCTCCATCGAGAACCGGGCACGCCTGCTGCTGGAAGTCATGCAGGCCGTTGGGGACACCATCGGGGGCGACCGTGTCGGCCTGCGGTTGTCGCCCGTCACGCCCTCCAACGACACCCAGGACGACGATCCACAACCGCTGTTCGAGTATGTCGTGCGACAACTCGCGCCCCTGAACCTGGCCTACCTGCACATCATCGAAGGACAGACGGGCGGTATCCGCGACTATCAGCAGGGGGATCGCCCCTTCGATTACATGGCCTTGCAGCAGCAATACCGCGACGCGGGGGGCCGGGCTGCCTGGATGGTCAACAACGGCTACGACAGCACCCTGGCGGGCGAAGCACTCTCGCGGGGAGCGGATCTGGTGGCCTTTGGCAAAGCCTTCATCGCCAACCCGGACCTGACGCGGCGACTGAAAGAAAACGCCCCGCTCAACGCCGCCGACCGCACCACCTTCTATGGAGGTGGCGCAGCCGGCTATACGGATTACCCCTTCCTGGACTGAACCCGGACTCGGCTCACAGGGGTGAGTCGAGCCGGATCCAGGTGGTCTTGGTCTCGGTGTATTTGTCAAAGGCGTGCAAGGACTTGTCGCGCCCCACACCGCTCTGCTTGAAGCCGCCGAAAGGAACGGTGATATCGTCCTCGTCGTACTGGTTCACATGCACGGTCCCTGCGCGCAGGGCTCGCGCCACGCCATGCGCCTTGTTGATGTCGCGCGTCCACACCGCCGCTTGCAGGCCATAGATGCTGCTGTTGGCCTGTTTCACCACATCGGCAGCATCGGTGAACGAGAGCACGCTCAGCACGGGCCCAAAGATTTCCTCGCGCGCGATCGTCATGGTGTTGTGCACGCCGTCGAAGATGGTCGGCTGCACATAGCAGCCGCCCGCCACTGGATGGACCGCCTCACCCCCAGCGAGCAGCTGGGCGCCTTCGGCCTTGCCGGATTCGATGTAGCGCATCACGGTGTTGAGCTGGGTAGTGTCCACCAAGGCGCCCATGACCGTGTTCTTGTCCAGCGGGTTGGCCGGCTGGTAGTTGGGCACCATCGCCAAGGCCTTCTCCAGGAAGGCCTCCTTGATCGACGCCTCCACAAACAACCGCGAAGGGGCGTTACAGCTCTCACCCTGATTGAAGAAGATGCTGCCCACAGCGGCATCGACGGCACGGTCCAGGTCGGGACAGTCGGCAAACACGATGTTGGGTGACTTGCCACCCAGTTCGGTCCAGGCCCGCTTGAGGTTGCTCTGCCCGGCCATCACATGGATCTGCTTGCCCACGCGGGTGCTGCCAGTGAAGGCGATGCAGTCCACATCCATATGGAGCGCCAGCGGGCTGCCAGCCTCCGGCCCGAAACCGGGTACCACGTTGAACACACCGGGCGGGATACCCGCCTCCAGCGCCAGCTCGGCCAGCTTGAGCGCGGTCAATGGGCTTTTCTCGGAAGGCTTGAGCACCACCGAGTTGCCCGCCGCCAGGGCCGGCGCAATCTTCCACGCCGCCATGATCATGGGGTAGTTCCAGGGCACGATCACGCCGACGACGCCCACCGGCTCGCGGGTGATGAGCGCCAGCGCGGTGTCGGGCGTGGGCGCGATCTCGTCATAAACCTTGTCCACCGCCTCGCCGTACCAGCGGATGCAGTTGGCCGTGCTGTTGACATCGACGCCCTTGGCGTACTTGACGGGCTTGCCCATGTCCAGGGTTTCGGTCAGCGCCAGTTCGTCCCCATGGGCTTGCACCAGCTCGGCAAACTTGATGAGGATGCGTTTGCGCACCGCGGGGGCCTTGCCCGCCCAGCGGCGGTCTTCAAAAGCCGTGCGGGCAGCTTGCACCGCCGCGTCGATATCGGCCTCTGCTCCGCGGGCCACCTGGGTCAGGACACGGCCGTCTACAGGCGAGATGCAATCAAACACCGCCCCGCTGCGGGCAGCGACGCGCTGGCCGTTGATGAACGCTCGGCCGTCAAACGTGGGAAGAGTCAGGGTGGCAGTCATAAAAGGGCTCCGTTGAATTGGACCCATGGTAGCGTTAAACCGCATCCTCAGAGGCAGCCAATTGTGGCGGCCTCTGGGGAACCAGCGGTAGAACCCGCTGCGTCAGGTCAACGACTTGAGCTCACCCCGCTGGGCCGCCGCCACCTCGCGGGCATGCTTGCGCGCCGAGTGCGCCACCCACAAAGCGTAGCTCACGACAATCACCGTCACGGTGAAAATCAGCAAGGTTGCCGCCGCGTAAATGGTGGGGTTGATCCCGCGCCGGGCGTAACCGTAGATGACCTGTGGCAACGTGCTCACCCCCGGCCCGGATAGGAATTCGGCAATGACCACGTCGTCGAACGACAACGTGAAAGACAGCAGAAAAGCCGCGAGGATGGCCTGGGAAATGTTGGGCAGCGTGACCAAGAAGAACACCTGGTAGGGTTTGGCCCCCAGATCCATGGCGGCTTCCTCCAGGCTGCGATTCATGTCCTGCAGGCGGCTCTGGATCACGACCACCGCAAACGCCATGCCGAAAAGGGTATGACCAATGATGATGGTCCCGATCCCCCGACTGGGAAATCCAAAAAGGTTCTGCGAGCCGACAAACAGCAACAGCAGTGACAGACCGATGATCACCTCTGGCATCACCAACGGTGCGCTGACCATGGCGGAGAACATGGAGCGCCCCGGAAAGCGGCGGTAACGCACCAGCACAAAGGCGGCAAAAATCGCCAGTGTGGCCGACAGCAAGCCGACGGTGGTAGCCACCTTCAGAGACGTCCAGAAGCCTTCGATGATACGAATATCATTGAACAATGCCTCATACCAGCGCAGTGAGAAACCGGTGAAGCGTGAGTCCTGTCGGGTGCTGTTGAACGAGAAAACGATCATGAACACCAGCGGGAGATACAGGAAGGCGAACACGATCACCAACCAGAACTTGCCCAGGTGTTTTTCGAGGAAACGGATCATGAGCGCCCCCTATCCTGCTGGTTGCTGGTGTAGTTGTAATAGATGGATAGCGGGATGACGATCAACAGAATCATGACCACCGCTAACGCGGTGGCTCTGGGCCAGTTGTTGCCTCTGAACATTTCGTCCCAGACCACTCGACCAATCATCTGGTTTTCAGGCCCGCCAAGCAGAGAAGGGATCACGAATTCACCGACCGCCGGAATGAATACCAACATGAGCCCGGCAATGATGCCCGCCTTGGAAAGCGGGACGGTAATCAGCCAGAAGGCCTTGAAGGGCGTGGTCCCCAAGTCATAAGCCGCTTCCAGCAGCCGGTTGTCCATCTTCACCAGGTTGGCGTAGAGCGGCAAAATCATGAACGGCAGGTACACATAGGTCATGCCCACGATCATGGAAATGTCGGTGTAGACCATGCGAATGGGCGCATCGGTCAATCCTGTCCACATGAAGAACTGGTTGATGATTCCCCGATCGGTCAGCAGACCACGCCATGCATAGACACGCAGGAGAAAGGCCGTCCAGAAAGGCAGCATCACCATCAGCAGAAGAACTGGCCGGATGGTTTCAGGCGAGCGCGCAATGAAATACGCAAACGGGTAGCCAATCAACAGACAGAGGATGGCCGTGATGGACGCGTAATAGAGCGATCGACCATAGGCCTCTACATAAATGGTTCGGAACCAGGGCGCGCCTTCATGATCGCGAAAAATGGACAGGTAGTTTTCGTAACGCAGCTGAAGAGTGCCCGTGTCTGGGTCCCAGAGCGGAAGAAACGGGTGGATGCTGGTACCTTGATCCACAAAGCTGATGTACAGCAGGATCAGGAAGGGCAGAAAAAAGAACAGGATCAACCAGAGATATGGCACCGCGATGACCACACCGCGACCTGGCATCGAAACTTTCAAAGACATGCTGCCCCCCTCACGTATGGGTCTGCCGGATGATCAGTCGCGCAGCACGACGCCGGAACTGTCGCGCCACCAGAAATACACCTCATCTTCCCAGGTGATGTCCGACAAGTCACGACTGACGGTGTTGGACTCGGTCACCTTGATCTTGCGGCCGTCCTGCGTCTGCACGATGTAGGTGTTGTAGGAGCCGAAATAGGCGATTTCCTTGACGCGACCCTGGAACAGGTTGTACTGGACGTTCTCAGGGCGTTTCTTGCTGATGGCGATCTTTTCTGGACGAATCGCAACAGCAACAGGCATATCCAGCGTGCCGCTGATGGCGTGACCCACATGGATTTCGCCGATCGAGGTGGCCACGGCACAGCGATCCACTTCATCCACCGACAGCTTGCCCTCGAACAGGTTCACGTGCCCGATGAAGTCGGCCACGAAGCGGTTGGCAGGGTATTCGTAAACCTCCTCCGGCGTACCCACCTGCAACACCCGGCCCTTGCTCATGACCGCGATGCGGTTGGCCATGGTCATTGCCTCTTCCTGGTCGTGGGTCACCATGACACAGGTCACGCCCACTTTTTCGATGATATTTACCAGTTCGAATTGGGTTTGTTCGCGGAGCTTCTTGTCGAGCGCCCCCAAGGGTTCGTCCAGCAAGAGCAGCTTGGGCCGCTTGGCCAGGCTGCGCGCCAGCGCCACGCGCTGCTGCTGCCCCCCCGACAACTGGTGCGGTTTACGCTTGGCATAAGCCCCCAGCTGCACCAGGTTCAGCATCTCGTCGGTGCGTTGCTGCACCTCGGCCTTGGGCAGGCCCTCGCGCTTGAGGCCAAAGGCCACGTTTTCCCAGATGGTCAAATGCGGGAACAGCGCATAGCTCTGGAACATCATGTTCACTGGCCGCACATAAGGCGGCATGTTGACGACGTCCTGCCCCCCCAGGAGGATGCGCCCCGCTGTCGGGGTTTCGAAGCCCGCCAGCATCCGCAACAAAGTGGATTTGCCACAACCCGAACTGCCCAGCAAGGCGAAGATTTCGCCTTTTTTGATGGACAGGGACACTTCATCGACCGCCACCATGTCGTCGAACTGCTTGACGAGGTTTTCGGTGACCAGATAGCCTTCGCCCTGGGGGGCGGTTGCCAGAGACTGCGCCATGAAGGCTCCCTCCTACTGACTCGATTGAGAGCTTATCCAGGAAAAAAAAGGGGCTGGCTACACCAGCCCCTCAGAGAACGGCAAACAAAGAGACTCAATTGCCACGCTTGAAGGCGTTGAAGACTTCGTTGAGCACACCCGCCACTTCCAGAGGGAAGTCACCAGATGGCACCAGGCGAGCCATGTCTTCATCATTGAGGAAAATCGTGTTGTTTTCCTTGATCTCGGGGTTGATCAGCGGCAAGGCAGCTTTGTTACCTGTGGGGTAATTCATCTCGTTGGCCATGGCCGCGCCGTTTTCAGGGCGCAGGAAGAAATCGATGAACAGGTGAGCGGCCTCGACGTTGCGGGCATCCGTAGGAATGGCCATCACGTCGGCAAAAAAGATTCCGCCAGTGCTGGGCAGCAGCGGCACGATTTCGTCAGAGCTGCCCAGTTCACTGACACGATCAGCAGCGATGTTGATGTCGCCAGACCAGCCAACGAAGGCACATCCGACACCGCTGACCATGTCATCAATCATGTTGTTGGAAAACAGCCGGATGTTGGGACGGATCTGCGCCAGCATCTGACCGGCGGCACGTAGGTCATCCGGGTTGCCGCTGTAGGGGTCGAGTCCCAGATAGTGGAGCGCAGCAGGCATGATCTCGGCGGGAGAATCGAGAACGATGATGCCGCAACCACGCAGACGGTTGGAAAACTCGGGGTTGAACACCAGCTCCCAGGAGTTGGCGGGCAGCTCGGACGTCCCGAGAGCAGCTTCCACTTTCTGGCGGTTGATACCGACCGTGGTGAAGCCCCAGCCCCAGGGCACGTAGTGGCGGTTGCCCTCGTCAATAGACGCCAGCTTCTGCATGAAGGTCGGGTCCAGGTTCACCAGATTGGGGATGCGGCTTTTGTCGAGCGGCTGGAACAGACCGGCATTGAGCTGACGCTGGGAGAAGCCGACAGTGGGCACCACGATGTCATAACCCGAGTTACCGGCCACCAGGCGGGCATGCAGGGTTTCATTGCTTTCGAACGTGTCGTAGTTGACGCGAATCCCCGTTTCGCGCTCGAAGGCGGCAATCATGCCGTCGGGAATGTAGTCATCCCAATTGAAGATGTTCAGGACGCGCTGGCTGGACGCCGCTGGCGCTGCGGCCGTGGCAGCTGGCTCGTCTTTTTTGCCACAGGCCACCAGGAAGGCAGCAGCGACCGCTGCTGTCAGGAGAGATTTCATCATGTTCTAGCTCCAGAAAAGTGTTCCTATCCAAGAATCGGAAAAGCCTGATTTAAGCAATTTCCGCACCCAGCGTGATTCTAGTCACCGTTTTCAGAATTTCCCCTGCGATCGAAGTTCCTCGAGCGTCAAATCGAGCGCTTTTCGTATCAGGACCGACATTTCGTCGATCTGCGCGCGCGTCATGATCAGAGGTGGCGCAATGATCATGCGATCGCCGACCGCACGCATCACCAGACCATTACCGAAACAGTGCGAGCGACACATCATACCCACCGCCCATTCCTCGGGAAAGGCTTGGCGGGTGGCTTTGTCCTGCACCAAAACGAGGCCTGCCACAAAACCGCAGGTTTCGGCATCGCCCACCAACGGGTGGTCTTTGAGCTGTTCGAACACCTCGGCCAGGTAGGGGCCGATGTCATCCCGCACGCGGCCAGGCAAGTTCTCGCGGGCCATGAGGTCGATGTTGGCCAGGGCCACCGCACAGGCGACGGGGTGGCCACTGTAGGTGTAGCCGTGGTTGAACTCGCCGCCCTGCTCGATGAGTACCTGCGCCACGCGATCACCCACGAGCACGCCGCCCAGAGGGATGTAGCCGCTGGTCACCGCCTTGGCGAATGTGACCAGGTCCGGCTTGATGCCGAACTTTTCGTAGGCAAACCAGTGGCCGAGGCGACCGAAGGCACAGATCACCTCATCGGCGATCAGGAGAACGCCGTACTTATCCACGATGCGCTGCACCTCGGGCCAGTACGTGGCAGGCGGGATGATGACGCCACCCGCCCCTTGCACCGGCTCGGCGATGAAAGCGGCCACCCGATCGGGGCCAATCTCCAGGATTTTTTCCTCCAGCCAGCGGGCGGCACGCAGACCGAAATCGTCTTTGCTCTCGCCGGCTTCCGCCAGCTCGTAGTAGTAAGGCTGCTGGATGTGGGTGATGTTGGGAATGGGCAGGTCGCCCTGGGCGTGCATGCCACTCATCCCGCCCAGTGACGCGCCGGCCATGGTAGAGCCGTGATAGGCATTGAGACGGCTGATGATGACCTTGCGCTGGGGCTGGCCCATCAGGTCCCAGTAGCGGCGAGCCATGCGCACGTTGGTATCGTTGCTCTCGGAACCGCTGGAGCTGAAGAACACATGCTGGAAACGCCGCCCATCCACCGGGGGGGCCAGCTCGGCCAGACGAGCAGCCAGGCGCACCGCAGGCTCGTTGGTGGTCTGGAAAAAGCTGTTATAGAACGGCAGCTTCATCATCTGGGCATGGGCGGCGTCGGCCAGCTCCTTGCGGCCATAACCGGCGTTGACGCACCAGAGCCCGCTCATGGCATCCAGAATCTTCTTGCCCTCGCTGTCCCAGACATAAATGTTTTCCGCATGGGTGATGACACGCGCTCCCTTGGCAGACAGGCCTTTGTGGTCGGTGAAGGGATGGAGAAAGTGGGCGCTGTCCAGCGCCTGCAGTTCAGCGGTACTGAGGGTATGGGGGTTCACAGGGGCGTTCATGGGGACTCCAGAGAAGTGGGGGGGTCAGACGTGCAGCAGCAGGTGCTCACGTTCCCAGGGTGAAATCACTTTCATGAACTCGGCGAACTCGAGTTCCTTGATTTCGGTGTAAACCGTGATGAATTCGTGACCGAGGACCTCGTGCAGGTCGGAGTCGCGGCGCAACCAGTCCAGCGCTTCGCCCAGGCTGCGAGGCAAGGCATAAGGCGACAGGTAGGCGTCGCCTTTCATTTCCGGCTTGGGCTTGATCTGGTTTTTCATGCCCACGTAGCCACAAGCCAGTGTCATGGCCATCGCCAGGTAGGGGTTGGCATCCGCCCCGATCACGCGGTTTTCCACGCGACGCGCTTCAGGTGAGGAAATGGGCGAACGGATGCCGACTGTCCGGTTGTCGTAACCCCATTCGATGTTGATGGGCGCAGCGGTGTACCGCGACAGGCGGCGGTAGCTGTTGACATAGGGCGCCACCAGTGCCATGGCCGACGGCACGTGCTTCTGCAAGCCACCAATGTAGTGAAAGAACGCCTCCGACGGCGAGCCGTCCGGGTTGCTGAAGATGTTGCGCCCATCGGCCTTGCTGACGATGCTCTGGTGCATGTGCATGGCGCTGCCCGGCTCTCCGGCGATGGGCTTGGCCATGAAAGTGGCATACATGTCGTGGCGCAGAGCGGCCTCACGCACGGTGCGCTTGAAGAAGAAAACCTCATCAGCCAGCCCAAGCGGATGGTCGTGAAAAAAGTTGATCTCCATCTGGCCGGCACCGATTTCGTGGATCAGCGTGTCCACGTTCAACCCCATCTGGTGAGAGTATTCGTAAATGTCTTCGAACAGCGGGTCGAACTCGTTGACCGCGTCGATGCTGTAGGCCTGACGCGAGGTTTCGGCCCGGCCGCTGCGACCCACCGGCGGGCGCAGCGGGGTATTGGAGTCGGTGTTGCGGGCGGTGAGGTAGAACTCCAGTTCGGGCGCGATGACTGGGTCCCAACCCTCGGCGGCGTACAGGTCGCAGACCCGGCGCAAGACGCTGCGCGGGGCATAAGGGACGAGCTGGCCTTTGGAGTCGAAACAGTCATGGATGACCTGGGCGGTCGGATCGCTGGCCCATGGGACGATGCGCACGGTGGACGGATCTGGGCGCAGCTGCATGTCGCGGTCCGTGGGCTCGATCACGTCGTAATACGGGCCGCTGGGCGGCTGCTCGCCGGTCACACTCATGGCCACGATGGCATGGGGCAGGCGCATCCCCCGGTCTTCGGTGAACTTTTCGCGGGGCAGGATCTTGCCGCGCGCCACGCCGGTCAGGTCAGGGACCAGGCATTCGACCTCGGTGACGCGACGCTCGTTGAGCCAGCGTTCGAGTTCATTGAAAGAGTGGGGAGTGCTGTGTTGCATGGTGGGGCTGTTGAAAAGTCAGGTGAACATCATCGCAGGATCGGGACGATGGGTTCAAGGCTTTTCAGGGGACGATGCAAACGCACGGCCTTCCTGCAAGCGGGCTTGCCGCCGAGTGCGGACGGCATCACCAAAGGCGCGGAAGATGGCGGAATAGAACGGGTTTTCCCAGCAACGCCATTCAGGGTGCCACTGCACGGCATAAGCAAAGGCCTTCGCGCCGACCACCTCGAAGGCTTCGACCAAGCCATCGGGCGCATGGGCCAGCGCTCGCAAGCCGGGCGCCAGACGGCCGATGCCCTGACCATGCAGGGAGTTGACGCGGGCCTCGGGTCCTTGGGCCCATTGTTCAAACACGCTACCGGGCTCGAAACGAACCGGATGACTGGGGGCGTATTGCTGATCGATGGTGCCTTCGGGTTCCCGATGGTCCATCAGGCCATCGACCGCATGCACGGTCTGGTGCAGGCTGCCGCCCATGGCCACATTGATTTCTTGGAATCCGCGGCAAATCCCGAGCAGGGGCACGCCTTCGGCCACACAAGCCTTGACCAGCGCCAACGTCAGGGAATCGCGCTCCGGGTCCAGTGGCAGACTGGGGTCGTGCACTTCTTCATTGAAATGCGACGGATGGACGTTCGATGGCGAGCCGGTGAGCATGACGCCGTCCACGAGGTCCAGCAGCTGGGGCACTTGGGCCGCATCGGCCAGGGGAAACATGACAGGCTGCGAGTGAGCGCCCACTTTGACGGCTCGCGCATATTTGTCACCCAGCACCAGGTAGGGCATGGAATGATCGCCCAGCAGGCGATGGTCGGCGGGCAGCCAGACCATGGGGGGATGAGAAAAAGTGTCTTTATTCATGGTGTGATTTCATTGTGAGCCGTAAATTGGATGACAATGAGTGCCATTAGATGCCACATTACGGTGCCATTTGGCCCCATTGCCCATGCTGTCCGAATACCTGTTGGCCGAAATTCACCGGTCTGAAGCCACCACCGGTTTGCCCTTGCACCGGCGACTCTATGAAGTCATGCGCCGGGCCATTCTGGAGGGCAAGCTCTCGGCTGGTGATCGACTGCCATCCAGCCGCGACCTCGCCCAGGACCTTGGCCTGTCACGCAACACGGTGGTCGCGGCCCTGAGTCAGCTGACGGTGGAAGGGTATCTGATCAGCCATGTCGGCAGCGGCACCTATGTGCATGACCAGGTGCCACTGGCCCGAAGCGCGCCCAAGCCGCTGCGCGGCTCTCATGCGTCGAGCCGTTTGTCGACACGGGGTCAGGCGCTGGCCCATGCCTACAGCGCCACCGAACTGGAAATCCAGCCCTTCACGCCAGGTACTGCCGATTTCAGCGCGTTTCCGGTGGCCTTGTGGCAGCGATTGCAGAACAAGCACTGGCGGCAAGCTGGCCCAAGCATGCTCGACTACAACGACTCGGGCGGGTACGGGCCGCTGCGGCGTGCGGTGGCCGATTACCTGCGCATCTTTCGCAGCGTGCCGCTCGATGCCGATCAGGTGCTGGTCACCAGTGGCACCCAGCAATCGCTGGAGCTGTGCGCCCATCTGCTGGCCGACCACAACGACACCGTCTGGGTCGAGGACCCCGCCTACTGGGGCGCAGTGAAAGCCTTTTCAGCCGCTGGTCTGCACATGCATCCGGTGCGGGTGGACGCCGATGGCATGGCCCCGACGCCCGAGGATGAAAACCACAGCCCGCGCCTCATCTATGTGACCCCATCCCACCAGTATCCGACGGGCGCGGTGATGTCGCTGGCGCGCCGGCAGCAACTGCTCAGCACGGCCACGCGCTGCCAGGCCTGGATCCTGGAAGACGACTACGACAGCGAATTCCGCTTCACCGGCCCGCCGCTTTCCTCACTTTGCGGGCTGGACAAAACGGAGCGGGTGATTTACCTGGGCACTTTCTCGAAAGTGCTGTACCCAGGACTCAAACTCGGCTATCTGGTGGTCCCCAAAGGTATGGCCGCGGACTTCCGTCGCGCCCATTACGACCTGAACCGCCCCGGCCAGATGCCCTTGCAGGCCGCCCTGGCCGAATTCATCGAGATGGGGCACTTCGCATCGTCGCTGCGGCGCGCCCGCCAGACCTACGCGGAACGGCGTCAGGCCCTGCTGGACCATCTGGCTCCCTTGCTGAAGACTGGTGAAGCGCGCATCGATGGCGCGGCCCAGGGCCTGCACCTGACCGTACACCTGCCGCCGCATGTGAACGACCGGGGGCTGGCGCAACGCCTGGCCCAGGAAGGGCTGACCGTGCGGCCCTTGTCGGCCTACTGCCTGCAGCGGGACGACATCCGAGGCCTGGCGGTGGGATATGGCTATGCGTCGCTGGCCTCCATCCAGCGCCACGGCGGCGTACTGCGTGAACGTATCGCCCAGGCGCTCAGCCCAGCGCGTCCTTGAGCCGGTACCACAGCATGCCCATGGCCAGGGCCGGGGTACGCAGCAACGGGCCGCCCGGGAAGGGCGTGTGTCGGATGCGGGTGAACACGTCGAAGCGGCTGGCTTGCCCGGCAATCGCCTCGGCCACCAGCCGGCCGGCCAGGCCGGTCGCCGCCACGCCGTGCCCGCTGAAGCCCTGCAGATAGTACACATGGGGGGACAGGCGACCAAAATCAGGTGCCCGATTCATGCTGATGTCGACGAAACCACCCCAGACATAATCGACAGGCACCCCTTCGAGTGCAGGAAAAATCCGGACCATCCGGTCACGCATGACGGCTTTCAGGCGCGGAGGCGTCATGGTGGTGTAACTCACCCGTCCGCCGAAAAGCATGCGGTGGTCCGCGCTGAAGCGGAAGTAGTCCAGCACGAAATTGTTGTCGCACACAGCAGCATTCGAGGGGATCAAACGCCGGCACAGCGCCGGGTCGATGGGGGCTGTGCCGATGATGTAAGTGCCCACCGGCATGATGCGACTGTGCAGGGGTTTGGCCAGCTGGGGCGAGATTTCGGGCAGCATGCAGTTGCCCGCCAGAACGGCAAAACCGGCCTGCACGGCGCCCTTCGGCGTGTGAAGGGTCACCCCCTCGGGCGTGTGGGTCATGGACAGCGCCGGCGTGCCTTCATACAACCGCACGCCCAGCGACTGGGCCGCCTGTGCCAGCCCCAGGGCGTATTTAAGAGGGTGCAGGTGGCCGGAGGTGTTCTCGTAGGCAGCCGCGTGATACCGGTCACTGGCAATCAGGCGGGCGACGTCCGGGCCCGTGGCCACATCGCAGGACAAACCGTAGTCACGCGCCTGGGCCTCCAGATCTTCCAGGAGCTGGCGCGCCTTGCGGGGAGAGTCGGCGGCATACAGGTAACCGGGCACCCAGTCGCATGCAATCCCGAAACGCTGGATGCGGTCGCGGATGATACCGATGGCCTCCAAAGACATGTCCCAGACGCGGCGCGCATCCTCACGGCCGAGTTGCTGCTCAAACGGCGCCTGCCCGCTGGCAAAACCCACGATGGCCTGCCCCCCATTGCGACCACTGGCCCCGAAACCCACCCGTTCGGCTTCCAGGACCACCACATCCATGCCCCGATCCGCCAGCTCGATGGCGGCACTCAAGCCCGCAAAACCACCGCCCACCACCACCACATCGGCCTGAATGGATTGATCCAGCACGGGACGAGCCGCTTCGCGCTGCACACTGGCTTCGTAGTAACTGTGCTGATTCAGCACGGTGTCGGAACGCAACAGGGAAGTCTTGAACATGGCAGGCAGCAAGGGCAACAAAGGACCCTTAGAGTAGCCGCTGCAGAGGCCGATCAGAGATCCATTCCCACGCAGCTACGGGCGGCCACCCCCATCCACCAGCGCCCGCTGTCGCCAGGCAAAACCCGCCCCCACCCACAGCGCCACCGCTGAAAACACCAACCCGCGCTGCAAACCGCCAGGACCGTCGGCAATCCAGCCGACCACCGTTGGCCCGACAATCTGCCCGATGGCAAACACGATGGTGAAGGCGCTGATGCCCGTGGCCCACTGCGCCGCCGGCAGGTTGTGGCGCACCCAGGCGGTGGTTGACGCCACCACCGACTGGAACACCCCACCAAACAGCAAGCCCGAGAGCAGCAGCATGGGCCAGGCAGCGGTGAGTGCTGGAATCACGGTGGCCAGCCCCAGCAAGGCATTCAACCGTGCCAGCGGCTGACCGTCTCTGTGACGATCCAGCAGACCGGCCCAGATGCGCGACGAGGCCACCACCGCCAGCCCGAGCAGGCTATAGAACAGCGTGATGGCGCCACTGCCCACGCCCTGATCGCGCAAAAGCGCGATCACGAACGTCATGTAGCCAATGTAGCCAACCCCGAACAAGGTGTATCCGACCAGCGCCGGGGCAAAACGGCGCAAACGCACAGGCGGCAGAGGGGTGGGTGCCGATGGTCCAGCGCTCGGGGCAGGCGGGGCCGCAGACCCCGTCCGTGCCAGGGCCCGAACCACCCAGACCAGCGCCAGCGTGGCCAGCACACACAGCAACGCCAGCCACCACCAGGCCCACGCCCAGGCATGGGGCTGACGCTGCATGGCTTCCAGCACCCAAGGCACCGACACCGCCGACGCCACAATGCCCCAACCCGTTCCTCCGTAATACAGCCCGAGCAACAAGCCACTGCGCTCGGGCGCCAAAGCCCCCATGCGCGCGGCCAGCAGGCCGCCTGCCACAAACACCCAGGCACTGGCCAGTCCGGCCAGCAGGCGCTGCAACAACAGCGGCGCCGCATCGACAAAAAAACCGCTTGCAGCCATGAAGACACTGGCCAGGGCTGCGCCCACCACCAGCAAGCGTTCCGGTCCCATGCGCTGCATCAGCCAGGGGGTGCTCAAGGCGCCCAACAGGTAGCCCATGGCGTTGAAGGTATTCATGGCCCCAGCCAGGGTGTAGCTCCATCCCAGGTCATCGCGCATGGGCGGCAGCAACAGCCCATAGGCAAAGCGCGTGATGCCCAATGAAACCGCTGCCCCCAGAGACAGCACCAGCGCCAGCCACAAGGTCGACGATGGCTGAACAGGCAAAGGCGAAGAACCGGATCTTTCGGGTTGATCGGACATGGTTCTGCATGCTACGCCATGGCCGGGGTAAGCTGTTGTGCCATGAGCGACATTTCATCGACTTCGTCCCCCTTGGCGCCGCTATTCGAAGCAGAGCGGCAACGTTTTCTGGCCAGCCACCCCCGGTCGCTGGCCCTCTCCACCGAATCGCAAGCCCATTTTCTGTTCGGGGTGCCCCTGCACTGGATGCGCGACTGGCCCACGCCCGGTACCCTGTTTGTCCAGCAGGCCCAGGGCGTGCAGCTGACCTGTGCAGACGGCCACCGCTATGCCGACTTCTGTCTGGGTGACACCGGCGCCATGTTTGGACACAGCCCGGCACCGGTGGCCGAGGCGATTGCGCGACAGGCGGCACAAGGTCTGACCTGCATGCTGCCTGCCGTCGACACCCCCGCCGTGGGCCGGATGCTGAGCGAGCGTTTCGGCCTGCCCGTCTGGCAAATGGCCATGACCGCCAGCGATGCCAACCGCTTCGTCTTGCGCTGGGCGCGCGCGGTCACCCAGCGGCCCCAGCTGCTGGTGTTCGACGGTTGCTACCACGGCGCGGTTGACGACACCTTGGTCGATCGGGACCCGTCAACGGGTCAGACCTTGCCGCGTGCCTCCGTGCTCGGCCAGGTGCACAACCACGCCGCCTACACACGGGTCATTCCCTTCAATGACCTCGCCGCCCTGGAAGCCGCGCTGTCGGATGGGCAGGTGGCGGCCTTGCTGGCCGAACCCGCGTTGACCAACTTCGGTCTGGTGCCCCCGGATGCCGGTTTCTGGCCAGCAGCCCAGGCCCTGTGCCGACGCCATGGCACCTTGCTGATCATGGACGAAACGCACACCATCTCGACCGCGCCGGGCGGCTACGCACACGCCCACCGGCTGGAGCCCGATTTTCTGGTGATGGGCAAAGCCATCGCCGGTGGTTTGCCCTGTGCCGTGTACGGATTCAGCGCCGACATGGCCCAGCGCATGCGCGCGGTCAAGGAACAGGCGCCCGAAGGCCACAGCGGGATCGGCACCACCTTGACGGCCAATGCCCTGACGCTCGCCGCCCTGGCTGCGGCTCTGGAACACCTGCACACGCCAGCCACCTATGCCCACATGCTGCAACAGGCCGAAGCCCTGGAGCAGGGCCTGATGCAGCGCATCCGAGCCCACCAACGCCCATGGACCGTGACCCGACTGGGCGCTCGCATGGAACTGCAGTTCATGGCCACCACCCCGCGACAGGCTGACGATGTCCGGCAACATGGCCAACCCGACTGGGAAGCCTTCACCCACCTCTTCATGCTGAACCGGGGGGTCTTGCTCACACCCTTCCACAGCATGATGCTGTGTTCACCCGCCACGCAGGACAGTGACGTACAACGCTTGTTGCAGGTGTTTGACGAATTGCTGGCGGTTCTACCGTCGTGACTGGCCAGGGGGCTGCCAGCGCTTGAGCCACAGGGCATTGGTCACCACGCTGACCGAACTCAGCGCCATGGCCGCACCCGCCACCACCGGGCTGAGATAGCCCAACGCCGCCAGTGGGATGCCGGCGGTGTTGTAAACAAAGGCCCAGAACAGGTTCTGCCGGATCTTGCTCATGGTGCGGCGGGCAATGTCCAGCGCCGCCCCCACCAGCAAGGGATCGCCCCGCATCAGGGTGATGCCCGCCGCGTGCATGGCTACGTCCGACCCCCCCTGGGCATGGCTCATGGCGATGCTGACATCGGCCGCTGCCAGCGCCGGCGCATCATTGACGCCGTCACCCACCATGGTGACGCGCTGGCCAGATGCCTTGAGTGCCATCACGCGGGCGGCCTTGTCGGCCGGCAGCACATCCGCCAGCACCTCGTCATCCTCGGGACGCAAGCCCAGACGGCGTGCCATGGCTTCGGCGGCCCCTCGGTTGTCGCCAGAAATCATGCACAGCCGGTAACCTTGTGCACGCAGGTCTGTCAAGGCTTGCTGGGCATGGGGTTTGGGCTCGTCGGCAAAGCCCATCAAGGCCAAGGCATGAACAGGTCCGTCGCCGGTGGCCAGCACCGACACGGTCTGACCCTGGGCCTGCAAGGCTTGCACCTGTGTGGACAAGGGTGCCAAGTCCACCCCCATGTCGGTCATCCAGCGCACACTGCCAAGCCACATCCGGGTGCCCTGCACCTGGCCTTGTGTGCCATGGCCCGGTACCGCCTGCACCGATTCTGCAGTCAGCCACGCCTCTGGGGGAGCGTCCAGCGCCTCCACCACTGCGCGGGCCAGGGGATGTTCACTTTGACGTTGCAACGCCGCGGCCACCTGTAACACCTGACGCTCGTCCACGCCCGGTTCCACCATCAGGCTCACCAGACGCGGCCGTCCTTCGGTCAGGGTACCGGTCTTGTCAAAGGCCACCACATCCACACGCTGGGCCTGCTCCAGCACGGCAGCATCCTTGATCAGGATGCCGTGCCGGGCCGCCACACCGGTACCGGCCATGATGGCCGTGGGCGTGGCCAAGCCCAGGGCACAGGGACAGGCAATCACCAGCACCGCCACCGCATGCAACACCGCTTCTTCCAGCGCCACCCCCTGCCAAGCCCACCAGGCCACAAAGGTCGCGATCGCCACCAGCAAGACCAGCGGCACAAACACGGCAGCCACCCGGTCGACCAGGCGCTGCACGGGCGGCTTGGCCGCCTGCGCGTCCTGCACCAGGGCAATGATGCGCGACAGCACACTCTGGGTACCCACCGCCACCACCTGAACATGCAACACCCCATCGCCATTCAGGCTCCCCCCCGTGACGGTGTCACCGGGGGCCTTGGCCACAGGCATGGGCTCGCCCGTGAGCATGGATTCGTCCACGGCGGACTGGCCTTGCACCACCCGCCCATCCGCGGGCAAGCGCTCGCCGGCCTTGACCAGCACCACATCGTCAGGCAGCAACTCGCTCACCGGCACATCCTGCACCGTATCGCGAAGGCGCCCATCGGGCAGCAGGTGAGCCACTTCGGGTCGCAAGGCCTGCAAGGCGCGGATGGCTTCGGTGGTCTGGCGCTTGGCACGGGCTTCCAGCCACTTGCCCAGCAAGACCAGCGTGATGATCATGGCCGACGCTTCGTAGTACAAGTGCACCATTTCGCCCGGCTCGGCCCGCCACCACAGCCAGGTACTCAGGCCCCAAGCCGCACTGGTGCCCATGGCCACCAGCAACTCCATGTTGCCACTGCGGGCCTTGATGGCGTGCCAACCCGCGCGGTAGAAGCGGGCACCCAGAATGAACTGCACCGGCGTTGCCAAGACAAATTGCCACAACGCGGGCAGCATCCAGTGCTGGCCAAACAGGTCACCGACCATCGGCCCTGCCAGAGGCAGGGTCAGCAGAATCCCCCACAACACCGGCCAGAAATCGCGAGGCACCCCAAACAAGGGAGGTAATGAAGGGGTTTCGACGGCCTCCATGGCCCGGGGTTCGTAACCCGCGTCACGCACGGCACGTTGCAAGCGGGCTTGCCAGGCAGCCGGGGCATCGTCGGTTGGGGGCTGGCCCAGCACGCGGGCGGACTCGGTGGCCAGATTGACGGACACCGACTGCACCCCAGGCACACGCTGCAAGGCACGTTCAACCCGTCCCACGCAGCTGGCACAGGTCATGCCCGACACGCCAAGGTCGACAGACACGACAGCGTTTGGTTCAGCAACAGTTTCCATGTGTCCAGTATGAACCTTGACACCATGGGAAAGTCAAGGGGCTTGACCTTGACACCATGGGAAGGTGGATACTGGGGCTTTTAATGAAAGGAAATCCCATGGAACACCAGTTCAACGTGCAGGGCATGACCTGTGGCCACTGTGAAAAGGCTGTCCGTCAAGCGCTTCTGGCAGTCGACCCCGAAGCCAGCGTGCAAATTGACCGCACCAGCGGTGATGTCAAGGTGCAAAGCACAGCCACCCACGACGCCTTGGCCGCTGCCATCCAGGAAGAAGGCTACACCGTGGCCTGAAGTTGACATGAGCGCCTCCCCTTCAGGATGGCCTGGACCGGTGCAGATCGGGCAGGCCGCCCAACAATCCGGCGTGTCATCCAAGATGATTCGTCACTACGAATCCCTGGGCCTGCTGCCACCCATCCACCGCAGCGATGGCGGCTACCGCCTGTACAGCGACAACGACATCCACACGCTGCGCTTCATCAAGCGGGCACGCGACCTGGGTTTTTCCATGGATGACATCGCCGAACTGGTCAACCTCTGGCACAACCGGCAACGGTCAAGTGCCCAGGTCAAAAAGATTGCCGACAGTCACCTGCAACGACTGCGAGAACGCATTGCCCAGTTGCAGGCGATGGAACGCAGTCTGGAACAACTGACCGCCTGTTGCCAGGGGAACGAACGCCCCGATTGCCCGATTCTGGACGATCTGGCTCGATAGAAAAAATAAATACCTCACAAGTCTGTGGATAAAAAAAGAACAATCCATACCTTATCCACAGACCTGTGTAAAAAGAGTCAATTGTTCATGTGAAGCACTCGGGTTCAAGAAACGTCATCCACAGGCTAGACCATCAGACAAGTGCTTGAATCAGCAGGTCTTTTTGAGTTGTCCCCGTGTTTGCGCTGTCTTCTACTACAACGACTATCTTTGAAAAAGAAAATAGGTAAGAAGGCAACAGGGATGGGCAAGCCTGTATACCGGCCATTTGCTGGCTCAGCCTGACAAGGCTGTTAAGATTTGCTTTTCCCACCCGATGCCTGTCCATGTCGTCTGCGCCTGCAGCTCCTGCCCTCTGTTTTGACCTCAAAAGCACCCAGTGGCCCCTGGTGGCTTTGCATTTGCGCAGCAACGATCTCGTCCAACTGCAAAAGGACTGGCTGATTCGCTTCGGCGAACAGGACGACTTTTTTGATCAGGACCCACTCCTGATCGATCTGACTGGGCTGCCCGGTCATGAGGTGATCGACTTTTCTGTCTTGCTGGACTGGTTGCAAGGCCAACGGCTGCGCCCCCTGGCTTACAAAGGGGGGAATGAGGTCCAACGTCTGGCAGCCGAGGCAGCGGGTCTGGCTCTGGCCGATGATGCGCGGCCAGTCTTGACCGAAGCCCATCCGACAGCGGTTGCTCCACCGGTGGCTGCCCCACCTCACCCCAGCGCCCTGGTGATCGACAAACCCCTGCGTTCGGGCCAGCAGGTGTATGCCCGTGGCCGAGATCTCATCATCACCGCCATGGTCAATCCGGGCGCTGAGGTGGTGGCCGATGGGCATATCCACGTCTATGCGCCCTTGCGGGGCAAGGCGATCGCAGGCGCCCGTGGCGATGCCAGCGCTCGCATTTTTGCCCGTGTCCTGGAAGCCGAGCTGGTGTCGATTGCCGGTGTGTACCGCACCAGCGATGTGCCCTTGCCCGATGATGTTCGTGGCAAAGCGGCACAGATTCGCCTAGACAGCAGCAATCAAGGTGATCGTTTGCTGATCGAACCCTTGTCCTGATTTTTATTGCTTTATCCGAAAGCCATCCATGACCAAAATCGTTGTTGTCACCTCCGGCAAAGGCGGCGTGGGCAAAACCACGACCAGCGCCAGCTTTGCGGCCGGATTGGCCTTGAAAGGCTTCAAGACGGTCGTTATCGACTTCGACGTCGGCCTGCGCAATCTGGACCTCATCATGGGCTGTGAACGGCGCGTGGTGTATGACTTCATCAACGTCATCCACAACGAGGCCAACCTGAATCAGGCCCTGATCAAGGACAAGCAGTGCGAGAACCTCTTTGTACTGGCCGCCAGCCAGACGCGTGACAAGGATGCCCTGACCCAGGACGGTGTGGAGCGCGTACTCAACGATCTGGCCGGCATGGGCTTTGACTACATCGTCTGTGACTCGCCCGCTGGCATTGAAACGGGCGCTCTGATGGCCATGCACTTTGCCGATGAAGCCCTCGTGGTCACCAACCCCGAAGTCTCCAGCGTGCGGGACAGTGACCGCATCCTGGGCATGCTGGGCAGCAAGACCAAACGCGCCATTGAAGGCAAGGAGCCCATCAAGGAACACCTGCTGATCACCCGCTACAACCCCAACCGCGTGCAGGACGGGCAGATGCTGTCGCTGGAAGACATCCAGGACATCCTGCGCATCAAGCTCATCGGTGTGATTCCGGAAAGCGAGAATGTGCTGCAGGCATCTAACCAAGGTGTGCCCGCCGTGCACCTGCAAGGCACTGAGGTGTCGGAAGCTTACAAGGACGTGATTGAGCGCTTTCTGGGCAACGACAAACCCCTGCGCTTCATTGAAGCTCAAAAACCTGGCCTACTCAAGCGGCTGTTCGGGAGGTGAGTGGCATGTCGTTTCTGTCCTTCCTGCTGGGTGAAAAAAAGAAGACGGCCAGTGTGGCCAAAGAGCGCCTGCAGATCATTCTGGCGCATGAGCGAAGCGGTCGCAATGCGGCCGAACCCGATTACCTGCCTGACCTGCAACGTGAGC
Source organism: Burkholderiales bacterium (assembly GCA_030602985.1). GTDB lineage: Bacteria > Pseudomonadota > Gammaproteobacteria > Burkholderiales > Burkholderiaceae_C > UBA997. The sequence goes on from JAUVYR010000001.1 coordinate 47,648, forward strand.
TGGTGGCCGTGATCAGCAAATACGTGCGCATCAACCCGGACGACATCAAAGTGCAACTGGAACGCCAGGACAACCTGGAAGTGCTGGAAGTGAAGATCGAGCTGCCGGATTCACGTTGATCTCTCAGAGACGCTGGGCTTTCCTTTGTTTTTTGACGACATACATCGCCTGATCAGCATGGTCAATGGCTGATTGCGCATCCGTCTGCCCGGGAACCGCTACCACACAGGCGATGCTGGCGCCAGGGTAATCCAGCGTCGATTGACCGAGTCTGTAAGTGCCTTCAATAGCCCTGTGCAGGCGCTGTTCAAGAGCGCTGACTGCGGAGGGCGCATGGTCCCTGTCTTGAGGTCCTGGGCCAATCACGACGAACTCGTCGCCACCCACGCGACAGGCCATGTCAGATGCACGAAGGGTTTGCTGGAGTCGCTCAGCCACCGACTGCAGGAATAGATATCCTGTGGCATGTCCGTACTGATCGTTGATGGTTTTGAACCCATCCAGATCGATATATGCCACCAGTACACAAAATCCTTGCCGTTCCCCCACTTGCAGCAGCCTTGTGAGTTCGTGCTGCAGTGTGCGACGGTTCGGTAAACCAGTCAGGGAATCCAGCGCGGATTCAAGTGTCAGCAAGTGGTTAAGGTGAACCAGTTGCTGAATCAGCCGTTCTCTTTCGACCGACTGCGCAATCAATGCAGCCAGCAGAGGCAAGAGTCGTGCAGCATCTTCACTCAGTGGGAGTTGTTTCTCACTCGCTGCACACAGGGTCCCATACAACGTGCCATCGGACAGTTGGATGGGTGTGGTGAGATATGAGTGGATGCCGAGTTCATGAGCGGTATGGGCATCCGGCCAACATTGTCTGACATCGTCGGTATAAAACTGTTGGCTATCCAGTGCCCGTTTGCACAAGGTGTTATGCCAAGGCACTTTCAGCCCTTCAGTCATCTGAAGCTGTGCGGTGTTACGAGCGTAGAGGATTTCCTGCTCTTGCTGACCGAGGTCGATCCGCGTGAGATAAGTGGACTCCATGCCTGTGATCGAACCCAGTAGCTCAAGGAAGGGACGCGTGACCTCTTCCAGGGTCTGCGCCTGGGAGATGGTCTGGGTCAACTGGGAAAAAAGGTTGTCCATACGACCACACTCTAAACCCAAATAGCCAGAGGGTGAACCACCCTCCAGCTATCGAATGTCTATCATTTATTGAGATTTTGCAAGAGAAAAGCGGGTGCTTTGCCTTGCTTGGGCTCACCGGCATAAACCGTCATATGCGGGAACGGAATCTCGATGCCTTCGGCATCGAATGCCTTTTTCAGGCGTTTGAGATATTCGCACCGCACCCCAAACTGCTCCTGGGCCTGACAACGCAGTCGGGCGCGGATCATGACCGCCGAGTTGGCCCATTCGGTGACACCAGCCATTTCGAGATCCTGGATGATGCGAGGGCCAAATTCCGGGTCTTGGCGCAGGTCGGCAGCCACGCGATGCATCACTGCCATCACCTGGTCCACGTCTTCGCGATAAGCCACGCCGATATTGACCACGGCATTGCCAAAACCGCGCGTCATGTTGGTGACCAGCGTGATCTGACCATTGGGGATGAAATAGACGTTGCCAGCGTAGTCGCGTAGCTGGATGTAGCGCAAGGTGATTTCTTCCACAGTGCCAGTCTGCCCCGCCAGCGTGACCACATCGCCCTGGCGGATCTGGTTTTCCAACAGCATGAAGAAGCCCGAGAAATAGTCACGCACCAGGCTCTGCGCACCGAAACCCACGGCCAGACCGACGACGCCAGCTGCCCCGAGGATGGGGGCCAGGGAAATACCGATTTCCGACAGCACCAGCATCGTCCCCACCAGGGTAACCACCACGCTGATCAGGTAACGAATGACGCGGCCCAGGGTTTCCGCGCGCTTGACAGCTTCAGGGTCATCAAGGCCCTTCGTCAGGTGATTACGCAACCCACCCACGGCCTTGTGCAGCACCCGTTTGATGATCCAGGCTGCCGTGACGATGACGATGATGCGAAACAGGATGACGGTGAGTTCGCCGAGTTCAATGCTCCAATGACTCAAGAATTCGCGCGCCTGATTCATCCAATCCATGCAGTGTCCTTATGGGTGATGGAGGTCATTGCCCGGATCCACCATGTGATAGCGGTTCTTGCCTTGTTGCTTGGCCATGTACATGGCCTCGTCGGCCTGCTGCAGCAACAACTCGGGGGTAGTGACCTCGGTGTGAGGAGAAAATGCAATGCCAATGCTGGCAGAGACCCGAATCTCCGTATTGTCCACCAATACGGGCTCAGCGACGGTTCCAATCAGTCGCCGAACGATCGGTTCAACTTCGGATAGGCTGGACAGATCACTCAACAGAGCGACAAATTCGTCACCGCCTAGGCGAGCCAATGTATCTCCCTCGCGCAGGACGTTCTCCATGCGTCGAGCGAGTTGTTCCAACAGTTGATCGCCAACCGCATGCCCATGGGTATCGTTGACTTGCTTGAATCCATCGATATCGATGTAAAGCACAGCCAGGCGCAAACGGCGTCGCTCTGACTGCATCGTGGCGTGTTGCAGGCGTTGATGCAGCATCAGTCGGTTGGGCAAGCCGGTGAGCATGTCGTAATGGGCATGGTGTTGCAATACCGATTCGCGATTCTTGATGTCGGTGATGTCTGCGAACACCCCAATGTACCGGACCACCTGACCGTCCGGACGCCGTACGGCATTGATCGTGAGCCTTTCCGGGTAGATCTCACCGCTTTTTCGGCGATTCCATAGCTCGCCCGTCCATTCACCACAGGTGGTCAGGGTGTCCCAAAGTGACTGGTAGAAGACCTTGTCGTGACGTCCTGAACTCAGAAAACGGGGATTCTGCCCAACGGACTCCTCACGGCTGTAACCCGTGATGCGAGTGAAAGCAGCGTTGACATCGACGATGACCCCTGCATGATCCGTGATCATGATGGCCTCGCTGACATGTTCAAAGACGCTCGCTGCCTCTTGCATCTGCAATCGGGACGCGCGTTTTTGCCGGTTCAAGGTGATCAGGTGTCGGCCCAACCCGAATCCTGTCGCTGTGACCAGAAACAGCACGGCCACCCAGAGGGCACGGTAGTCTTCCCAGATGATTTCAAGTGGCACCCGCTCATCGAAGGGAGGGGTTCGTAGACTGCGCATCACATGGGCGACCGTATGGTAGTCGCCAGGTATTGTGAAGCCGCTGATCCGTGCGGCCGTTGTCACCTCATGTCCGTGGGGAATAGACAGGATGGTGCCCGCCACCAACCGTGCTGTGGGTTCGTCGAGCCACGGCATCGCAGCCAGCGCCCACTGGGGATACAAACGGGTGGAAAGAGTGAGCGGAAAGGACGGGTCCACGTGGGTACTGCGTATGACACGCAAATCATCAAGATGGATCAGACCCTCCCTGCTGAGTTGTTCCAACAGACCCGTTCGGACGAATCCTGCATCCACCCGACCCTGCAAGACGGCATCCACAATCAGCTGCTGATTGGACCCTTTGTTCACGATGAAATAGTCGTTGGGACGGATGCCGAGTTGAAGCAATTCATAGGCTTGCGATTGAAAGGAGCCGAGGGAATCGCGTACCGAAGTGGCCACCAGGCGGCGTTTCAGGTCTTGTAACCGATGGATATCGGGATGATCGGACCGGGTGATCACCACGCCCCCGAAATGCGCCATCGGTTGTCCCTGTTCGACTTCGACCAAGGTGGCCAATGGGGAGTAGAGATTTTTCTGGATCGAGAGGGCTGCGTAATGGGCCGGTTGCGTGAGCACCAGGTCGACTTCACGCCGACCGACCGCTTCCTGCAGCTCCGGGTAGGTGAAGGCCAGCAGCGTGACAGGCCGGCCGTTGAGCTGTGTCTGCAGGTAATCGGCCAATGGTGCCCAGCGGGCTTCGGTTTCTGGCTTGGGTCGGAAACTCAGGACACCAAATCGAACCGGTTCACTGGCATGGCTCTGGGTAGAAGCACTGACCACAGAGAGGAAACAAACCAGCGGCGCACACATCCATGCCGTGCACAAGACGGCACGGATACGCAGCGCCAAACCAGCAATCGTTGAACGGATGACCACAAACCCATCATAGTCATTTGGTGTGAAAGCTCAAGCAGCAGCGCGCTGTAGACGGTCACGAACGCCATCCCAGGCGGGGTCATCGGGCGGGGTTTCGACCCAGATGAGTCGGGTTTCTGGCTGGTCGAGAGCACGAAGGACGGCAAACAGCTGCTGGGCACACGCGCTGGCGCTGCTGGGCATGCGCTCCATACGCACGTGGGCACTGGCACTGCTGACCGGCTGGCGGCTGTAGACCGCGATGTGGCGCGCGTCCGGTCCCAGCACGTCCAGGGCTTGCTGGATGTCCCGCCCGCTCATGAGCCGCACCCGGGCCTTGGGGGCGTAGTGCGATTCGAGTGTGCCCGAGGCGCGTGGGGCATCGCCATCGCGGGCAGCCAGCGCCATGCCGGCCGCCGCTTCCAGGGCCGATACCGTCAGCACCCCGGGGCGCAGCAGCACCGGGTGGCCACGCGTACAGTCGATGATGGTGGACTCGATGCCCACCTGGCAAGGGCCGCCATCCAGCACCATCAACTCGCTGGGTTCCAGCAGACCCTGGAATTCATCCAGCACATGCGCCGCTGTGGTGGGGCTCACGCGGCCGAAGCGGTTGGCACTCGGGGCGGCCAGGCCATGGATACCCGCCTGTTGGCACGCCATCAGCAGGGCCTGAGCCACCGGGTGCGAAGGGCAGCGCAGACCGATGGACGCCTGCCCGCCTGCCACATCGGCTGCCACGCCGGGCCGTCTAGGCAGGATCAGCGTCAGCGGCCCTGGCCAGAACGCCTGCATCAAGGCTTGCGCAAAGGCGGGCACGTCGCTGGCGTAGTGCGCCACACCGGCCGGATCGGCCACATGCACGATCAGGGGGTGGTTGCTGGGGCGCCCCTTGGCTGCGAAGATCCGAGCAACGGCGGCTGGCTGGTCGGCATCGGCGGCCAGGCCGTACACCGTTTCGGTGGGCAAGGCCACCAGCCCCCCTTGCTGCAGCAGGGCCACGGCCTCGGCAATGACCGGGCCATCGGCCGGACGCGCGGTCAGTGTCATGCCCAGGGCTCGATGCCCAACAGGGCGGCCGCCTGCAGGGCGGTTTGCCGAACCTGTTCGATGGATGCGCCGGTCACGGTCAGATGGCCCATCTTGCGACCGGGGCGCGCACTGAGCTTGCCGTACAGGTGCAGGTGGGTGCCCGGCAGGGCCAGGATGCCGGCCCAGTCGGGGGTTTGGGGTTGACCATTGGCACCCACCCACAAATCGCCCAGCAGGTTGAGCATGATGGCCGGGCTGTGCTGGCGGGGGGGTACCAGCGGCAGGCCCGCCATGGTCCGTACCTGCAAGTCGAACTGGGACACGTCGCAGGCGTTCAGGGTGTAGTGGCCGCTGTGGTGGGGCCGAGGGGCCATTTCATTGACGACCAGCGTTCCCGTGTTGCTGCCGTCGTCCACCACAAAATACTCCACACACAGCACGCCCACGTACTGGAGCTGGTGCGCAATCGCTTCGGTGGTCGCGATGGCCTGTTCACACAGCGCATTCGGGAGGTTGCCCTCAAACACCTCGGTCACGGCCAAGATGCCCGCTCGGTGCAGGTTGCGCTGCGGCGGAAAATGCACCACCTGCCCATCGGCCCCACGCGCCACGATGACCGACAGCTCGGTTTTGAGCGGTAGCAACTTTTCCAGCACGCAAGGCACACGGCCCATCTGCGCCCAGGCGGCGGCGAGTTCGGCCCGGTCCTGCACGCGAATCTGGCCTTTGCCGTCGTAGCCCAGCCGGGCGGTTTTCAGGATGCCGGGCAACAGATCACCGGGCACGGCCTGCAGCAAGGCCTCCGTTTCGATGGCGGCATAAGGCGCAGGGCCCACCCCACCGGCCTGGGCGCAGGCCACGAAATGCGCTTTCTCGGCGATGCGGTCCTGCGCCACGGCGACGGCCTGGGCACTGGGGGCCACCGGGCGGTGCGCTCCGAGCGTGACCAGTGCCGGTGCCGGCACGTTCTCGAATTCGGTGGTGATGGCTTCGGCCCGCTGCATCAGCTGGGCCAGCCCCTGCTCGTCTTCGTAGGATGTTTGAATGTGGTAATGGCTCACCAGACCGGCCGGGCTGGCCGGGTCGGCATCCAGCACCGCGGTGAAGTAGCCCATTTCCTGCGCGGCCTGCACGAACATGCGCCCGAGTTGCCCCCCGCCCATCACCCCCAGTGTGGCCAGATGGCCGCTGGGGGTCACTTGTCCCGGTAATACGGTCTTGCGGCTCATGGAGCCTCCGGTGGCGGCACCACCATGGCGCGGGCGGCTTCGGTCTGGGCGGCGCGGAAGGCGTCCAGTTGTGCCTGCAGGGTTGTGTTTTCGTTGGCCAGCATGGCGATCGCAAACAGCGCGGCATTGGCGGCGCCCGCCGGGCCGATGGCAAACGTGGCCACCGGGATGCCCTTGGGCATCTGTACGATGCTGTGCAGCGAATCCACCCCGGAGAGGGCTTTGGTCATCACCGGCACACCGAGCACCGGCACCGGCGTCTTGCTGGCCAGCATGCCCGGCAGATGGGCCGCCCCACCCGCGCCGGCCACAATGGCCTTGAGTCCGCGCGATCGCGCCGATTCGGCGTAGGCAAACAGGTCGTCCGGCATGCGGTGCGCCGACACCACGCGGGCCTCGTGGCTCACGCCGAACTGTTTGAGGATTTCCACGGCATGCTGCATGGTGTCCCAGTCGCTGCTGGACCCCATCACCACACCCACTTGCACCGTTGCGCTCATGGCCGCTCCAAAAGCCGCCATTTTAGAGCGCCGGCCCACGCCGTGATCAGAAGCGGTAACTGGTGGACACCACCCCCGAGATCGACGAGCGGTCCCTGACGATGGGGCTGTCCTTGGCATCACCCAGCAAGCGATTCAGAGACAACCCCCCTGTGAGTGACCAGTTGGGGGCGATCGTGTAGTTCAGGGCCACGCCGACGCGCACATCGCGCAAGCCCGCTGAGGGGCTGAACACAGCGTAACCACTGTTTGCGGCTTGCTGGGTGTTGACACCGAAATAGGATTGCGTCAGCGCCCGGTTGGCCCATGCGGTGGCCACACCCGCATTGAGGCGCAAAGATGGCGACAGGGCGTGACTCATGTTCAGGCCCAGATCCACCACCAGACCTTTGCGGTCGTTGCCAGCGCCGTAGCGGATGGACGAGGCCACCTCCCAGCCATCGGCCACTCGAAAGTTGGCAAATCCGCCGATCTCGGGCCGTGTCCTTATATCGCCCATCCCCGCCAGCGCAGCAGAGCGCTTGTCGTCTCGGCCGAAATCCGCTGTCAATCGAAGGCCATAGCTGCGCTCAGGGCTTCGTGACCAATTGATTCCCAGCCCGTTACCCACCCCCACAAACACCCCGTTGGCCCACTGGTAGTCAAACGTGGGCACGAGCAGGGTCCGCGATTCGTCGGACCCCTGGTATTGACGGCTGGCCAGCACGGCCAAACCGGCCGATCCCCCCTGTGTCATGCCAGGCAGGACCGGCGATCGGTAGAAACCAAAGGCCTGGGCGTGGGCTTGTGAAGCGAATAGCGCTGCAACGGTCGCTGCAGCGATCAGAGAGCGTGTTGGAGCAGTCATGTAGACCTCTCGGACGATTGGATTGTCATGTGTGACTGTGAATGAAGGGCGTCGGTTCCGTGATTTGTCAATTGAAAAATGTACGGGTCCAGTTCCATGCTTGCATCATCAGCGTTGCAGCCAAATGACCAAAAGCCGCTGCGAAAGCCATGGCACACAAACCCACCATTTGCGAAAGCGCCAGAACCACTCCATCGCGATAAGCCCAGCCCAAACTGAACAGCATCAGGCTCAAGCCCGGCAAGACGTTCCCAAAGGGAATCGGTAAAAAGATCAGAAAAGCCATGGAGGCGATCCAGAGCGCCCACCAAATACGTATGCCAGGACGGGTCAATCCAGACCAGCGCGGTTTGAGCCAGCGCGCAGTCATCATGTACGTCAGAGCCAAACCTTTCAAAATGCGCTGCGCCCACGTACGTTGGATTTCTAAACGAGCAATGCGTTCAGGCAGGACGGTGGTTTCCTGTTGACGGTACCAACGCCATGCCATGAGCACCATGGCAAAACTCAGCACTGTTCCAATACCACCGACTGGCATGAGGCAGCAGGTGGCCATGATCAACAAGATCACGGGCGTGGATGCCTCACCGTGCAAGCGCAAAACGTCTCGCACGTTCAACACCGTTTCAGAACGTTGATACTGAAGAGAGGCCCGATGGAATCGTCTTGCCAAAAGCAGGGACATGATCAATACCGTTTTTGAAGAAAACTGACTCTGCCGTCAGCGTGAATGATCTCACGTGCGTAAATTTCTTTAAAGAGGTCGCGGTCCACGAACCCGACCACGCGCACGGTTTCGCCCACGGCAACTGGAACGAAGTTCGGATATCCGACATCAACGCGGATTCGTCCCGTTGCATCTCTTAGGCGAAACTCGTCAGTGTCCAGAATGCGCTCCACGGTTCCTTCGATTGTGACCATGGAGCCGCGCTGAACATCGTTGATGGGGGTGACTGGCTGAGGCACCGCTTCGGCCCAGGCGGCTGATACGGCCAAAGACAATGAGACGGCGGCGATACGGATGGAAAGAATCATGAGAAGCTCCAAGATAAGGGTTGAAACCAATCCCGTGCAACGGGATGACGTGATTGGAGCGCCTGAGGAGTGAACGCACCGTGAACGGTTCGTTCATCTTCAGGCTCAAGAATGAGGCCTTGTTCATTGCCTTGAAGTCATGACTGACCTGGTTCGCTGCTACCCCATCCTGCTGACTTTGATCGCCAGCCCACTGCTGATCGCTGACGGTCGAGAGGCGCACGCGTCTTCTTACGCCAATGCTGAAATGACCACGCCAGCCGATCAAGACTGGGCCCGTGATGCGGTTCGTTCAGGCAATCTCAAACCGTTGGCGGAGATCCTTCTTCGTCTGGAAGCGGAGTTTCTGGGACAAGTCATCGAAATCGAACTGGAGCGGCACCGTGGCAGACCCGTCTACGAAATTGAACTGCTCTCGCCTCGAGGTCACATGATTGAGCTGGTTTACGATGCGGTCACAGGTCATCTGCTGCAAGCGCAGGGCCCTGGTCTGGACGCCGCACGACGACAGGCATCTCCATTAACTCGATTGATCCCATGAAAATTCTGCTTGTCGAGGACGATCCTGAGTTGGCAGACCGGCTGACCAAAGTGCTGACCGAGTCGGGCTTCGCTGTCCAGCACGTTTCTGACGGCAACGAAGCAGTATTTGTCGGGCAAAACTATCCCGTCGATGCCATGGTGCTGGATTTGGGTTTGCCTTTACTTGACGGCATGTCGGTCCTGGATCGGTTGCGCAGCGAAGGCGCCCGTTTCCCTGTGCTGGTGCTGACGGCGCGTTCTCGCTGGTCCGACAAGCTGTCAGCCTTTCAGGCTGGCGCCGACGATTACGTCACCAAACCCTTCCAGATGGATGAGGTGGTGGTGCGTTTACGAGCGCTGATACGACGCAGCACAGGTCATGTGAGTTCGACCTTGTCTTGCGGGCCATTGTGCATGGACACCCATGATCAACGCATCACCCTTCGCGGTGAAACCGTCTCCCTGACACCGCACGAAACCCGCATGTTGGCGTATCTGCTGCATCATCAGGACCGCGTCGTCAGCCGAACCGAGATTTTTGATCACGTTTACGACACCGATGCCGACCGGGACAGCAATGTCATTGATGTGTTGATGGCACGGATTCGCAAAAAGCTCGGGGTCCCACTGATTCAGACTGTTCGCGGCGCGGGTTACCGGCTGTCTAGCACCGAACCTCTGTGAAATCCCTGCGTCAACCCAGTCTGCACCGGCGCCTGACCCTGACCGCCCTGGTCGGTCTCCTGTTCGCAATGAGCCTGGGTGCCTGGGGCCTGACGCGCGCATTTGATGTAGCGGTTCAACGAGGTTTTGATGAGCGGCTGAAAACGGTTTTGCACACGCTGGTCGCCGAAGCAGAAAACCAGGCGGATGGGTCGCTCGTATTGGGTCGACCGATGGGAGACCCGCGTTTTGATCTCATTTACTCGGGCGCTTACTGGCAGATTTCCAACGCCAATGGCGTACTCTTGCGCTCGCGGTCGCTTTGGGACCAGGAAATCCCGTTCAGTGTCGGGGTTCCTGACGGTTCCACCGTTTTTAGGACCTGGACCAATCCGTTCGGGCAGACCGTTCGGTTGGCCGAGCGTGATCTGACGTTACCGGGTCGTCAGGATGTGTTGCATTTCATCGTTGCCGGTCGCACCGATGACCTGGAAGAAGAGGTCCGCCAGTTTGACCAGCTGATGAGCCTGGGCGTCGTCGGGTTGATGCTGGTCATGGGTTTATCAATTGCGGTGCAGATGCGTATTGGATTACAGCCTCTGCGTGGATTACTGCGGGATCTGAATGCGGTCTGGGTCGGCCGTGCCGAACAAGTCAATGAGCAACTGCCTCGTGAACTCAAGCCCTTGGCCGTCACGATCAACCAGCTGCTGCGCCACGACCGTCGTCAAACCACCAGAGCACGTGATCAGGCGGCCGACCTGGCCCATGCCATCAAAACCCCACTGGCCGTGCTTCGCGCCGACATCGACCAGATCGACAGCTCGCTGGCGGCATCGATGCGGCAACGCCTTGATTTGATCGATGGCCTGGTGCGTCGCAACCTGGCCCGCGCTTCGGCCGGTCGGCACCTGACTTTGTCGTCGCTTGTGACCCCTCTATATCCTGTAGCCGAACAGATCACGAGGCTGATGGCCCGTGTGTATCCAGAAAAAAACGTGAACGTTCATATGGATATCGACCCAACGATCAGTCTGCGCATGGAGCGCGAGGATCTTGAAGAGGTGTTGGGTAATTTGCTGGATAACGCATGGAAGTGGTCTGCAGACCAGATTTATGTGTCAGCCCAAACGGATGCATGGGGATGCGAGATCAGTATTCATGATGATGGCCCAGGTTTGAACGAGCAGGAGGCTCAACAGGTCATGGAGCGCCATGTGAAGCTTGACGAGCGCATGGCGGGACAAGGGTTGGGTTTGCCCATCGCTCGAGATATCGTAGAGGCTGTCAATGGACAGCTTGATCTGAGTCGGTCCCCGATAGGAGGGCTGCGAGTCAGGATCAGGTTACCCACAGGGCACATGCCATAAGACAGCTCAAGGCGCAGCCTCCCGAAAACCGATACGGCCAACCAGGGGCAGGCGCAAGGCCGGTGTATTCAAATCCACCCCCATGTGCAAACCCAGCAGGTTGAATTCAATTCCCTCCTGCCAACCCATGCTGACGCCGAGCAGCCCCCCAGCGTGACCTGCATGCCAGAACCGGTGGGTGACAGCCCCACAGGCTGGCTCAGCGGTCGATAGTCTTTGCCGATCGCGGCTTCAATCTGATCGATCAGGCGGGCCGCAACAGGCCCCCGGTGATCCACCAGAAGTTCGGGAACGGCACCGTACCAAAGGCCGTCTGGGACGGCGTAGTTGCGTTGCACCACATCCCGGCCTCTCCAGCCAACCACCTCGTAACGGGTGTACGTCACGTCGCCAGCCCGCTTGTAGATGATCCAGGGATGCACGGCAAAGTGTCTGCGCCAGCGAAACGCTCTCGCTGCATACACCTGAACGATGGCTTCATCGATCACGATGGCGGCATCAGGGGCCAGTCCGGAGGAATGCCGTGGAGCGGTGCGCCAGTCGGTATAAACGATACGGGCATTGCCCGACTCGCTGGCAGCCGGACCGCGCATCACGCATGATGTGAGGGTGACGCAAGCCAGCACAAGTCCGATAACAGAACCTCTGTAAATGGCCATGCACCGGATTGTGGCCCAGTCCTCATCCCCCCTGCTGGGGGTCAAGTGACAAGGTTTTCATTGTATGACTCCTCTCAAGACGCCCCTCATCGATGTTGCACAACTGCACTTGGATTACCCCATGGGCCATGAGCGCGTCGCTGTGCTTAAAGGGTTGGACCTACAGGTTCATGCTGGGACGACGGTTGCCATCTGTGGGCCGTCGGGTTCGGGCAAAACCTCATTGATGTTGGTTTTATCCGGCCTGGAAAGGCCCAGTGACGGGCGCGTGTGTGTGAATGGTGTGGACCTGGGTGCGCTGGACGCCGACGCACTGGCCGATTTGCGACGTGACCGCATGGGGATTGTGTTTCAGAGCTTTCACCTCTTGCCCAGCCTGACTGCGCTGGACAACGTGGCGCTGCCTCTGCAGATGGCGGGGGTGCGCGATGCGCGAATCGCGGCCACGGCCATGCTGGAGCGTGTCGGTTTGGGTGGACGAATGGACCACCGGCCAGCCCAGTTGTCTGGGGGTGAACAGCAACGGGTGGCCATTGCCCGAGCGCTGGTGCACCGCCCACCCTTGTTACTCGCTGACGAGCCCACGGGTAATCTGGATGACCATACGGGCGAGGCCGTGCGGCACCTGCTGTTCGAACTCAATCGCGAAATGGGCACCACCATGGTTCTCATCACCCACGACGCTGCCTTTGCCGCCCGTTGTGACCGCACACTGCGGTTGCATGAAGGTGTGCTGGTGGAGGCGTCATCTGCCGTGGCGACGTCGGAGGCTGACCATGCGCTTTCTCATTGATCTCGCGTGGCGCGATTTGCGCGCGAGCGGTCACCGCTTGTGGATCTTCTGTGCCTGCCTGATGCTGGGTGTCACCCTGGTGGCGGCTGGGGGAGGCCTTTACCGCCAGGTGGCCGACGCCCTGACCAACGATGCCCGCCAGATGTTTGGTGGCGATGTCGAGGTGGAAAGCACCGAACCCTTGCCCCCCGAGGTGCTGCAGTGGATGACCGACCGCGGCACCGTCTCACGCACCATCGAGTTGCGCACCATGCTGCGCACCGAGTCTGGCCGGGCGCAGCTGATCGAGCTGGTCAGTGCCGACGACGCCTACCCGCTCCTGGGCGTGGTGGAGTTGAACCCTCCGCTGGTGCTCCATGCCGCGCTGGAGATGAAAGACGGCGTCTGGGGGGTGGCCATCGACCGCGCACTGTCCACCCGCCTGGCGTTGCAGCCCGGTGATCGGGTGCAGGTAGGCGATGTGGACTTTGAGGTCAGAGCGGTCATCGTGCGCCAGCCCGATCGCAGCCTGCGCGCGGACTGGGGGGCGTCGCCCGTGCTGGTGGCGGAGGCTGGCATGATGGCCACCGGCCTGATCCAGCCCTTCAGCCGGGTCGAATACCGGTATCGCGTCCTGACGGAGACCCCGGCTGCGCGCTGGCGCGATGACTGGGTGGCCGCCTTTTCCCATGTGCCGGCCGAGCCCAGTAGCTTTGACCAGCGCAGCGACCGCATGGCTGAAGTGCTCGGTCAGATTGCGTCCGGTTTGTTGCTGATCGGGTTTTCCGCGCTGTTCATCGGCGGTATCGGGGTTTTCAACAGCGTTCAGGCCTATCTTCAATCCAAGCTCACGGGGTTCGCCACCCTTCGGGCGCTGGGGATGCGTGATGGACGACTGGCCGCCATGGTCCTGATGCAGATAGGGATGCTGGGGGCGCTGTCCGGGCTGGTGGGGGTGTCGATCGGTCTGGGGCTGGCGTGGCTGGCGGCCTACCTGGCCGCCGGGCAGCTGCCCATGACGCTGATGCTCAGCAGCTTGTGGGCTCCCGCCCTCGTCGCCTGGTTGTTTGGCCTGTTGACGGCATTGGTGTTTTCGCTGCCGCCACTCGCGAAAGCGCTGTCCGTGACGCCGGCTGTGCTATTCCGGGGGGAGGCTTCGCAAGCGCTGGTCACTCCCCGGCGTGCGCAAATCTGGACAGCCGGTTTGGGTGCGCTGATGCTGATCCTGCTGGTCGGGGTGTTGCCCGATCCCCGCTTCGGTCTGGCCTTTGTGGCGGCCACGGTGGCAGTGATCGGATTGCTTCAAGGGGTGACCCATGGAGTCAGACGTTTGGCTGCCCGTCTGCAGGCACGCCCGGGTTGGCCGCTCTCGCTTCAGCTGGCCCTGGCGGGTCTCCAGCAGACCCAATCGCCGTTGCGCACCGCGTTGCTCTCGCTGGGCTCGGCCCTGACCGTGCTCGTGGCTTGCACGCTGGTCGTGGCCACTCTGTTGCGCACGGTCAACGAAACCGTCCCCCTGAATGCGCCCGCCCTGGTTTTCTATGACGTACAGACCGAGCAGTTGCCTCTGCTGCGCGAGACGCTGGGTGAGACGTCCGGTCTGGAGTCCGTTCGCACGGCCCCGTTTGTCCTGGGGCGTCTGGTCGCGGTGAATGGCAACGATCTGCGTGTAAGCGGCGACAGCGATCGTGCCTTGGCCGCCAGGGATGAACACAAGTTCAGCGATCGATCGGGCAATTTTGACGACGTGGTGGTGGATCGGGGCGCCTGGTGGCCGGACGGTCATTCGGGTCCTCCGCTCGTGGCCATGGAAGACCGCGAGGCGGACGACCTGGGTTTGCAGGTCGGTGACCGCCTGACCTTCGAGATCCTCGGCCAGCCCGTGGAAGCCACGCTCAGCGCCATCTACAGTCAACGGCGTTTGCAGTCGCGCCTATGGCTGGAAGCCATCTTCAGCGACGGCGTGCTGGACCCGTTCATCACGCGTCATGTCGGGGCGGCCTGGATGCCGGTGGATGAAACGCTGGCCGCACAGGACCGTCTGGCGGCCGTCGCTCCCAATATCGCCACCGTGCGCACGGAATCGATGCTGCAGGAAACCCGCCGTCTGATGGCGCGCGCCACCACCGGGCTGGTGGTGGTGGCTGGCGTCTGCCTGGCCGCGAGTCTGCTGGTACTGGCCAGCGTGGTGGCTGCCAGCCGGACACGGCAGATTTACGACGCCACTGTCATGCACGCACTGGGCGCCCGGCACTCGTTGTTGCGCGCGGTCCTGATCTGGGAGTACACCTTGCTGGCGATCCTGACGGCCGGCCTGGGGCTGCTGGCTGGCAGTGTCTTGGCGGCCGGACTCATGGGGTGGCGACTCGATCTGGACCCCTCAGGGTTGTACTGGACGGGTGCCGCCACCGCGTTCAGCGTCAGCGTGGTCAGCCTGGGGCTGGGCGCCCGATACCTGCTGGCGCGCATGCAGCTGAATCCGGCCAGTCTGCTTCGCACCGGTGGATGACGTACCATTTCGGCTTTGCCACTCGGCCTCCAGCTGAAATCAACGGAACACCATGATCGACGTCACCCTCGCCAATTTTGAATCCGAAGTCATCGAGGCTTCCCAGGCCGTGCCAGTGCTGGTCGATTTCTGGGCACCCTGGTGCGGCCCTTGCAAGTCGCTGGGCCCGGTGCTGGAAAAGGTCGAGTCCGCATATGCGGGGCGGTTCAAGCTGGTCAAGATCAATTCCGACGAGGAGCAGCAGCTCGCTGCGGCGTTCGGCATCCGCAGCATTCCCACTTGTGTGCTGATGGTGGGGGGACAGCCGGTGGACGGCTTCATGGGTGCTTTGCCTGAGGGGCAGGTCAAGGCCTTCCTGGACAAGCATCTCCCCCCGGCCGATGCCGCCCCCGACATGCCCGAGCTGGAGGCGGATGGCGAGGAGGCTCAAGAAGCCGGCGACTTCCTCGACCAACTGGCTGGGCGATTGGCCAAAGAGCCGGGCAACAACGACGTGCGCTTCGAGTATGTGAAGCATCTCATCAGCGCCGGGCACTTTGAAGAGGCTGAAGTCGCGTTGGCTCCAGCCCTGGCGCAGATCCCTTTGCAACTGCGTTTTGAAGCACTCGCCCACTGGCTCAACGCCCTGCTGTTCACCGCCAACGACCCGCGTGGCCAGTGGAGCCTGGCGCAGTTCGACGACGCGATTCAGCAGAACAAGCGCGACTTCGACACCCGCTACGCCAAAAGCCGGGTGCTGATCGCGATGGGTGAATGGCCGGCCGCGCTGGAAGAACTGCTGGAAATCATCATGCGCGACAAGCACTGGGCCGACGAAGCCCCGCGCAAGACCTACATCGGCCTGCTGGAGCTGATGACGCCGCCTGCGCCCAAGGCCGAAGCGGGTGCGGGCGCCGGGGCGCAAGGGGGCATTCAGCTCGCGGGCAACACCACGGTGAAAGAAGACCCTCAGCGCGAGATGGTATCTCGCTACCGCCGCAAGCTGAGCATGGCGTTGAACTGAAGGCTTTTTATCAGGGATAACCCTGGGAACTTGTGGGGATTCATAACATCCTAGAATTTCAGTAATTTCTGAAATCTGGGAAATGTCATGGAAACCACACCGCTGACGCTGTCGTTCATCCACCACTTCGGTGAGATGGGCAGCCGCTGGGGCATTAACCGCACTGTCGGTCAGATCTACGCCTTGCTGTTCGTCTCGCGTCAGCCGCTGTGCGCGGATGACATTGCCGATGCGCTGCAGTTCTCCCGCTCCAATGTGAGCATGGGTCTGAAGGAGCTGCAGTCGTGGCAACTCGTGAAGTTACGCCACTTTCCCGGCGACCGCCGCGAATTCTTCGAGGCCCCGGATGACGTCTGGGAGATCTTCCACACCCTGGCCGATCAGCGTCGCCGCCGCGAGGTGGAGCCGACGCAAAGCATGCTGCGGGTGGCCTTGTTGCAGACCCCGACCAACCCGGATGAAGTCTATGCCCAGGAGCGCATGCGCGAGATGCATGACCTCATCGAGCAACTGATGGGCTGGTTTGACGAGGTGCAAAAGCTCTCGCCCGAAACCGCCAAGCAGCTGCTTGACATGGGCACCAAGGTCACCAAGGTGCTGGAGTTGAAGGACCGCCTGACCGGCAAGTCCAGCCGCAAGAAGCCCGATCCCCAGGCCGCCTGATCGTTCCCCCGGAGTTCATCATGGAATTCGATACCCTGCTCCTGTCCCGCATCCAGTTTGCGGTGAACATCACCTTCCACATCCTGTTTCCGACCATCACGATCGCGCTGGCCTGGTTCCTGGTGTTCTTCCGTCTGCGGTTCATCCAGACCCGTGACGTGGCCTGGGAAGAAGCCTATTATTTCTGGACCAAGATCTTCGCGCTCACCTTCGCGCTCGGGGTCGTGTCCGGCATCGTGATGAGCTTCCAGTTCGGTACCAACTGGCCGGGCTTCATGGAACGCACGGGCAACATCTCGGGGCCCTTGCTGGGGTACGAGGTGCTGACCGCCTTTTTCCTGGAGGCCAGCTTTCTGGGCATCATGCTCTTCGGCCGTGGCCGTGTGAGTGAGCGTGTGCACATGACCGCCACGGTGCTGGTGGCCTTTGGCACCACACTGTCGGCCTTCTGGATTCTGGTGCTGAACTCATGGATGCAGACGCCCGCCGGTTACGAGATCGTCAATGGCGAATTCATTCCGGTGGACTGGCTGGCCATCATCTTCAATCCTTCATTCCCCTACCGACTGGCCCACAAGCTGCTGGCCACCGCTTTGACGGCGTCCTTCCTGATTGCCGGTCTGTGTGCCTGGCAGTTGATCAAGGGCACCGCGACACGTGGTACCCACAAAGCCATGCGTGCAGCAGTGACGGTGGCTGCAGTGGTGATCCCCATGCAATTTTTTGCAGGCGATCTCCACGGACTTAACACCCTGCAGTACCAGCCGGCCAAGGTGGCGGCCATCGAAGCGGTCTGGGAAACCGAGCGCGGTGCTCCACTGGTCTTGTTTGGCATCCCGGATGAAGAGGCCCGCACCACCCACTTTGCCGTGCAGATTCCCAACTTGGCCAGCCTGATCCTGACCCACGAGTGGAATGGCGAAATCAAGGGGTTGAACGAGTTCGAAGGGTCGCATCCGCCAGTCGCTCCCGTTTTCTATGCTTTCCGCCTGATGGTGGGTGTGGGCACGCTGATGCTGATCGTGGCCTTCTGGGCCGCCTGGAAGATGTGGCCCCAGCGCAAGGCCGAAACGACCCAGCTGTCGCGCCCCTTGCTGTGGACGCTGGCGGGCATGACTTTCTCCGGCTGGGTGGCCACACTGGCCGGCTGGTACGTGACCGAGATCGGCCGTCAGCCCTATATCGTGTATGGCCTGCTGCGCACGGACGAAGTGGTGACGCAGATCGGTGCAGGCAACGTCTGGGCCACGCTGATCGCCTATGTGGTGGTGTACAGCCTGTTGCTCGTCACCTATATCGGGGTGCTCAAGCACATGGCCGAAAACCCGAAGCCGGTCGGTATCACCCCGCCCGCTGACGCCAGCCTGGGCAAAGCAGGAGCCTGACATGACCTTTGCCGAATTTCTCCCTCTGTTCTTCATGGCCGTCATGGGGCTGTCCCTCCTGGCCTATGTGATTCTGGACGGGTATGACCTGGGCGTCGGCATGCTGCTGCCCAGAGGCACCGACGCCCAGAAAGACACCATGATCGCCAGCATCGGCCCGTTCTGGGACGCCAACGAGACCTGGCTGGTGCTGGGCATCGGGGTGCTGCTGGTGGCTTTCCCTAAGGCACACGGGGTGGTGCTGCAGGCCCTGTATCTGCCCGTGGCCATCATGCTGATCGGGCTGATCCTGCGCGGCGTGGCTTTCGATTTTCGGGCCAAGGCGCCGCTGCCCTACAAGCCCTTCTGGAACCGGGCGTTTTTTGTGGGCTCACTGACTGCCAGCGCCGCGCAGGGCTGGATGCTGGGCAGCTACATCACCGGTTTTGACAACAGCCTCCTCGGCTGGGCGTTCAGTCTGGCGATTGCCATCACCCTGCCGGCTGCTTATGTGATGCTGGGCGCGGGCTGGCTGATCATGAAAACCGACGGCGAACTCAAGGAGCGGGCCATCCATTGGGCGCGCCAGGCTTTGTGGCCCATGGCGGCGTCGCTGGCCGCTATCTCATTGGCCACCCCGCTGGTCAGTGAACAGGTGTGGGACAAGTGGTTCACCATGCCTGCTCTGTTCATGCTGCTGCCTGTGCCGCTCATGAGTGTGCTGGCGCTGGTCGCCATCCATTGGGTGAGCAACCGCCCCGTCGTGGTGAACGCCGGTTATGGCTGGCTGATCTTTTCCAACACGGTGCTGATATTCGTGCTGGCCTTTTTTGGCTTGGCGTACAGCGTGTACCCGTATGTGGTGATCGGCCAGATGACGGTCTATGAAGCCGCAGCCATCACGCAGTCACTGACAGTGACATTCATCGGTGTGGCGATCACCCTGCCCGTGATCATTGCCTACACCATCTTCATGTACAAGGTGTTCTGGGGCAAG
>JAUVYR010000160.1 GCA_030602985.1 Burkholderiales bacterium
CAGCGCGTCAGTTGGTAGGGTGGCAACAGCGGTTAACAGTGGTTTTGCCAACGTTGCGAGGCAGCGCTGCGCCTGTCACCGCCAAAAACGGGTCATACCGAAAAATCTCGGGCAACTGGCTTTGAGAAATCAACCCAGCAGCCCCCTGTGTGCATGCCTGAGACGCCCCAAACGTGTGCCATACTTGTGCTCATGCGGTTGGATTTCCTATCCCCTTCTGGGGCGCGCTGCGGCTCTGGATCCAGTAGCCGAGCAGCGCACTCGGGTACGCGCTGGTCAAGCGCCGCGATTCGTGCCAGACTGAGGTCGGACACGTGGCAGCGCTCGAGGCGGGATCGGCCTTGGTGGCTGGGCGCGTGTGGAGCCCACAACCCCAAGGAGCAAGCATGACTGCCATGATGAAAGCCGCCATCTTCGTCGAACCCGGCCGCATCGAGCTGGCCGACAAACCCATCCCCGCGGTGGGGCCCAACGATGCCTTGGTGCGCATCACCACCACCACCATCTGCGGCACCGACGTGCACATCCTCAAAGGCGAGTACCCGGTCGCCAAGGGGCTCACGGTGGGTCACGAGCCGGTGGGCGTGATCGAAAAACTCGGTTCGGCCGTGATCGGCTACCAAGAGGGCCAGCGCGTGATCGCCGGCGCCATCTGCCCCAACTTCAACTCCTACGCCGCCCAGGACGGGGCGCCGTCGCAAGACGGCAGCTACCTCGTGCCATCGGGGCGCTGCGGCTGCCACGGCTACAAGGCCACCGCCGGCTGGCGCTTTGGCAACCTGATCGACGGCACCCAGGCCGAATACCTGCTGGTGCCCGACGCACAGGCCAACCTGGCCCCGGTGCCCGAGGGCCTGAGCGACGAGCAGGTGCTGATGTGCCCGGACATCATGTCCACCGGCTTCAAGGGGGCCGAGAACGCCAACATCAAAATCGGCGACACCGTGGTCGTGTTCGCCCAAGGCCCCATCGGCCTGTGCGCCACCGCCGGGGCGCGTTTATTAGGGGCGAGTACCATCATCGGCGTCGATGGCAACGACCACCGGCTGGCGATCGCGCGCCAGCTGGGGGCCGACATCACGCTCAACTTCAAGCAGTGCGACGTGGTGGCCGAGGTCATGCGCCTCACTGGCGGCAAGGGTGCCGACTCATCCATCGAGGCGCTGGGCCTGCAATCGACCTTCGAGGCCGCGCTGCGCGTGCTCAAACCCGGCGGCACGCTGTCGAGCTTGGGGGTGTACTCCGAAGACCTGAAGATTCCGCTCTCGGCCTTTGCCGCTGGGCTGGGGGACCACCGCATCGTCACCGCGCTGTGCCCGGGCGGCAAGGAGCGCATGCGCCGGCTGATGAACGTGGTCGCCAGCGGCCGCCTCGATCTGGGCCTGCTGGTGACGCACCACTACCGGCTCGACGACATCGTCGCCGCCTACGACTTGTTTGCCAACCAGCGCGACGGCGTGCTCAAGGTGGCGATCAAACCCTGAGAGGCTGCGCAGAGCGGGCCGCTTTTGATGCGCTGCAACAACGGTCGCGGATTTTCGTTATAGTGCGGCACGGAACTTGGGGCGGCTGCGCGGCCTCCTAGATTGTGCTCATTATTTTGAAAGCTCTGCGTGAAACTACTGCTTTGGGTCGTGACCCTTCTCGTTCTGGCTCTCTGGACCGGCACCATCTGGGTCTTAACCGGCTTGGCCGACTGGCTGGCGGCGCAAGTCGCCACCGGCGAGGCCGCCAACTTGGCCGACATCATCGCGCAGTGGCCGGTGCCGCCCGAGTTGGCGCCGTGGATCGGCGAAGCGTTTTTGCTGCCGCTGCGCGACCTGTTCGCTTGGACCGTGGGGGTGCTGGAGTCGCTGCTGCCCTTCCTGCCGGGCTTGGTGGGGATTTTGTCGGTGATTTTGTGGATCGTCTGGTTCATCGTCACCGGCCTGATCGTGGTGCTGGCTTTGCTGGGCCACTGGGCGCTGAGCAAGGCACAGCGCTTGCGCACCAACCTGCGCACCACCTGAAGTTGCCCGCTCCGCCCGCGTACCTGCCCGCGTTTGGCGCCAAACCCCGCTTTTCGCCTTTAGCCACGCTGCTGCCCGCATGAACCACGGCCCCGAAAACTGCCCGCGCACTTGGGCGCAGCGTTAACTGGCTTTGAGAAATCAACCCAGCAGTCCCCTGTGTGCATGCCTGAGACGCCCCAAACGTGTGCCATACTTGTGCTCATGCGGTTGGATTTCCTATCCCCATGTCTGCTGGTTTGAACATCGCCCAACTTGACGCCGTGAACCACCTGGCGGGCCCCTGCCTGGTCCTGGCTGGCGCCGGCTCGGGCAAGACCCGCGTCATCACCCACAAGATTGCCCGCCTCATCCTGATGCCGGGGTGAGCGTGCATATCGTGCGCGACTACCTGCTGCGCGGACTGCTGCGGCCGGTGGCGTGCACGCCAGGCGGCTACGGCCTGTTCGACGAGGCTGCCTTGCAGCGGCTGTGCTTCGTGCGGTCCGCCTTCGAAGCGGGCATCGGCCTCGATGCGCTGGCGCGGCTGTTCCGGGCGCTGGATGCAGCGGACGGTGGCGAAGCGGCCACGCAGCTTGCCGTGCTGCGCCAGTTCGTCGAACGCCGGCGCGAAGCGTTGGCCGATCTGGAAGCGCAGTTGGCCACCCTGCCGACCGAGCCGGCACAGCACGCGGAGAGTCTGCCATGAACGGCCCGGAACGCCTGCCAAGTTAGCGATCGCGGTCGAGTGCCATCAAAGAATTGACCGACCTCTACCCACGCTGGCCCGCACGCCCAAGTGTCTTCCATCGTCCAGGGTGCCCGGTCCTGGTCATGACAGTTAGCGTCGTAGAGCGGGTCGCTCGCC
>JAUVYR010000185.1 GCA_030602985.1 Burkholderiales bacterium
ACGCTGGACCAGCTCAAGGCCAGCCGGGACGCCCTGACCGGTTTCTATGACGCCGACCCATGGCTCACGCTTGCGGTGTTCTTTGTGGTGTACGTGCTGGCAGCGGCAGTGTCCTTGCCGGGTGCCTCCATCCTCACGCTCGCAGCAGGGGCCCTATTCGGACTCGGCACGGGCCTGGTGGTGGTGTCCTTTGCCTCCAGCCTGGGAGCCTTGCTGGCATTTTGGGTCGCCCGCACCTTGCTGCGCGACATGGTACAAGCGCGGCTGGGGCAGTTTCTGGCGCCCATCAATGCCGGGCTGGCCAAGGATGGGGTGTTCTACCTGCTCACCTTGCGCCTGGTGCCGGTGTTTCCGTTCTGGCTCATCAACCTGTTGATGGGTTTGACCCAGATCGGGGCCAAGCCGTTCTATCTGGTCAGCCAGATCGGCATGCTGCCCGGCACGGTGGTGTACGTCAATGCGGGGACCCAGCTGGCGGCCATCGAATCGACCGCCGATATCCTGTCGCCGGCGCTGCTGGGCAGCCTGGTCTTGCTGGGCATGTTCCCCCTGATCGCCAAATGGGGCGTTTCGTGGTGGCAGGAGCGCAAGCTCTACGCCCGTTGGCCACGCCCGCGCCACTTCGACCGCAATCTGGTGGTGATCGGTGCTGGCGCGGGTGGTCTGGTGACGGCCTACATCGCCGCGGCCGTCAAAGCCAAGGTGACCCTGATCGAAGGCCACAAGATGGGCGGCGACTGCCTGAACTACGGCTGTGTGCCGAGCAAGGCCCTCATTCGCTCGGCCAAGGCGGTGAAGCATCTGCGCAGCGCAGAAGCGTTCGGGTTGCGCGGTGCACAGGGCACGGTGGATTTTGCGGCCGTCATGCAGCGCATTCACCGGGTGATTCGCGACATCGAGCCGCACGACTCCGTTGAGCGCTACACGGGCCTTGGCGTCGAGGTCATGCAGGGACATGCCCGCATCACCAGCCCGTGGACGGTGGAGGTGACCCAGGCCGATGGCGGCACACAGGTGCTGACCACCCGTCACATCGTGATTGCGGCCGGCGCCAGCCCGTTCATCCCGCCCATTCCCGGCCTGAAGGAAGCGGGGTTTCTGACCAGTGACACCGTCTGGAACCTGACCACGCTGCCGCGTCGGCTGGTGGTGCTGGGCGGCGGCCCCATCGGCTGCGAACTCGCGCAAAGCTTCGCTCGCCTGGGCAGCGAGGTGACCCAGGTGGAGATGGCCCCTCGCCTCATGGGACGCGAGGACCCGGAAGTCAGCGACCTCGTGGCCGCCTCCCTGCAGGCCGACGGCGTCCGCATTCTGACCCGACACCAGGCGGTACGAGTGGACGTGACCGATGGCCAGAAGCACCTGGTGGTTCAGCACGACGGAGAGGAACGCGCGGTGCCGTTCGACGAGCTGCTGTGTGCGGTGGGGCGCAGCCCGCGCGTCACCGGTTATGGTCTGGAAGAACTGGGCATTGCGCTGACCCCGCGCAAGACCATCGAGACCAACGCCTACCTGCAGACGCTATTCCCCAACATCTACGCCGTGGGCGACGTGGCGGGCCCCTTTCAGTTCACCCACACGGCCGCCCACCAGGCCTGGTATGCGGCGGTGAACGCGCTGTTCGGC
>JAUVYR010000084.1 GCA_030602985.1 Burkholderiales bacterium
CAGCCGGGTTTGGGGGCGGGTGGGGGCCACCACCTGGTGCCCTTCGCCGCTGGCCTGCGGGTAGGCGATATGCCATAGGAAGCCTTCTTCTTCCTCGCTCTCCACCTCCAGGTCACTCACCGCGCTCATCAGCACCGGGTCCCAGTTGACGAGTCGCTTGCCGCGGTAGATCAGGCCTTGCTGGTACAGCTTGACGAAGGTTTCGGTCACCACCTTGGAGAGCTTGTCATCCATGGTGAAGTACTCGCGGCTCCAGTCCACGCTGTCGCCCATACGGCGCATCTGCTGGGTGATGGTGTTGCCCGACTGTTCCTTCCACTCCCAGACCTTGGCCACGAAGTTCTTGCGCGCCTCTTCGGGGGTGGGGCCCATGTCGTGGCGGCTGATGCCTTGACCCTGCAACTGGCGCTCCACCACGATCTGGGTGGCGATGCCGGCGTGGTCGGTGCCCGGCACCCACACGGTGTTGAACCCGGCCATGCGGTGGTAGCGCGTCAACGAATCCATGATGGTCTGGTTGAAGGCATGGCCCATGTGCAGCGTGCCGGTCACATTGGGGGGGGGCAGCTGGATGGCGAAGTTCTTGCCTGCGGCAGCGGCCTCGGCGCTGGGCTGGGCGGTGCCCCGGAAGCCCGCCACGCCGTAGCCGCGACGCTCCCATTCCGGGCCCCAGTGGGCTTCAAGTGCGGCGGGCTCGAACGATTTGGACAGGGCTTGCAAGCCAGGTTGGGCAATGGCGTCAGACATGATGGTGAGGGCAGGGAAGAAGATGGGCCACTGGAAGAGGCCTGGGGGGTACAAACGCGCACCCAAGTTCGTCAATTTTAAGACCTAGCCCTTCACACCAAAGACAGGCATCAGGGTTGACCCGAATCAACATCAAGTCAGGCTAAGGGCAACATAGGGAATACCAAATAGACAGGGGGCTCGCCACGACATAGAGTCGTTGTATCGGACTCGCCTGCCGATTAGGTGTAGCCGATACCCACAGTCCTCAGTGACCCCAGGGTCCCATTCATCAAGGAGAATTTCATGAGCGCAAGCAAGTGCCCGTTCCACAGCGCAGCCGCCGCCGTCACCGGTGCCCGCACTTCCAACGGTGCCCAGTCCAACCAGGACTGGTGGCCGAACCAACTGAACCTGGCCATCCTGCACCAGCACCAGCCAGTCTCCAGCCCTATGCCCAAGGGTTTCAAGTATTCCGAGGCGTTCAGCAAGATCGATTACGACGCACTGAAAAAAGACCTGGCCGCCCTGATGACCGACTCCAAGGACTGGTGGCCGGCCGACTGGGGTCACTATGGTGGCCTGTTCATCCGCCTGGCCTGGCACGCTGCCGGTACCTACCGCATTGCCGATGGCCGGGGTGGTGCCAACACCGGCAACCAGCGCTTTGCCCCACTCAACAGCTGGCCCGACAACGGCAATCTCGACAAGGGCCGCCGCCTGCTGTGGCCCATCAAGCAGAAATACGGCAACGCCATTTCCTGGGCCGATCTGTTCATTCTCTGCGGCAATGTGGCCATGGAAACCATGGGCTTCAAGACCTTCGGTTTTGCCGGTGGCCGAGAAGACATCTGGGCGCCCGAGGAAGACATTTACTGGGGCGCCGAAATGGAGTGGCTGGCCACCAGCGACAAACCGAACAGCCGATACAAGGGCGAGCGTGAGCTGGAGCACCCGCTGGCCGCCGTGCAGATGGGCCTGATCTACGTGAACCCGCAGGGGCCAGACGGCAAGCCCGACCCGGTGGCTTCGGGCAAGGATGTGCGCGAGACTTTCGCCCGCATGGCCATGAACGATTATGAAACCGTGGCCCTGGTGGCCGGTGGCCACACCTTCGGCAAGATGCACGGCGCTGGCGATGCGGCCCTGGTCGGCCCCGAACCGGAAGGTGCCCCCATCGAGGCCATGGGCTTCGGCTGGATCAACAAGCACGGCACCGGCAAGGGTGGCGACACCACCACCAGCGGCTTCGAGGGCGCCTGGAAACCCAATCCCACCACCTGGGACATGGGCTACCTGAAAGTGCTGTTCAAGTACGAGTGGGAGCAGATGACCACTGCCGCTGGCGCCATCCAGTGGCGAGCCAAGAACTGCTCCCCCGAGGACATGATCCCCGACGCACACGATCCGAGCAAGAAGCACCCGCCCTCCATGACCACGGCCGATCTGTCGCTGCGCTTCGATCCTGCCTACGAGAAGATTGCACGCCACTTCCTCAACAACCCCGAGGAATTCGCCGACGCCTACGCCCGTGCCTGGTTCAAGCTGACCCACCGCGAC
Source organism: Burkholderiales bacterium (assembly GCA_030602985.1). GTDB lineage: Bacteria > Pseudomonadota > Gammaproteobacteria > Burkholderiales > Burkholderiaceae_C > UBA997. The sequence goes on from JAUVYR010000084.1 coordinate 2,287, forward strand.
ATGGGTCCGAAGGTGCGTTACCTCGGTCCCGAGGTGCCTGCCGAAGACCTGATCTGGCAGGACCCGATCCCTGCGGTCAACCATCCGCTGATCGACGCCAAGGATGCTGCCGACCTCAAGGCCAGGATTCTGGCCAGCGGCCTGTCGGTGAGTGAGCTCGTTTCGACCGCCTGGGCCTCGGCCTCGACCTACCGTGGCTCAGACATGCGCGGGGGTGCCAATGGTGCGCGCATCCGTCTGGCCCCGCAGAAGGGCTGGGAAGCCAACCAGCCCGCCCAACTGGCCAAGGTGCTGGCGGTGCTCGAAGGCATTCAGCAAGCGTTCAACGCCAGTGCCGCTGGTGGCAAGAAAGTCTCGCTGGCCGACCTGATTGTGCTGGCGGGCAACGCCGGTGTGGAGGCCGGAGCCAAGGCCGCCGGCTTCACGGTGGAGGTGCCCTTTGCGCCGGGCCGCATGGACGCCTCGCAGGAGCAGACCGATGTCGAGTCGTTCGCCGTGCTGGAGCCCAAGGCCGACGGTTTCCGCAACTACCTGAACAAGCAGTACAGCGTGCCAGCTGAACACCTGCTCGTCGACAAGGCCCAGCTGCTGACCCTGAGCGCGCCTGAGATGACGGTGCTGGTCGGCGGTTTGCGGGTTCTGGGTGCCAACGTGGGCGGCAGCAAGTACGGCGTGTTCACGGCCAAGCCGGGTGCTTTGACAAACGATTTCTTTGTCAATGTGCTCGACATGGACACCGAGTGGAAGCCGACCGGCCCCGATGCGCAGACATTCGAAGGCCGTGACCGCAAGACGGGGGCTGTCAAGTGGACGGGTACACGCGTTGACCTGGTGTTCGGTTCCAACTCGCAACTGCGGGCACTGGCCGAAGCCTATGCCCAGAGCGACGCGAAAGACACCTTTGTCCAGCATTTCGTGGCCGCCTGGACCAAGGTCATGAATCTGGATCGTTTCGATCTGAAGTGATCGGGCCCGGGGCACATCCGTTCCGTCGACGGGTGTGCCCGTTTCGCCGTTCAGACCGCCTGGCGGTAGGGGTGCCAGTGGGCCCACTCAGGCCCAAGCGCTGCTTCCACATCCAACAGCAGGCCCGTGACCGGATGGGTCAACTGCAAGCGGCTGGCGTGCAACCACAACCTCTGGTGGCCAAGGTGGTTCGCCAGGCTGCGGTTGAGCGGCCCTTTGCCATGGGTCGCATCACCGATGATGGGATGTGACAGGTGTTTCATGTGGCGCCGCAGCTGATGCCGGCGACCTGTTTCCGGTCTCAATTCCAGCTCGGCCAGCCGCGTGCTGGGAAAGGGCACCGAGGCCAATGGCAGTTCGAGCCGGTGCAACACCCGGTAGTGGGTGATTGCCGGCTGTACGGCATCGCGCATCGGGCGGGCGTCATCGCTGAGTCGGCGCAGAGGGTGGTCTACCGTGCCGCTGCTGTTGGGCCAGCCACGCACCACCGCCTGGTAGGTCTTGCACAGGCCGTGGCCGCTGTCAAACTGCTGGGCCAGGTGGCGTGCCACTTCGGCGTTCAGGGCAAACAGCAGCACCCCGCTGGTGCCTTTGTCAAGCCGATGCACTGGCCAGACCGGGCGTTGCAGCTGGTCACGCAACATCTGCAGGGCAAAGCGGGTTTCTCCGGCGTCGAGCCCGGTGCGATGCACCAGCAGCCCAGCGGGCTTGTCCACACTTGCCAGATAATCGTCTGCAAACAGGATTTTGAGCATGTTGTTTCTATTGTCCCCCGCCAAGGCACTCGATTACGAGACCCCGCCCCATGTCCCCACCCATAGCCAGCCGCTCTTCGTGCCCCAGGCCAGCGAGCTGATCGAGGTGCTGCGCGAAAAATCCCCGCAAGAGATCGCCACACTGATGGACCTGAGCGACGCGTTGTCAGGCCTGAACGTGGCGCGCTACCAGGCCTGGCAGCCCCGCTTCGACACCCAGAACGCCAAGCCCGCTGTCCTGGCCTTCAATGGGGATGTATACGAAGGGCTGGATGCCAAAACCCTGTCGGCTCCCGATCTGGACTGGGCGCAGGCGCATGTCTGCATTCTCAGCGGCCTGTATGGGGTGTTGCGCCCGCTGGATCTGATGCAGCCCTACCGACTTGAAATGGGCACCCGGTTGGTGACGCCCAGGGGTAAGAACCTGTACCAGTTCTGGGGCAGCCAGATCGCTGATTACCTGAACAAGCGTGCCGAGGCCGACGTATCGCCGCTGATCATCAACCTGGCCAGCGAGGAATACTTCAAATCGGTGGACAAAAAGGCGCTGAAGCCGCGTGTGGTCACTTGTGTGTTCGAAGAGCGCAAGGGCGATCAGTACAAGGTGATCAGCTTCATGGCCAAGCGGGCCCGAGGGCTCATGGTGCGCCACGCCATTGAGCGCCGTGCCACCCATGTGGACGACCTCAAGGGCTTTGACTGGGAAGGCTATGCCTTCGTGCCCGCTGCTTCGGATGACAACCGCCTGGTCTTTCGACGCGACGCCAAAGCATGAGCCAGACCATCACCCCCGAACTGCGACGCTGGATCGTCGAGCAGGCCAAGGCAGGGTTTTCACCGGAGTCGGTCCTGCAGTCGATGATGACAGCAGGATGGACCGAGGCGGTCGCCATGGCGGCGATGGAAGAGACGATGGAGAGTCATGTGGCGCAGTCGTTGCCACCCGCTGCTGCCGTTCCGCAGCCAGACCTGCGCGAAGCCCAGCGTCAAGTCGACGCAGGGGACCGGATGGTCGACGTGTTGATCAGCATGCGCTCGCCCATGCTGGTGGTTTTTGGCAATCTGCTCTCCGATCAGGAGTGCGACGCCCTGATCGAGGCCGCCCAGCCGAGGATGGCTCGTTCGCTGACCGTTCAAACCGCCACTGGCGGGGAGGAGCTGAATGACAACCGGACCAGCCGGGGGATGTTTTTTCAGCGTGGAGAAAACGAGGTCGTCGCCCGCATTGAGGCACGTATCGCCCGTCTGTTGCAGTGGCCGGTGGAAAACGGGGAAGGCTTGCAGATTTTGCACTACCAGCCGGGAGCCGAATACAAACCCCATTACGACTATTTCGACCCACAGGAGTCGGGGACTGCTCGCATTTTGCAGCGCGGGGGGCAGCGGGTGGGTACGCTGGTGATGTACCTGAATGAGCCGGTACGCGGTGGGGGAACCACCTTCCCGGATGTGGGCCTGGAGGTGTTGCCCAAGCGAGGCCACGCGGTGTTTTTTGCATACGACCGACCGCATGCAGCGACCCGTACCCTGCATGGCGGGGCGCCGGTACTGGAAGGCGACAAGTGGGTGGCCACCAAATGGCTGCGCGAGAAGGAATTCCATTGAGCACGGTTGAACAAAGCCCGCTGGGGCGGGCAACGGCGTACGCCGACCGCTACGACCCGTCCCTGCTGTTTCCCATGCCGCGCGCACCCAAGCGTGCCGACATCGGGGTGGGAGCCACCTTGCCTTTCATGGGGGCCGACTTGTGGACGGCCTTTGAGCTGAGCTGGCTGAACCCGCGTGGCAAGCCGCAGGTGGCGATTGCCCATTTCACCGTGCCGTGCGAGTCGCCGAACATCATCGAGAGCAAGTCGCTCAAGCTCTACCTCAATAGCTTCAATCAGCAGGTGTTCGACTCGATAGACGTGGTGAAGCAATGCCTGCGACGAGATATCAGCGAGGCACTGTGGCGCGGGGTGGAGCCAGTCGGCTCGGTCGGGGTGCGTGTGATGCTGCCCGCCGACTGGGCGGCAGAGCAGGTGCATACCCTGGATGGCCTGAGCCTGGACCGGCTGGACGTGGAGTGCACCGAATGCCAGCCAGCGCCCGAGCTGCTGCAGGCCGACCACTCGCTGCCGCTGGTGCAGGAGGTGCTGGTGAGCGATCTGCTCAAAAGCAATTGCTTGGTGACTGGCCAGCCCGACTGGGCCAGCGTGCGCATTGCCTACACAGGTGCGCCCATTGATCAGGCGGGCTTGCTGCGCTATCTGGTGAGTTTCCGCCAGCACAACGAGTTTCACGAGCAGTGCGTCGAACGCATCTACACCGACCTCATGACCCGTTGCCGGCCCACCAAACTGAGTGTGCTGGCCCGTTATACCCGTCGGGGAGGGATCGATATCAACCCCTGGCGCACCAGCCACCCGCAGCAACCCCCACTGAATGGGCGATTGGCGCGGCAGTGAATCAGAACAGGCTGGGCTGCATCGGTTCGGTATCGGGATGAGCGGGTAGGGCGATGCTCTCTCCAGGCACTTTCCGTTGCAGTCCATCGACTCGCACACCCAGCAGGCGCAAGGGCCTATCCAGCGGCGCACGTTTGAGTGCTTCACGGGCTGCTCGCAAAATGTCCGCGCTCTGATCCACCGGCAACGCCAGGCTGTGGTGCCGCGTCACGATGCGAAAGTCATCAAAACGCAGCTTCACGGCCACGGTGCGCCCCCAGTAGCCTTTGCGTTGCAAGTCGGCGGCCACCTGTTCGGCCAGCCGGGTGAACACATCGCTCAACGCAGCCCGGTCGCGCACCGGATGCAGGTTGCGTTCAAACGTCGTTTCCCGGCTCATGCTGACCGGCTCGCTGTGCGTTTCCACCGGCCGGTCGTCCCGCCCCCAGGCGGCATCATGCAGCCATTGCCCGTGGCTCTGCCCGAAGGTGTCGATCAGTCCATCCAGCGCTTGCGCAGCCAGCTGGCCGATAGTTTGCACCCCCATCTTTTCAAGCTTGTGCCCGGTTTTGGGGCCGATTCCATTGATCTTTCGGCAGGGCAGGGGCCAGATCCGGGTGGCCAGGTCTGATGCCTGCACGATGCTGATCCCATTCGGTTTCTGGAACTCGCTGGCCATCTTGGCCAGCAGTTTGTTGGGCGCCACCCCGATGGAGCAAGTCAGGCCTGTCGCGTCATAAATGCTTTTCTGAATCAATCGCGCCAGCACGCGTCCGCCTTCACGTTGCCCCCCTGGCACATCGGTGAAGTCGATATAGACCTCGTCGACGCCTCGGTCTTCCATCACGGGGGCGATGTCGGTGATCACTTCCTTGAAGCGGCGCGACAGCCGTTTGACCTCGTCAAAATCCACCGGCAGCAAAATGGCCTCCGGGCACAGTTGCGCGGCTTTCATCAGCCCCATGGCAGAGCCGACGCCAAACTGCCGGGCGGCGTAGGTGGCCGTGGTGGCCACACCCCGACCCGCGTAATCTTTCAGGCGCGGGAAAAAGTCCACCGGAATCCGGTGCAAAGTGTCGGGGCCCCACTCCTGCTCGGGGTAAGCGGCACGCAGCCGCTCCAGCATTGCGTCTTCGCGGCGGCGGCCACCGCCAATGACCATGGGCAATCCCTTGAGTTGCGGGTAACGCAGCAGCTCGACGGACGCAAAGAAGGCGTCCATGTCGAGGTG
>JAUVYR010000119.1 GCA_030602985.1 Burkholderiales bacterium
CCTATTCCACCCAAATCGCCCGAAAATCATTGACATTGGTGAGCGTCGGCCCGGTCACCACCGAAGCACCCAGCGCGCCAAAAAAGCCGTGCCCGTTGTTGTTCGCCAATTCATCGAGCGGGCGCAGGCCGGATGCCCAGGCGCGGGCCAAGGTGTCCGGCCCCATCACCGCACCGGCCACCTCTTCCTGTCCGTCCACTCCATCGGTGTCAGCCATCAATGCATGAATGCGCGGGTGACCGCCTGTGGCAATGGCCAACGAGAGCAGGCATTCAACGTTGCGACCTCCTCGTCCCTGGCCTCGCACCGTGACCGTGGTTTCCCCGCCCGACAACAGGATGCATGGTGCGGCAAAGGGCTGACCGCGCTCAGCCACCTGTAAAGCCATGCCCCCTAGCACTTTGCCCACGTCACGCGCTTCACCCTCCAGCGCATCGCCGAGTATGTGCACGGCGTAACCGGCCTCGCGCCCGACCTGCGCAGCCGCCTCGAGCGCCATCTGCGGTGTGGCCACCAGGCGAACCTCTGACGTGGTCAGTCGAGAATCGCCCGGCTTCACGGACTCCCCACGCCCACTCTCCAGCACGTCAATCACGGGCGGCGGTAAATCGATACCGTAGCGCCGAATGATCGCCATCGCATCGGCACAGGTGGTTGGGTCGGCCACTGTCGGTCCTGAAGCGATGTCCATGGGATGATCCCCTGGCACGTCCGATAGCAGCAAAGTGATCACTCGAGCGGGATGGCAGGCGGCGGCCAGCCGTCCACCCTTGATGCCCGACAGGTGACGGCGGACCGTGTTCATTTCGCTGATGGTGGCTCCGCTGGACAGCAGCGCTCGATTCACCGCCTGCTCATCCGCCAGGGTCAAGCCTTCCAGCGGCAATGGCAACAGCGCCGATCCCCCGCCAGAAATCAGGCACAACACCACATCACTCTCACTCAAACCGTCAACAAACGCCAGTATGCGTCGCGCGGCATCGAGGCCCGCCTCGTCAGGCACAGGGTGGGCTGCCTCCAGAACGGTGATCCGCTCGCAGGGCACGGCATAGCCGTATCGCGTCACCACCAGGCCACTGAGGCGCGAGGGATCGCCCGCCCAATGACGCTCCACCACCTGCGCCATGGCCGCCGAGGCTTTGCCCGCACCGATGACCACCAAACGGCCATCGCCCACTGCTTCAGGCGCGGGCACGTGCGGCGGCACGCAGTGGGCTGGCTGTGCCGAAGCCACGGCCGCATCAAACAACCGGCGCAAGAACTGCTCCGGGGCCAGTGCTCTTTCATGCATGGGATTCATCGCGACGCTCCATCAAAATCACCCGAGACCTGATTACACTGCAACCCATGGATCTACTCGCCAGCCCGCTGGGCATCGCACTTGCCGCACTCTTAGGCCTGCTTGTCGGGAGTTTTTTGAACGTGGTCATTCACCGCTTGCCCCAGATGATGGAACGGCGCTGGGCGGCCGAGTGCGCTGAAATGACCGGGCAGCCCGCCCCGGAAAAACCGCCTTTGAACCTGCTCCATCCGCGCTCACGCTGCCCCTCATGCGGCGCAGGCATCGCGTGGTATCAGAACATTCCCGTCCTCAGCTACCTGTTGCTGCGCGGCAAGTGCAAGGCATGCGGTGCCCCCATCGGCCTGCGTTATCCCCTGGTCGAGCTGCTCACTGGCGGCCTTTTCGCGTGGGCATTCTGGGTACACGGTCCCACCTGGGCGAGCCTGGCCTGGATGGGATTCATCGCTGCACTGATTGCCCTGGCTTTCATCGACTGGGACACCACGCTGCTGCCAGACGACATCACCCTGCCCCTGGTCTGGGCGGGTCTGGTGGCGGCGGCGATGGGCTTCAGTGACATTGCACTGACTGACGCCCTGTGGGGTGCCGTTGCGGGCTATCTGTCGCTTTGGAGCATCTATTGGGCCTTCAAGCTGCTGACGGGCAAGGAAGGCATGGGCTATGGCGACTTCAAGCTTTTCGCTGCGCTGGGTGCCTGGCTGGGCTGGCAAGCCCTGATCCCGGTCATCCTGCTGGCCTCCGTCATTGGTGCGGTGGTGGGCATTGCCATGAAATTCACCAGCGGCTTGCGTGAAGGCGGCTACGTGCCCTTCGGGCCGTTTCTGGCTTTTGGCGGCCTGACTGCCCTGCTGGTAGGTCCCGAGCAACTGCTGGCATGGATCGGCCTTTGAGGGTTCCCCGCCGGCCTCTGCGCATCGGCCTGACAGGTGGGATCGGCAGCGGAAAGAGCACAGTGGCCCGGATGCTTGTGCAACTGGGCGCAACACTGGTGGATGCCGATGCGATTGCGCGGGCCAGCACGGCGACTGGTGGGGCGGCCATCAGCGCCATCCGTCACACGTTTGGCGACGCCCTGATCAATCCCGAGGGCGCGCTCGATCGCGATCAGATGCGGGCCTTGGCGTTTCAAGATCCGACGGTCCGGGAACGGCTTGAAGCGATTGTTCACCCTATCGTGCGCGACGAAATGGAGCACCAGTGCCAGATGGCTGCCAGCGACTGTGTGGTGCTGGACATCCCCCTGCTGGTCGAATCCCCCCATTGGCGGGAACGCGTGCATACCGTCTGGGTGGTGGACTGCCAGCCTGGCACCCAGACGGCTCGGGTCATGCAGCGCAACGGCTGGCCTATCGAGCAAATACAGGCGGTGCTGGCGGCCCAAGCCAGCCGGGAACAGCGTCTGCAGGTGGCCCACACGGTGATCGACAACGACCAAACCAGCCTGCAACAACTCGAAACACAGGTTCGGGCCGCCTATGCCCGGACACGCCAGGAATTCGGGCTATGATCCGGTTGTGATCCTGTACGAATACCCGTTCAATGAGCGCATCCGGACTTATCTGCGTCTGGAGCACCTCTTCCGTCGGCTGGCCGAACTCATCAGCCGCAGCCACCCGCTCGACCATCATTTCGCCATCCAGACGATGTTCGAAATCATGGACGTGGGCGCTCGCTCCGATCTGAAAACCGAGATCCTGAAGGACCTCGACAAGCACAAGCAGCTCTATAACAGCTACCGCGGCAATCCCGCGATTTCCGAAGCCGCCCTCGATCAGTTCATCGCCCGGCTGGACGCCTGCTTCACCGCCCTGCACGACGATGCTGGCAAGGTCGGCCATGCCTTGATGGACAACGAATGGTTGATGTCGGTGCGCAGCCGCATCACCATCCCCGGCGGCACCTGTGAATTCGATTTACCGGCTTACCACGACTGGCAGCATCGCGCCCCTGACATGCGCCAGCAGGAACTGGCTGTCTGGGCACAGCAGCTCGCTGGTCTGGCCGAACCCGTGCAACTGCTCATGGCGCTGTTGCGTGAAAACGGCCTGCCGCAAAAGGTCATGGCGCAAAACGGCCAGTATCAGCAGAACCTGCCCCAGGGCAAGACCTACCAGTTGCTGCGCCTGTGGCTGGACCCCCAGTTGCAGCTGATTCCTGAAATCAGCGGCAACCGGCTGATGTTCTCGGTGCGCCTGATGCAGCGGGGACCCGACGGCCGCTTGGCGCTGGCCACCGACCAGCAAGCGGAGCTGGAAGTCACCTTGTGTGCCTGACCATGACAGCGACGTTCGAACCGACCCTCGTGTCGTGCCCTGCCTGCCAAGGGCCTAGCCTCTATGCACCCGACAACCGGTTCCGCCCGTTTTGCTCTGAACGCTGCAAGCAGATGGATCTGGGTGCCTGGGCCAGCGAGTCCTTTCGTGTGCCCACCAGCCCACCACTGGATCCTGCCGGGCCCGAAGACCTTTTGAAGCACTGATCAGCCGGTAACCGGACGGGCCGGGTTGGCTTCCGCCAGCCATTCCAGTACCGGCACTGTACCGGGCAATACAGGGGCGACTGCCACCGGCAGGCTCTGCCAGGAAAACTGCTGGCCTTCTCGCATCTGCAGTTCTCCGACCCAGTCAAACACCTGGCAGAAGTGCAGCCGCACCAGCGCATGCGGGTAATCGACGCACTTATCCCGCCACGGTTGCACGGTGCCCACGGTCACCCCGATTTCCTCCTGCAACTCACGCCTCAAGGCGTCGGCAACAGACTCCCCAGCTTCGACCTTGCCGCCTGGAAACTCCCAGTAACCGGCATACACCTTACCCGGTGGCCGACTGGTGAGCAGAAAGCGGCCCTGCGGGTCGATCAGCACGCCGACCGCCACATCGGTGATCGGGCGGTCTGGCCCGCCTTCGCGAGGGCGCTCACCGTCGGCCACCAGCACCTGGCTCGGGGCTTGGGTCATCGGTTGCCCACGTAGTCCCGGGCAAACTGGTACGCGACACGCCCGCTGCGCGAACCGCGCTCCAGTGCCCATACCAGCGCCTTCGGCCGGGCTTGATCGAACTCCGCCGCCGGCACGCCGTAATGCCCCAGCCACTGGTTCACCACGCTCAGGTATTCATCCTGGCTGAAGGGGTAAAAGCTCACCCACAGGCCAAAGCGTTCCGACAGAGAAATCTTCTCCTCCACCGCCTCGCCGGGGTGCACCTCACCGTCCTCGGTGTGGGTGTAGGAGAGGTTTTCCTTCATGTATTCGGGCAACAGGTGGCGCCGGTTGCTGGTCGCGTAGATCAGCACGTTGGGCGTGGCCGCCGCCACCGAACCGTCCAGGATGGACTTGAGCGCTTTGTAGCCAGGCTCACCGTCCTCGAAGCTCAGGTCATCGCAGAATACAACGAACTTCTCGGGTCGGCCCGCCACCACATCCACGATATCGGGCAAATCCACCAGATCGGCCTTGTCCACCTCGATCAGGCGCAGGCCCTGTGTCGCGTAGGTATTGAGACAGGCCTTGATGAGCGAGCTCTTGCCCGTGCCACGCGCACCCGTCAGCAACAC
>JAUVYR010000057.1 GCA_030602985.1 Burkholderiales bacterium
CGCTCTGTTGGGACATGAACCGAACCCCACTCAAGCGGCTGGTCACCACGCTGGCTCTGGTCTGGAGCACCCTCGCCAGTGCGCAGGGCGGGTCATACGACACCTTTTTCACCGCCATCCTGCGCGACAATCCTTCGCCCTTGCAGCGGCTCGCTCCGCTGGGCTTCGATTTCAACACCCCCAGCCCCGAATTGCAGCCGCCGCTGGTGCTGGCAATTCAGAAGGAGTCGTGGCGAGTGGTCGACTACCTGCTGACCCGTGCTGACATCGACCTGGAGGCCCGCAACCCGGCCGACGAGAACGCCCTGATGATGGCTGCCATCAAAGGACAGACAGAGTTGGTCCAGCGCCTGATCGGGCGTGGCGCCCAGGTGAACAAGCCGGGGTGGACACCGCTGCATTACGCAGCCAGCCACAAGGGCCCAGAGGCACTGGCCATCGCCCGGCTGCTGCTGGATCGGTACGCCTACATCGACGCGGCTTCACCCAACGGCTCCACACCCCTGATGCTGGCCGCGCAGTACGGGCGTGAGGATGTGGTGCGGCTGCTGCTGGAGGAGGGCGCCGACCCAGCCTTGCGCAACCAGCTGGGGTTGAGCGCGATCGACTTTGCATTTCGTGCCGACCGCCCCGACATTGCCGAAGCGGTTGCCGCTGCCCTGCGTCAGCGGCAACCCCGCGGCAGCTGGTGAACGGCTTGCGCGATGCGGTGACAGGCACCGATACGTGCAATTACGTAACCACGGACCACCGGTTCGGTTGTCCAATCGGTGGGTTAGTCCATATCCTGGAAGGAGACAAGATGGTTGACAGAGACATCAGAGACATCGGCGGCGGCCTGGCCATGACCGCCACCGGGCTGTTTGCAGCCTGGTTTGCCAATGGCAATTACGAAATCGGCGAACTCAACCGCATGGGGCCGGGCTACTTTCCGGTCGCACTTGGGCTCATCCTGGCGGCCCTGGGCGCATTGATCGCCCTCCCGGCCATGTTCCGTCGGGGTGAAAAGATCCACGTCGAATGGAAAACCTTCCTGGTGGTCACCCTCAGCGTGGCGCTGTTTGCGGGTCTGCTCAAGGTGATTGGCCTGATCCTGGCCACCGTGGTGGCGGTGATCGTGTCTTCCCTGGCAGACAAGGAAATTGCGTGGCGCACCCGGCTGATCACGGCCGCCGGGGTCGCGTTCGTCACTTGGCTGGTTTTCAGCTTCGGCCTGAGCATGGTGCTGCCTGTGTGGCCCTGGAGCAACTGACATGGATATTCTGAACGGACTTCTCGTCGGCCTCGAGTCGGCGCTGCAACCCATCACGCTGCTGTACTGCTTCATCGGCGTGTTCCTGGGCACCCTGATCGGCGTGCTGCCGGGCATCGGTGCCATGGCTGCCATTTCGCTGTTGCTGCCTATCACCTACCACATTCCGCCCACCGCAGCGATCGTGATGCTGGCCGGCGTGTACTATGGCGCGCAATATGGTGGCTCGACTGCCTCCATCCTGCTGAACTTGCCGGGGACACCGTCGTCTGCGGTGGCCTGTCTGGACGGCTACCCGATGGCCCAACAGGGGCGGGCCGGGGTGGCACTGTTCATGACCACCATCGCGTCTTTCGTAGGCTCGATGCTGGGCATTCTGGTGCTGGTGCTGTTTTCGCCCAGCATTGCCGAGTTGGGCCTCAAGTTTGGCCCGGCTGAGTATTTCTCCATGATGCTGCTGGGCCTGGTGGCGGCGTCGAGCATGGCATCGGGCTCGCCCACCAAGGGCATGGCGATGGTGGTGCTCGGCCTTCTGCTGGGTACGGTGGGAACCGATGTCAACTCGGGCGTGGCGCGTTTCGACTTTGGCGTGCCCGAGCTGATGGACGGCATCAACCTGGTGGCGCTGGCCATGGGCGTGTTCGGGATTGCCGAGGTGGTGAGCAGCATCAACCAGAAGCGCGAGGGCGAGGTCAAGGAAACGTTTTCCATGCGTTCCATGCTGCCCACGCGCAAGGATTGGAAAGACTCTGTCACTCCGATGCTGCGCGGCACGGGCATCGGCAGCTTCTTTGGGGCCCTCCCAGGCACCGGTGCCTCCATTGCATCGTTCTTTTCGTATGCAGTGGAAAAGAAGATCGCCAAGGACCCGAGCCGATTCGGCAAAGGTGCCATCGAAGGCGTGACTGCGCCCGAAGCCGCCAACAACGCCGCCGCCCAAACCGCCTTTGTGCCCACCTTGTCGCTGGGCATTCCGGGCGACGCGGTGATGGCGCTGATGCTGGGCGCGCTGATCATCCACGGCATCCAGCCTGGCCCGCTGCTCATGACGCAACAGCCCGAACTGTTCTGGGGCCTGATCGTGAGCTTCGGCATCGGCAACATCATGCTGATGATCCTCAACCTGCCGCTGGTGGGCATGTGGGTGGCCATCCTGCGCATCCCGTACAGCGTGCTGTATCCGGCCATCCTGGTGTTCATCGCCCTGGGTGTGTACAGCGTGAACAACAACACCTTCGATGTGTACGTGGTGGCCCTGGTCGGTGCAATTGGCTATTTCCTATCTGTCCTGAAGTTCGAAGCGGCGCCGTTGATGCTAGGTTTCGTGCTGGGCCCGCTGATGGAGGAAAACCTGCGACGCTCGTTGTTGCTGTCGCGTGGCGACATGATGACGTTCATCGACCGTCCAATCAGCGCTGGCTTCCTGGCTGTGTCTGCAGGCATCATCCTGTGGACCATGTTTGCCACACTGAAGCGCGGCATGCAACGCCGTGAAAGGCAAAGGGACATGGCCGAAGCGGCTTGAAGGCTGCTTTAGCGAAGTTCATGGACCCGGCTTGCCGGGTCTTTCTTTGCCCTTATTAGTATCTACAATGTATATTATGTAAAATTGCCAACGCACTGAAAACCGCCCACCGTGGCGGTTTTTTTGCGCCATTCAATTGGTGGAAACCCCTAGAAAATGCCGGTGGTTTTTGTAGGGAGGACGCAACGTATGTCATGGCCTGATTGGTCCTGGAAGATGCCGCGCAGCTGGCCTACGCTGTCGGTGATGCTGGATGATTTGGGCAACCCGCCGGCAGCTGTACTGGCTCGCAGCTTCGGGGTTTCTGTTGGCACGGTGAAACGCTGGATGCGCGATGATCGCGCACCGCGGGCGGTTCAGTTGGCGGTGTACTGGCTCACCAGTTGGGGCCGCCAGGAGGTGCACGCAGAAGCAGAACAGGCAGCACGATTGCACGCTGCGTTGTATGAGGCACTCAGGCGGGAAAACCTAGCGCTATCGGCCCGGATTGAGTACCTGGAAAAGGTCGGAGACTTCGGGAGCGTCAATGCGCCCTACTTTGTGCAACCACGCTTGAAGGTCTGGCGGTAAATTGTGGCGCAGGTCTTGGAATAGGCTGATGGCACCATACACAGCCAGGCAGAGCAATAGGGTACGCCAGACAGAGAAGCGGCCCGATGGGGGCAGAGGTGTACGCCTAAAAAGCTTTGGGTCGTAACGATAATCGTTGTCGAGTCGCTTGCGCTGGGCGTCCCTATACCATTCGCGATCTTCAATGCCCATGTGAGGCCCTCCCTTTGGTTTGAGAGTGTAGCCGCAGAGAAGTAAATGATAGTCAGAGCCGCTGCGCGGCTGGAGGCGCTCGCCGCGCGGCGTTTTCTGTCCGTGAGTGCTGGCGGTGGCCTACACCGTTTCCCTGATTTCCTCGCCTCTTCGGCCAACGCTACCACGCCCCGCCAGCCCTGCGGGGGTGTTCATAAAGCTTCGCTTTACAAAGCTTCCCCCTCAGTGCTGTCGTGTCGTGGTGGCTTATGGCACGGCGACGAACTCAGGGAAACGGTGCAAGCGTAGGCGAGCCACACGGACAGAAAACCTAAATTGTCCCGGCTCGGAATCTAGGGACCCGGTACACCAAAAGGCACAAACCATGATCGCAGCGAACTTCAGGAAGTACCCCGATGCGCAACTGGTCCAGTTGGAACTGGACTTGGCAGGCGTGGTGGGTGCGACTGCTGCCCAGCGTTCAGCGTTTTGGGCGTGGCTGATGCAATCGGCTACGGTACTGAAGTTGCCCACCCTGCCCCGTCCTGGCTGGTGGGTGAAAGCAAAAGCCCGAGCACTGGCCCTGGCAAGACAAGTAAAAGGAGCAATCGTGGGCCTTGTTTTTGACAAGGAGTAATCAGAACTTGAGGTCGAGGCTGGTGATGCTGGCCGCGCTGGTGACGTGGTTGGGGTGTAGGCGTTCGGTGCCTGAAGGAGGCTGAGCGATGTCCTGGAGCTTGTTCGATGCGGGCTGATCGGGTTGAGGTTGGTGGTACGGGTCAAACGGTTTGTCGTTCAACCAGGCGCGGCAATCGTCACTGGTCAAGCCGGCGTTGGTGCCTTGCTGGGTGTAGCACTTGCACTCGGAAGAAGAACAGATCCCACCAGCAACGCGGGGCATGTTAACGACCTGGCGTAGCTCATCGTAGGCCGGTGCTGACTCGGGCATGGTGGGCACACGGGGAACGAATTGGGCGTAATCCCAAACGGCAGGCTGGAGGCCGTTTTCTGAGCCGGTGAGGGGTTGGGTAGGGGTTGGCAAACCCAGCGCCTTGGTGGCCTCGCTGGTGGCTTCTGTGGCGAGCTTTTGAGGATCGGCTGCGCTGCTGATGCGGTCAATGACGGTGGGAATCAGGTACGCAGCTGCGGCCAAAGCAATACCAACGATGAACAAGTGTGCAGGAAGCTTGCGAGGCTGCTTGGTGTGCAACTCCGCAGACTTGTAAAGCTGGAACACCTTCTTGTCGTACTTCCATGGATTCTTGGCGATGGCCTTGGAATACATGAGCGTTCGACTGAGGTGATCCCACTCATAGACGATGGTTAAGCCCATGTTGCCGAATCGGCGCACGTGCAAATGCCGACCAGTCAAACCGGCAATGTGTCGGTCAAAGTTGTTGGGTGTCTGGCTTATCAGGATGAGATCGACGCCCATATGGCGGTGGGTGTCGAGAGCCTGGAGATCAGGAGGGACCGGGGCACCGTTGGGGCGCGGAGGCCATACCTTCTGAAACTCATCGTAGATGATGACGCTGCCAGGCTTGGCCCAGGTGTGCCAATCGCGTAGGCCTTGACCGTCTGTACCAGGGATGGGCTCGAACGTCCAATCCTTGCTTTTGGATTGGTCCCAGGTGCCGCCAGGGCCGATTAATTGGTGATCGAGCTGGAGCCCATTTATGTTGGTGTAAATGGTGCGGGGAATCTGTACCTGGTCGCCGTTTTCGTCCTTTGCGGTGACAGTGGTGCCCACAAGCGGCTGGAGCAGTTTTGCAATGGTATACAGGGTTTTGCCGGCACCTGGTGTGCCGGTGATGACGGTAATCATTTGGGGGTGTCCTGGTGTAGCCCAACGCCATTAACCCGGAATTTATTCAGTTTTGGGCTTTGCCCAGGAATTGAAGGGATTTCTGGGCCTGCCAGAGCATCAGCCTGGTGGTGATGGCACCGAGGATCATTCCCATGGCGGTGCCACCTCCGGCCAATTGAAACAGACCAATGAAATTGGCAGGCATGCTGGAATATGAGCTGGTGAGCTGATCGCGCAATGCATCAATGGCTTCAGTGACTCCGACAATAGAGACAGCAGAAAGGCCAAGTGCAATCAGTATTTTGGCAATCATTGGCTGAACCAATGAGAGCAACCAGGTGCCGATTTTCATTCTGTTTTCAAGCCTCCGACAACAATTCCGAGCGAGATGAATGCAGCGACCAGAAGAGCGACAGGGCGTAGGTATGCACTGATCCAGCCGCATGCCTGGTCGGTGTCGAGAATGCGGGCGCTGTGGCCGAAATAGCTGATATCGACTGGAGCAACGCAGGAGCCACCCCCTCCGCCGAAGTTCTCGGGGGTGTAGGTAATGGACACGGTGTCCTTGGGCAGCTCAACCTCTGGAGCGTCCAGTTCGGGTTTCTGGCAGGCGAGGATGTCGGGATTCTTGGCGCACAGGTCGGCATCCTCGGATGGGGCGGTGGAGCCGTTGGGCAGGGGATCGGCTGCAGGCTCACGGATAGGCGTGGGGTCGCTGCTGATGACGTCACGGGGGACGAGATCGACCTGCCAAGGTTGCGAGGGTGTGGGGGCTGGTGACACCTGGATGACAGGTTGGCGCCACTGGGGCGGGTTGGTGTTGGGGATGGGCTGGGGATCGCCCATGGGGACGATCAGCGGGCGGGGCACGGTGGGGGCATCCGGGGCCGGGTTGATGACAGGAGGGGTGACAGGGATGGGCGAATCAGGAAAAATAACAGGGATTATTTCGGGAGGGATGTTAGGAATTACATCCTCCTCGAATTCTTGAGGCGTTAAGGGACGGGGAGTGGATGCGACAGGACAATACCAACCAGAGGCATAGTATGTCCTGCCGACCGTGCCGCGAAGGAGGCAACCATTTGGTGCGTAGTTGAGCCTAGTCCAATAGTTAGGGGCATACTGCCTTACATGATCACAATCGGGATAAGGAGAGGTGTACGTCCACCCAATAGCGGACTCACAATCGGGGAAGGGGGACGGATAAATAGAAGAAGCTAAACCGGGCTTTACAAATTGACCTAGCTCCTGATCATAATAATAGTCTGCA
Source organism: Burkholderiales bacterium (assembly GCA_030602985.1). Classification (GTDB taxonomy): domain Bacteria; phylum Pseudomonadota; class Gammaproteobacteria; order Burkholderiales; family Burkholderiaceae_C; genus UBA997. Next base: position 6,596 of record JAUVYR010000057.1, read on the forward strand.
GCAATGCCTGCAAGAGTAACACCAATCAGCAAATATGGGTTTGCAAGTAGTTGAGGTTTGAAATACGAAGCGGCATTTGCTGAAACACGTAAAGCGGCGGGAACATTGATAATCTTGCCCGCAACGTTGAGGGCGGCATTGGTACGGACGGTGCCGGACAGCCACTGGGAAGCGTTAGCAGCCTGGTAGGTATGGGCGCCAGTGGTGCCGCCCCAGCCTGGTGGGGGGGATGGGAGCGCGTAGCCGGCGTGGGCTACTTGAACAAGACCCAGAGCAGCAAGGAGAGCCCCGCAGCCATGAACAATTCGACGGGTGAAGGCATGGTGAATCATCGCTCGGTGTCGCCGGTGAACAGGTTGATCAGCTGCTTGAGGCCCCAGACCACGGCCAGCACGGCGAGGAAGGCGTAAAAAAGGTGGAGCAGGTCCTCGACCCGCTCCGCGGAAGGTGGGGCGGCCTCGACTAGCACTGTGACAGTGCAGCCGGCTTCAGTGTCGCAAATGAACTGGGACATGGCCGCCCTGCCCCATTACTTCCAGAGGCCCAGTTTCGTGCCGATGGCCTTGATGCCCCAGAACGCAGCCATGGCAGCGATGATCGCAACGGCAACGGTTTGCAGATCGGTGCCGGCGCTGGTGATGGCCGTGGTCACTTCGGTGGGCACGGCAGCTTGTGCGGTCTGAACGAGCAGAGCAAGGGAAGCAGCACCGCCAGCAGCGATACGGGCAGCCATTTTTTCGATCATGAATTTTTTCATGTTGAACTTTCGAGTTACGGTGCAACATCGCACCCGGAGGCCCCCGCCCAGCGTTGGGCATTGGGAGGCAGGGGCTACCGGTTGGGGTGTCACGTCATTCGACGTCGATTGATAGGCGAAGCACCAGCACGGCGTCGCTGTCGGTGTGGCGTCTGACTTCGATGTACTCGCCACCGTGGGGAATGAGCCCGCGACGGCTGTCGGACATCTCATCAGCGATGGCACCGAGCAGGCCAGAAATCAAGCCGGTGGGCTCGTATTCGTCGGCTAGCTCGATCGCCATTTCAGGCCCCGGCCTTGGCCTGTGCCACAGGCTTAAGGCTGACCAGCTGGGTGCGCTGGGTGCGGCCGTTGGTCACGATCTCCATTTCAACGTCAGCAACGATGGGAAACGGCAGATGCTTGATCGTGGCGTAGTTGTCACTGGTGCCCCAGGTGTATTCAACGGTGGCCGAGCCTTTGCCGTTGCCCTTGGAGTCGTCCAGGTCGGTCTGAACGTAGACCTTTGTGCTGTCGTAGGCGTTGCCGTTTTCCAAGGTGCCCTTGGAGGACTTGACGCCGGTGATGGTGACGCGAGAGTTAAATTTCATGATGCTGTGGTTTCCAGTTCCGGCAGGTTGAAAGGCGCACAGAGGGCCGGTTCCTCTGAGCTTTGGGTAAATCGTTTGAGGGCCTGGTCCAAGCCGTGCTTGATGCTGGTGGGGCTGAGGCCGCGCAGAGCCTTGGGCATGGGTCGGTCGGCGTGCTCGATGCAAAGGCGGGTGACCCAATCGAAGCCGCTGTTGAGGCTGAGGTGGACCAGGGCGGGAGCCACAGTGCGCTCCATCCACCTGACGGCGCGTTGCGCGCTGGCCTCGGCCACAGCGTGAGAGGTGGGCACCGTGGTGGGGAACACATCGACCAAAAGGTCGGCGGTGTACTCGTAGGCCCCAGCAAAATAGTTGGCTGGCCGTATCAGCGACTCCAGCGGAATGATGCGCTGATGGCTTCGATACTCGACCTCAGCACGCCACCACTTGCTCTCCATGTCCCCGAACTGGTGGCCCTTCTCGTAGGCGCGGAACATCTTCCCGCTTTCTCGCTTGCCGACGTAGTACGTACGGCTGTGGCCGTTGTCCCAGCTGCCGGCGTTTTCCTGACTCGGGCGACGGTTGCGGTAGTCAAACTGGCCGCTCAAATAGGCATCGCGGACGGCCTCAACGCCGCCTTTCTCGCCCTGGAAGTAGTCTCGGGCGAGGTCAATTCGAGTGATTTTTGCGTCCAGGCTTTGGGCGAAGTCATAAACCGCCCTCTCCCACCCTTCTCGGGCGTAGGTGCAGCCCTCACCTTTGAGGGTGAAGCAGAACGTGCCGCGCTGGTGTTCGCCGCCACCACTGACGCTGCCGACCTCGTGGCCGTTGGGGTTCCAGATGGTGCAGGTGTGGTCGTAGTAGTCGCGGCCTTTCTGGCGGACCTCTCCGAAAGAAAAGCCCGTAAGGTCGGCCAGTCGCTCGGCAAGTAGTCGCACAAATGCGGCATCGCTTTGGGGGAGGTGGGCATCTTCCAGGCCTTTCAGGGCTTCGCGCTTCACCGTGAAGCGGAGGTAGTCAACGATCACACCGGAGTCGGCTTTGGCTGCGCGTTCCATGGTCTTGACCAGGACACGCTTACCGTCAAAGAGGATTTGTTCGGCTGACATTCAGAACATCCCTTCTCGGAGCCATTTGTTTATCCCCGTGTTACTCAGGGGGGGAACAGATGCCGCCGCAGGCGTGCCGTCGCAAGCTAGGCCCGCCCGCGTCGGCTTCGTGTTCTCACTGAGTTGCTGGGGAGTGCGCATGGGGTGTACAGTTCGAGTTACCGAAAGTGGTGATTCCCTAAAGTGGGAACCAACAACGCGAACGTTACCACAAATATTCCCGATTGCGGGAAGCACAGGAGAAAAAAATGAAAGTGTCGGAACTCGTTGGGAAAGCTGCTCAGGCAGCTGGAAGCGGCAAGCAGCTGGCCGCGATGATGCGAAAAACGCCAAGCCGCATCAGTGAATGGAAATCTGGAGAGAGAAAGCCAGACACATCCGAAATTGCGTATCTGGCGAAGGTGGCAGGGTTGCCCGTGCTGATTACGGTGGCCCTGGTGGAGTCAGAGCTACACCCTGAGAGCGCACAGCTGTGGGAGCAGGCGCTGGGGGAGGCTAGGTCCCCAACCTACTGGCAACGAGTTGGGGACCTCTGTATATTATGTTAAATGCTAAAAGGGTGTCTTGTCCGTAAGCCAGCCAGGCCCCCTGCGGCTCACCGGCGCCGCTTGTCTGGGAACGCCATCGTGAAGCAAGTGCGCCCGTGCGATGAACGTACGGCAATCGTTCCGCCATGTGACTCGACGATGGCCTTGGTGATGGCCAACCCAAGGCCCGCACCGTCGGAGCCGGGGTGCGCGCGGGCCGGGTCCGCACGGTAAAACCGGTCAAACAAGCGCGGCAAGTGGATGGGGTCGATGGTTGCCCCCTGGTTGATGACATCAAGTTTGGCAACATGGTCTGCATCCGACAGGCATACCAGCACCACAGAGCCGGTTTCGGCGTACCGCAGTGCGTTCGACAGCAGGTTCCCGATGGCGCGACGAACCATCAAGCGGTCCCCCTGCAGGTGGGCTTCGCCTTCAAGCCGCAGCCGTACGCCCCGTTCTTCGGCTACCGCTTCGTAGAAGTCGAACAGGGCTTGAACCTCCTGGGCCAACTCGATGGCTTCCCGGTGCGGCAGGTCGATGCCGTTTTCGGTTTTGGCGAGGAGCAGCATGTCGGCCACCATGCGTGCCAGACGCTGAAACTCTTCGGCGTTCGATTCGAGCACGTCGCGGTACTCGTCGGCGCTGCGCCGCTGCGCCAGGGCCACCTGGGTCTGTGTGAGCAGATTGCTGACGGGCGTGCGCAATTCGTGCGCCAAGTCAGCAGAAAAATCCATCAAGCGCTGAAAGTCCCGGTGCAGCCGCTCGAACATGGCATTCAAGCTGGCGGCAAGTTCGGCAAACTCCACCGGTACCGAATCGACCGGCATGCGCTGCTGCAGGGTGTGCACTGTGGTCGAGGTCGCCCTGTCGCGCATCGCTTTCAGCGGCGCCAGCCCACGGCGAGCCACCCACCAACCCAGCACGCCACTCAACAGGGCCGCCAGCAGCAGGTAAAGGGCCAATGTCTGTCGCATTGAGGCCAGAAAATGCGCGTGGGCTTGGGTATCGACCGCAATCACGACCTGAGCCGACCGCAACGCTGGCGGGCGGGCGACCTCAGACACGGCAAGCGCTGATACCTCGGCAAACCCACGCAGCGCGCGGCCGCCGTAGGTCCATTCCACCAGATCCCCGGGTGCCAAAGGGCTCTCAGGTGCCATCACCGTCAGGTCGTCGGGGCCGTAGACGAGTTGGCCGTCCAGCCAGACCTGCAGGTACAAACCGTCGTGGTTGTCCAGCATGTCGTCCAGAGCATCGCGCAGCGCATCCCCCTCCCCCGCTTCCGAGACCACCTTCTGCACCAGCCTCAACTTGTTGCCGAGGTAAAGGCGATCGAGCTCCACAAAGTGCTGTGCCGTGACCCAGGCCACCAGCAGGCCTAAACCCAGCAGCACCGTGGCCGTGACCAGGGTGAACAGCACCGTCAGCCGGGTGGTGAGGGTCAGGCGGGCGAACGACATGGTCCTCAGGGCGCTTCCAGCACGTACCCCATGCCTCGCACGGTCTGGATCAACTTGACCTCGTAACCGTCGTCCACTTTGGCCCGCAAGCGGCGCACTGCTACCTCGATCACGTTGGTGTCGCTGTCGAAGTTCATGTCCCAGACCTGCGAGGCAATGAGCGAACGGGGCAACACCTCGCCGTGGCGGCGCATCAGCAGTTCCAGCAGGCCGAACTCCTTGGCCGTGAGGTCGATGCGGTGGCCACCACGGCTCACCCGGCGGCGCAGTAGGTCCATCTCCAGGTCGGCCACTTGCAGCGTCGTGCTTTCGGCGCCGTTGCGGCCACGGCGCAGGATGGTGCGCACCCGTGCCAGCAGCTCGGCAAAAGAAAACGGCTTGACGAGGTAATCATCGGCGCCCAGTTCCAGGCCTTTGACGCGGTCCTCCACCTGGTCGCGTGCCGTCAGGAAGAGCACCGGCATCTGCCGTCCCTGGCTACGCAGGTGTTGCAGCACCTGCCATCCGTTCATCCCGGGCAGCATGACGTCGAGGACCACCAGGTCGGGGTCGCCTTCGATGGCTTGGTGCAAACCATCCACCCCGTTGGGCACCAGGTCGACCGTGAACCCGGCTTCGCG
>JAUVYR010000061.1 GCA_030602985.1 Burkholderiales bacterium
AGCACCACCTCATCCCCCGGTTGGCAAGGTGTTCCCGTGGCTTCGACCGGGCTTAAATCCACCGCCAGCATGTCCATGCTGACCCGACCCACCAGACGCGTTCGCACCCCATTGACCAGCACCGGCGCCGCCCGCTCTGCCGTACCGGGCGCATGGCGAGGGTAGCCATCGGCGTAGCCACATGCCACGATCCCGATGCGCATGTCAGCCGCGGCGGTGTAGGTCGATCCGTAGCCCACGGTGTCACCGGCACGCAGATGCTGGACGGCGATCACCTCGCTCGACAAGGTCATCGTGGGTTGCAGGCCCCATTCATGGGCAGAGCGAGTCGGGCCATCGGGCGCCCCCCCATACAGGGCGATGCCAGCCCGCACCCAGTCGGCGGCGAGGCGCGGGGCATCCGCCATCGCGCCTAGCGCGAGGGCCTGACCGTATCGCAAGAGGGCGGCGCTGTTGCACAGGCTGCGTTCGCCGGGCAGATCGCTGGTGGCTTCCACAAACCGGTCCATCTGGTCATGCACCCCTTCCCGGCCGTGGCGTTGACCATCGGCGTCGCTGAAGTGCGTCATCAGCGAGATTTCTTCCACCTGGGGCAGGGCTTCCAATCGACGCCAGGCGGCCCGGAAGGCCGCAGGCTGAAACCCCAGCCGGTTCATGCCCGAATTCATTTTCAGGAACACACGGTGGGGCTGCTGGGTTTTATGGGCAGCCAGCCAGTCGATCTGTTCCTCACGGTGGATCACATGCCACAAGTTCAGGCGCGAGCAGATTTCCAGGTCTCGCGCTTCAAAAGCCCCCTCCAGCAGCAGGATGGGGCCGCGCCAGTCGAGCGCGCGCAGTCGCTGGGCTTCACTCAGATCAAGCAAGGCAAAGCCATCGGCGGCGCGGAAGGCCGGGAACACACGCTCGATGCCATGGCCATAGGCGTTGGCCTTGACCACAGCCCAGACGCGGGCGTCGCCAGCCGCTTGGCGGATACGGGTCAGGTTGGCCAGCAGGGCGGTTTGATGAACGGTGGCTAGGATAGGGCGAGGCATGACCACACTTTACAGCCAGCGCAACACCCCGCTGACCAGCCATGGCAGGGTCAGAGCGCTGAACAGGGCGGTCAGCCCCATGGCCAGCCCAGCGAAGGCGCCCATGGTCTCATTGACCTGAAAAGCCCGCGCCGTGCCAATGCCGTGCGCGGCGGTGCCCAGCGCGAAGCCCCGAATCACCGGGTTGTGGATGCGCATGGCGTCAAACAGGAAGCGGGCGGTCGCTGCACCCACGATGCCGGTGGACACGACCAGCACCGCTGTCAGCGAAGGCAGACCCCCCACCTGTTCGGCAATGCCCATGGCCACGGGGGTGGTGACCGATTTCGGCGCCAGCGAAGCCAGTGTCGCTTCCGATGCACCCAACCAGCGCGCCAGCAACAACGCACTGACCGTACCCACCAGGGTGCCACTGACCAGCCCGGCCAGCAAGGGCCACCACAAGCGCTTGAGCCGATGCCACTGCTCCATCAAGGGCACCGCCAGGGCCACCGTGGCCGGCCCCAGCAGAAAGTGCACAAACTGGGCTCCTTCAAAGTAGGTGGCGTAGGGGGTGCCCGTCAGTGTCAGTACCGTGGCGAGCATCACGATCGACAGGGCCACCGGGTTGGCCAATGGATTGAATCGCGCCAGGGCATACAGCCGGTAGGCCAGTACATACACCGCCAGCGTCAGGGTCAAGCCCAGTAGCGGTGTGGTCGAGAGATAGACCCAGATCTCTCGCAGTTCGGTGCTAGGGGGTTGCATCGTCGGCCACTCCCGCGCGTCGCATCAGCGCCAGCATCACCATGGCGGCCACAGCCATGCCCAGCCAGGTGCTGAGCACCAGCGCGACGCCGATGGCGAGTGCCTCTTCACCCAGCCGCTGCAGGTGCAGCATGACGCCCACGCCGGCAGGCACGAACAGCAGCGACAGGTGTTGCAGCAGCCCCTGCGCGGCCGGTTTCATCCAAGGCAGGCCGGCGGGCCAGGCAATGAGCGCTGCCAGCAGCAGGGCCATGCCTACCACAGGTCCGGGCAGAGGTCAATGGAAAGCCCGTACCAGCACCTCGCCGGCCAGTTGCAGGCACAGCAGAGCTGTCAGGGCGTTGAGCATGGGTTCAGACCGCTGCGGCCTGCAAGGCCTCGTCCAGCGCCTCGACCCAATGCTTGACGGGTGTGTCGGTACCGGACTGCAGATGGGTGATGCAGCCGATGTTGGCCGACACAATGGCTTGCGGCTGCAGCGCACCCAGATGCGACAGCTTGCGATCACGCAGCTGGTAGGACAGGCCCGGGTTCAGCACCGAGTAGGTTCCCGCCGAGCCGCAACACAGGTGCGACTCGTAGCGGGCCACCTGGACATCAAAGCCCAGTTCACCCAACCATTTTTCCACCCCGCCACGCAGCTTCTGGCCATGCTGCAAGGTGCACGGCGGGTGATAAGCAAGGGTGCCGGGCCGTTCACTTCCTGCCGTCAGCCGGTCCCGCAAGGCCGGCACCAGCGTCGGCAGCAGTTCGCTCAGGTCCTGGGTGAGTTCGCTCACGCGGCGGGCCTTCTCGGCGTAGGCGGGGTCGTGCTGGAGCAGGTGGCCGTACTCCTTCACAGTCACTCCGCAGCCGGAGGCATTCATCACGATGGCCTCCACGGGCGTCGGCGCATCGGGGCGTATCCAGGGCCACCATGCGTCGATGTTGGCCCGCATCTCGTCCAGCCCCCCCGTCTGGTCGTTCAGGTGAAACTTCACCGCGCCGCAGCATCCGGCCTTGGGGACCCGGATCACCTCAATGCCAGCGGCATCCAGTACCCGCGCGGTCGCGGTGTTGATGTTGGGCATCATGGCGGGCTGCACACAGCCTTCCAGCATCAGCACCCGGCGGTCATGGGCCTGATTCGGCCAGTTGCCTGCCTCCTGGCGCGCGGGTACCTTGTTGCGCAGGTTGGCGGGCAGCAGTGGGCGCACCGCCTGACCGAGCTTCATGGCCGGCCCGAACACCGGCGAAGGCAGTCCCTCTTTCAGCAGCCACCGCACGGCCCGCTCGGCCGCCGGGCGTTCCACTTTCTGGTCGACGATCTTGCGGCCGATGTCCACCAGATGGCCGTACTCCACCCCGCTGGGGCAGGTGGACTCGCAGTTGCGGCAGGTCAGGCAGCGGTCCAGGTGTTGCTGGGTCTTGCGTGTCGGCTCGGCGCCTTCCAGCACCTGCTTGATCAGGTAGATGCGCCCCCGTGGACCATCGAGTTCGTCGCCCAGCAGCTGGTAGGTGGGGCAAGTGGCGGTGCAGAAGCCGCAATGCACGCATTTGCGCAGAATCGCTTCCGCGGCCTGGCCGTCCGGGGTGCCTGCATAGGCAGGCGCCAGTTGGGTTTGCATGGAGGTCTCCGGGTCTCAGTGGGCGGTGCGCCACAGGCCGGTCGGGAAAATGCCCGCCGGGTCAAACGCATCCTTGAGTCGTTGGTGGATGGCCAGCAGCGGGCCGCTCAGGGGGGTGACGCGTTCCACGCCCATGTCCTGTGAGGTAGGCATGCCAGGCCAGCGGAACACGGTGGCATGACCCCCAGCGGCCTGTGCCCAGGCGCGCAGTGTTGGGGCTGCTGCCAGAGGCGCCCAAACCCAGCGCAGCCCCCCGTGCCACTCCATCAGAGTGGGCCAGTCGCCTGTCAGCGGAGGGGTGGTGGGTGCGACCGACAAACGCCACAGGGCCCAGGTGTCGTCAGGCGGCGACTGGAAGAAGGGCAGCTGGTGGTCGCGGCAGGCGGTCCAGTCAGCCGCCATGGCGCTCGCGTCCAGGCGCTCACCACCGGCTGTGCGGGTCAACATCTCGCTGGCCGATTCGACGGCGGCCACCGCGCCACGCAACCGCAGGGTCAGATGGCCAGTCGCCGCGTCCTGAGGATCCTGTGCCCAGCAACTGGCATTCAAGGGCAGCGGCTGTCCACGCCAGCGAGCCAGCCGGGTGATCGCCTCGGCTTGCGTGAGCGCAAAGCGCAGCGTCGCTTCAGCGGGTGCCACCGGCAGCACCTTCAGCGACACCTGCGTGATCACGCCCAATGCCCCCATGCTGCCTGTCAGCAGGCGGCTCACGTCGTAGCCGGCGACGTTTTTCATGACCTGCCCGCCAAATTCCATGTATTGCCCTCGCCCATTGAGCAGGTGCACACCCAGTACGTAATCCCGCAACGCGCCAACGCTGGCGCGCGCTGGCCCACTCAGGCCCGCCGCTACCATGCCACCCACGGTGGAGCCAGCGCTGAAATGGGGCGGCTCGAAGGCCAGTGACTGGCCACGTTCGTCCAGCGCGGCCTCGACGGAGGCCAGCGAAGTGCCGGCCTTGACTGTGATCACGAGCTCGGTGGGCTCGTAGGCCACGATGCCGCTGTAGTCGGTCGTCCCCAGGCTCAGGGCGTCCGGAGGCAGGGGTGCCCGCAAAAAAGCCTTGGTGCCGCCGCCGCTGATGTTCAGGTGCCGCCCGGAGGTCCCAGCCTCCCGGATGGCGTCGGCCCATGGAGCCAACGCAGGCGGTATCGGCGAGACCAGCGACCCGTCGGGGGTCGAAACAGAGTCAGGTGATTCAGACATGCCGACATCCTAGTGGGGTTGGGCGGCCGCTGGTGTGAATTTTTTTAACGGCGGCTTTCAGTCCCAATACACCGCCTGCGTGGCTCCCGGGGCATCGAGCCGCAGCGAAAAGACGCCCCCGGACCTGGGGTAGGCCGCCAGTTCTTCCGCGCTGCGATGTGCACGCGACGAAGTCACGAACAGTGTCCGCATGTCAGCGCCACCGAAGCACAGCCCGGTGGGGTTGAAGGTGGGAGTTCGCACCTCGATCTGCGCCTGACCGTGATCGTCGATGCAAAGCACCCGGCCGCCGCCAGCCATCGCCACCCAGTAGCGGCCCAGTTTGTCCATCGCCCCACTGCGGGGTGATCCCAGCCGGGCCACGTCGGCCTCGGAAAACCGTGCCAGCGTCATCGGCAGACCCAGTTCAGGGGGCCAGCTGCCGGGCAGGGACATGCCCGCCTGCTCGACCTCGTGTCGGTGGTGGGCGCACCAGACCATGAAGCGACCATCGGGTGACCAGGCCCAGCCGTGGCAGTCCAGCACCGCGCCGCGCACGGGCTGCAGCTCGACCCGTGCCTGTCGGCGCGTCGGCAGGCAATACAGCGTGCCCGTCATGCCGCTGTCGGGTCCAGCCTCCGGCCCTGTCGGCATGCTGGACACCCAAAACCGGCCCCAGGGATCGCAGCGTCCCCCTTGCAACCGGTAAGGCATGCGCGATGCCGGCAAGGTTGACAGCGGGGTCGGTACATCCATCCAACTGCCGGCGTGCATGACCTGTGTCCCCATGACCAGCAGCAAGCCGCCGCTGCGGCAGGGGGCCAGACCCGTCACTGGTTCGGGAAAGTCCCAGTGCTCTGAACGGCCACTGGCGGGGTGGTGACGCCAAACGCGCTTGAGCAAAGTATCCACCCAGTACAGCCGCTCTTCCTGCGCATGCCAGAAAGGCGACTCGCCGGAGGCACACAGCGTATCACCCACGTTTTGCCAGTGTGGCGTTGTCTCGTGCTGCATATCCGGCCTCCTTGGCTACACTAGTCAGATGTTGTGGGTTAAATCATTTCATATTGTCTTCGTAGCCAGCTGGTTTGCGGGACTTTTTTATCTGCCGCGCATTTTTGTCAATCTGGCCATGGTCGACCCTGCCAGCACCGCCGAGCGCGAGCGCCTGCTGCTGATGGCCCGTAAACTGTACCGTTTCATGACCTTGCTGGCTATCCCGGCGCTGGGTCTGGGGCTGTGGCTATGGTGGGGATACGGCATTGGGCGCGGCGCAGGCAATGGATGGATGCACGCCAAATGGCTGATCATCGTGCTCCTGATCGGCTACCACCATGCCTGCGGGCGCTTGCTTCAACGATTCGAGTCTGGCACGAACCCATACAGCCATGTCTGGTATCGCTGGTTCAATGAGGCCCCCGTGGTCATGATGATCCTGGCGGTCATTCTGGTCGTGGTCAAGCCGTTCTGATCGCCGCAGCGCATCAGCATGAACGACCGTCGGGGCATTTCCACCGCCTGGCCACTGTTTCTCTTCTACTTCGTGCTGGTGGTCTATGCCAGCCTGTATCCGTTCACCGGCTGGCGTTCACAGGGGATTGCCCCCTGGCTTTTTCTCACCGCTCCCTGGCCGTCATACCTGACCACCTTTGATCTGGTCAGCAATTTCATGGGCTATGTGCCGCTCGGGTTTCTGCTGGCCCTGGCGCTCGCTCGCTCGGGCTATACGCGCGCTGCCTGGTGGCTGGGCATGGCGGTGCCCGCCATGGTGTCGCTGCTGATGGAGGGCACGCAGAATTTCCTTCTCCACCGCGTCCCCTCGCAGGTGGATTGGCTCTTGAATAGCGCTGGCGGTGCCATGGGGGTGTTACTGGCGTGGCTCATGTTGCGCTGGGGGCTGCTCGGCCCGTGGCAGGCGTTCCGGCAGACAGGATTGGTGCAGCGCACCCATGGCGCGGTGCTGGTGCTGCTTTTCTGGCCGTTGGCGTTGCTTTACCCGACCCCCCTGCCGTATGGGCTCGGGCAGGTCTGGCCACGGCTGGAAGCGGCACTCATCCGTTTGACCGAAGGTTCGATACTGGATGGCTGGGTGCCCCAGCCGGCGCTATCGCCCCCGCTCAGCCCATTGACCGAGGCCGTGGTCGTGGCACTTTGCGTCTGGGCACCCATCCTGCTGGGTTTCGCCATCCTTCGCCGGACCGCTCATCGGGCAGTTTTCATGCTGTTGTCCATCCCGATGGTGCTGGGCGTCAGCATGTTGTCGGCCAGCCTGACCTACGGTCCGCAGCACGCCTGGGTCTGGCTGACGCAGCCGGTCTCCCTGGGACTGATTTTCGCGCTGGCCATGACGCTCTTCAGTCTGACCATCGGGCATCGTACAGCCGCCGTGCTGTCCCTGCTGGCCTGGAGTTTTGCGCTGGGCTGGCTGAACCGTGCCCCTGAAGTGGCCTACTTCGCGCAATCGCTGCAGATCTGGGAGCAGGGCCGGTTCATTCATTTCCATGGTCTGTCCCAATGGCTGGGCTGGCTGTGGCCCTATGGCGCCTTGTGGGTCGGCTTGCGATTGGCCCTCCGGCCCGCGCCGTCCTCCTACAATGGGCGCTTATGAGCAGCACGCCCCCTCCTGCCGGTTACTACCAGCGACACATCTTTTTCTGTCTGAACAAGCGTGACAGCGGTGAAGCCTGTTGCGCGGATCATCCTGCGCAAGCGGGCTTCGACCGTTGCAAATCGCGCGCCAAGGAACTGGGCCTGCTGGGTCAGGGCAAGGTGCGTGTCAACAAGGCAGGCTGCCTCGACCGCTGTGCAGGTGGCCCGGTGGCTGTGGTCTACCCCGAGGCGGTCTGGTACACCTTTGTGGACACCCAGGACATCGATGAAATCGTCGAGAGCCATCTGCAAAACGGCGTGGTGGTCGGGCGCTTGCGCCTGGCCCCGGACGTCGGGCGCTGATCGGGGTGGGCATGCATGAACGCGCAAACCGATATTCGTCTGATTGACGGGCCGGCTGGTGCCATCGAGGTGGCGATCGACCGTCCTGAGGCCCCTCGGCCGCTGGGTGGTGTGGCTGTCATTGCGCACCCACACCCCTTGTTCGGGGGCACGATGCAGAACAAAGTGGTGCAGACCCTGGCCCGTGCCCATCTGCAAACCGGCTGGGTCACCGTCCGGTTCAACTTTCGCGGCGTGGGTCAGAGCGCGGGTGTCCACGACGGTGGCATTGCAGAAACCGAGGACATGTTGCATCTGATCCGGTCGCTGGCACCTGCGGGCCCTCTGGCGCTGGCGGGTTTTTCCTTTGGAGCCTACGTGACCGTGCGAGCCGCTGTGGCACTCGTGGGCCAGCGGGTCCTGTCGAGTGTCATTTGCGTCGGTACGGCCGCCAGCCGTTTCGACGTGCCTGTGCTGCCGCAGGAACTTCACGACCGTTCGCTGGTCCTGCACGGTGAGCGGGATGAGACCGTTCCCTTGTCCGCGGTGATGGATTGGGCGCGTCCGCAGATGCTGCCCGTGGCCGTCATTCCCGAGGTCGAACATTTCTTTCATGGGCGGCTGCCTTTGCTCAAATCACTGGTGGTTCGCCACCTTCTGTCTGGCGACGCGCACTGAGCGCGCTCGCTACTTGTTTTGCGATTCAACGGATTTCACGTGTCTATGTTTTTGTCTGTCGTCCGCCATGGCGGGCTGTTGCTGTTGTGCTGGATGGTGTGGGTGCAGGCTGTCTGGGCCCAACCCCGCCTGCCCGAGCCGCCCGAAGTGGCGGTGCGCTCCTTTCTGGTGCTGGATGTCACCACCAACCAGATCCTCGCCTCGCGCGAACCCGATATGGAGGTCGAGCCGGCTTCCCTGACCAAGCTGATGACCGCTTACATCGTGTTCGACGCGCTGCGGGCCGGTCGCATCCGCATGGACCAGACATTCAGCGTCAGTGAGCGGGCCTGGCGCATGCCTGGTTCACGCATGTTCATCGAGCCCCGCATGCAGGTGCCCGTGGAAGATCTGCTCAAAGGCATGATCGTGCAGTCCGGCAACGACGCCACCATTGCGCTGGCCGAAGGGCTCGCGGGCTCGGTCGAGCGATTCGTGGAGTTGATGAACCAGCAGGCACTGGCCCTGGGCATGACCCGGACCCGATACATGAATCCCGAAGGCCTCACAGCGCCTGGGCATATGACCACCGCCCGGGATTTGTCCATACTTGCTTCGCGACTGATCAAGGACTTTCCTGAGTATGTCGGGCTGTATGCGATCCAGCGCTACCGTTTTCCGGGCACCCCCGCGGCCAACGACACCAACCGCAATCTCTTGCTGTTCCGCGATCCGACCGTCGACGGCTTGAAAACCGGCTTTACGGCAGCGGCAGGCTACTGCCTGGTGGCGACAGCCCGCCGCCAGTTTCCCGCACTGGGCGAAGGCGCGGCCGGTGAACGCCGCCTGATCAGCATCGTGCTGGGTGCCTCCAGTGCCAATGCCCGTGCGGCTGAAAGCCAGCGGCTACTGAATTGGGGGTTCTCTGCATTCGAGGCTGTACGCCTGTTCGAACCGGGGCAGGCCGTCATCGAGCCCGATGTCTGGAAAGGCCGCAGCCGCACGGTCCGTCTGGGGCGTGAAGATGGCGTGATGGTGTCGATCCCGGCGGGGCAGGCGTCAGCTTTGCGTACCGAAGTCCTTCGCACGGAGCCACTCGTGGCGCCTCTCCTTCAGGGGCAGCCATTGGGCACGCTTCGCATCACCACCACCGATGGCGATGTGGTGGCTGAAGTGCCGCTCTTCGTGCTGGAAACGGTCCGCGAGGCCGGTTTCTGGGGGCGCCTCTGGGGAGCGATTCGCTTATGGCTGCGGTGAAGTCGTGCGAACGCTTGAACGCCTGATGCTTGCCATCGTCAATTGATCGTGCTACATTTGAGGGCTTTTCGGAATTTTCCGAAGGGCCTTTTGTTTTCAATTTCAAACGTTTAGGGACGTTTTTTCAATGCCAACCATCAACCAACTCGTGCGCCACGGCCGGGAGGTCGAACAGACCAAATCCAAGAGCCCGGCCATGGAAAACTGCCCCCAGCGTCGTGGCGTGTGCACCCGTGTGTACACCACGACCCCCAAGAAGCCGAACTCCGCTCTGCGTAAGGTTGCCAAGGTGCGCCTGACCAACGGGTTTGAAGTTATTTCCTACATCGGCGGTGAAGGCCACAACCTCCAGGAACACAGCGTCGTGCTGGTTCGTGGCGGTCGTGTCAAGGACTTGCCCGGTGTGCGTTACCACATCGTGCGTGGCTCGCTCGACCTGCAAGGCGTGAAAGACCGCAAGCAGTCGCGCTCCAAGTACGGCGCCAAGCGCCCCAAGAAGGCCTGATCGTTCGATCAATCGGTGCTTGAATGCCCTGCTGGCGGGCAATCAGGCGTAGTGACCCACAACGCACATGGTGTGCGCGGGTCGAGTAAGTGAGAGTTGTGTATGACTCTCGCGGTGCCGCCGGAAGCGGTGCCAACTGAAGCAACAGAGGTGAAAACATGCCACGTCGTCGCGAAGTCCCTAAACGTGAAATTCTGCCGGATCCCAAGTACGGCAATGTCGAGCTGTCCAAGTTCATGAACGTGATCATGGAAGGCGGCAAGAAAGCGGTTGCCGAGCGCATCATTTACGGTGCCCTCGAAACCATGGAGAAGAAAACCGGCAAGGATCCGCTGGAACTCTTCAATGTCGCTATCAACAACGTCAAGCCGCTGGTGGAAGTGAAGTCCCGCCGTGTCGGTGGTGCCAACTACCAGGTGCCCGTTGAAGTGCGTCCGGTTCGCCGTCTGGCTTTGTCCATGCGCTGGATCAAGATGGCGGCCCGCAAGCGCAGCGAGAAGTCCATGGCTCTGCGCCTGGCCAACGAGCTGCTGGAGGCCACCGAAGGCCGTGGTGGCGCCATGAAGCGCCGTGACGAAGTGCACCGCATGGCCGAAGCCAACAAGGCCTTCAGCCACTTCCGCTTCTAAGCCGCGCTTATCGCAATCCAGGGCCCGTTTCACTCTGACCGGAGTGGCGGGCTTTGCCTGTATTTTTCGGAGAATCTTTCATGGCACGTACCACGCCCATCGAGCGTTACCGCAACATCGGTATCTCGGCCCACATCGACGCCGGCAAAACCACCACCACCGAACGCATTCTGTTCTACACCGGTGTGAACCACAAGATTGGTGAAGTGCACGACGGTGCCGCCACCATGGACTGGATGGAGCAGGAGCAAGAGCGCGGCATCACCATCACGTCCGCTGCCACCACCTGCTACTGGAAGGGCATGGACCTGTCCTACCCCGAGCACCGCTTCAACATCATCGACACCCCCGGCCACGTCGACTTCACCATCGAGGTGGAGCGTTCCATGCGCGTGCTGGACGGCGCCTGCATGGTGTACTGTGCCGTGGGTGG